>JAEZAW010000128.1 GCA_023430315.1 Pseudomonadota bacterium | reverse complement strand
CGGCCGGAGAATGTCAGGTTCTTATAGCCGTCGTCCTCACGACCAGCGGCTGCCGCAGAGAAGCCGTCCGTAGTCACGCCCTGGACTGAGAGCGATATGTTGCTGCCATCGGCAGCCAGATAGCCGGTAGTATAGGCGCCGCGCCACGTATTGTAGGCGCCGTATTCCGCGCCGCCGCTTTGCGAGAAGCCAAGCTTGCGTGCAGCCTTCGTCTCGATAGTGATGACGCCGCCGACGGCATCGCCGCCGTAAAGGCCGCTCTGCGAGCCCTTCAGCACCTCGATGCGGGCGATATCGCCGACAAGAAGATGCTCGAAGTGCGCAGAGGTCACCGTGTTTGAGGGATCGCTGACATCGATGCCGTCGACCAGAACCTTGACGTATCCGCCTGTCGTGCCGCGCAAACTGATCGTGGACGTCCCGCCCGGCCCTCCGGCCTGCGAGAAACTCACACCCGGCAGCGTCTCGAGGTAGTCCTTCACGTATGTCTGCGCGCGCGCCTCGAGCTCTTTCTCGGTGATCACCTCGACGGACGAACCGACTTTGGCCGCATCCGTCGGCGTACGGTTGGCCGAGTAGATCACGATGCCTTCGAGCGGGATCGCGTCCTGCGCGCGCGCCGAGGAGGTCATTGCGGCCGAGAACGCACATGCAGCGGCGAGCGCAGTACACGATATGAGCGATACACTGCGAAAACGAACCCGAATAGTCATACGACCCCGTCACGATTGATGGACGGGAGCCCAGCAGGTGCGGCCCAAGGGTGCACTGACAGAAATGCCGGCGGCGCGAAGCAGGTGCGATGGCAATCACACCTCGTGCGCAGCCCGCACCGACAAGCGAAATCGTCTCAGTCTGTCAGAGTGTGGTGAAGACCCCGGGCATCTCTGACGTAGCTCCCAATCGGTTGCACATCAGTCGCCACTACGGGAAACCGTTCCACCGAGCGGCCCGCACGGGGGATGGGCGACTCGTGCCGGTCGGTCTCCTGGCTCGCGGCTCAGGCGTCTCTCTCCAGCCTTCCCGACTGCGCTTGCGCGCCGTCAGTGGCATGTTTGAAGAGGACTCGCCGCTTACAGTTGCGGGCGCAGCCACGGGATCGGCACATTTCGGCTCTTGCAAACCGCTGCGTCTCACCGTGTTCCCAAAGTGCCCAATGCATTGCTGCATGTGGCACTACCGTCACGGCCACTAGTTCGCCTCAATCGATGATGGCTGTCAATTGCAAAGGGGGAGGGCGTCCGCAATGGGCTGGAATGGGACCAATTTACAACAGGCGCACTTTTAGCGGGCGTGCGTTGAGGCGGGAGCGCTGCTGCGCGCGCATCCTGGTCGTGTCAGCCGAAGCTTTTGGAGCGGTTCCAGTACCAGAGCAGCGCCAGGACGAGCAGCGAGCCGACAATTGCGGAAATGATGTCGCGCAGAGAGACGGAGTATCGGTCGAGCCCTTCGAACAGACCGAGGCCTCGGAACAGAAATCCACCCGTAAGCGCGCCCAGAAGCCCTAGACCGAGATTGTTCATGGTGCCAAAGCCGTGCCGATCGCCTTTGATCAGAAATCCGGCCAGCGTGCCGCCGATCAAGCCGATCACGATCCAGACGATGACCTGTCCCACTGATATCATGCGGTCCTCGCGCCGAAATGCTTGTTGGATCTGCTGAGCCGAACGAATTGAAGTGAGGCTGGCGCCCGGACAGGGATCATGCCGATCCCCGTCGGAACACCAGCCTCAGGCGCGCCACGGAAGGGAACTTCAGCGACATCACCTTGCTTGGCTATGGCTTTGCTATCGCGCTGTCGATCGGGCTCTCCCATAGTGGCAGGGCCTGTCGGAAATCGTCGTTGCAGCATTCTCCCGGCATGGCCTGCTGGACAACCGGATCGTTTACCGCAAGGCGCATCGACTGCGGTGCATCCGCGCCGACTGGACCGAAGAGCCGATCCGAGTGCGCCGAAACCGCGACCAACGCTGCTGCAATAAGTGCTGAGCTGAGAATCTTCATAGCACGTCCTCCGGAAGTCGGACTTTGACGCATCGCGCAGCGGCGGAGGGGGTGCTGCAATAGGGGCTCTCATGGGCCTCGGACCCCTCGTTGCTGTGCCGACTGGTGACGAGTCTCCTGCCGGCACCGCCTCGGAGCCATCAGGGCGCACCCCTAAATGAGCCCAGATCTGCCCCTATACGCCTTGCAGTCGCGCTCTCGAGGCGGCAGTGCGACGAGCGACTGCCTCAGCTTTGGATCGATCAGAAAGGCATCTTGAAGCGCAATGGCGTGCTGCCCCGGATAAGTCGGATCTCGGGCGCTTCCGCGCCGCCGGCGCTGAGCTCGAAGAAATCCCCGGGCGTGCGAAGGTTTCGGCCGGCAACATGCGTGATGATGTCATCGGGCAGGAAGCCCGCGAACTCCGCCGGCGAGTGCGGCTTTGCCTCGAGGACGACAATGCCGGAAACTTCGCCAAATCTCGGGTTTTGTGGACCGAGGTCCGTCACCACGAGGCCGCGCAGTCGGCTAACCGCTGCCGGCGCCTCAAACCTTTGCGGCGTATCCGATAGTGGTCCGAACTTGACTTCCGTCGTGTGAACCGCGTCACCTCGATGGTACTTCAACATGAGGCTATCGCCGACGCCGTGGATCCCAAGTACGGCTTCTAGGTTGCGTGCAGAGATGATGGGCACCATGTGCATGGCATCGCCGATCCCGAGGAAGCGCTCGGGCTTCGAGATGCCCACCTCAACGATGGCGTCGCCGACTTTCAATCCTGCTTTCTCTGCCGGAGAACCGGCAGCAACGGTCGTCAACACGGCTCCTTGAGACACATCGAGCTTGAGCTCTCCCATAATTCTGGGTGTAACCGTCGTACTCGAAACGCCGATCTCACCGCGCAGCACACGACCATTCTTCATGATCTGGTCGCCGATCTTCATGGCGAGACCGACAGGCTGTGCGAATGCCAGCCCGACACTGCCGCCGCTCGGGCTCTTGATTGCGGTATTGATGCCGATGAGCTCGCCTTCCGTGTTCAGCAGTGCTCCGCCCGAGTTGCCAGGATTTATGGAGGCATCGTGCTGAATGTAGCCCTCGTAATTCCGATAGTGGACCGAGGAGCGGAACAGATTGCTGATCATGCCGAGCGTGGCTGTGGACTCCAATCCGAGAGGCGCGCCGATGGCCAGGACGAGATCGCCAACCTCGAGTGGCTTGCGTCCGCCGAGGCGGATGGGAACGAGCGCTGGTGCTTCGACTGTGAGTAGAGCGATGTCCGTCGGCGCATCGCGGCCGACAAGCTTGGCTTCGAAGGCACGGCCATCATTCAGCTTGATGCCAATGCGGTCAGCTCCTTCGATCACATGAAAATTCGTTACGATGTAACCAGTATTCCCCTTCACGCCGACGATCACGCCGGAGCCGATCGAGCCAACGACGCGCGTTTTTCCTTTTTGCGGGCTCGTCCCTTCGACGAAGGCGGCGGGATGATTGAAGAAAGCATTCGGCTCTTCGATATGCTCTTCACCCTTTACCTGGATACCGACGACGCTCGGCATCGCGCGCTTGATCGCGTCGCTGAACGTGAGGCGCGGCTTCTGTTCCTGCGCCGAAGCGCCGGAGACCATCGGCATCATTGCGAGTGTCGCGAGCAAAGCCACCGTGCGGTGCAGAGATTTCAGTGCGAGCATGCGCGCGCTCCCTCGAATGAATGATGCCGGCGATCACGCGATCACCGGTGCGATTGACTTGAGCTGTAGTGAAGCCATGAGGCAGCAGCGACGGCCCGACATTGCAAGTCGCGCCGCCGCTACGCTCGTCCATGTAAAAGCATCGGGCGTTCTACTTACGGGTGCTCACGATGTCCGGCGCCTTGGCTCCGGTCGCGGCCAGTTCATCGAAGAAGCGCCTCGAATCGAAGCCCGCAGGAGTCGATGCGCCCCGCGCCTGCAGTTCCTCGAAGAATTTCTCGGGAGAGAACTGGTTCTGGGCGCTGGCGCCGGTGGCACGCATCTCCTCGAAAAACTTATCGGGATCGAGCGTGCCGGTGCTGACACCACGGCTCGTCATCTCATTGAAGAACTTCTTGTTGTCGAAGCCCTGCGCCATAGCCGCCTGGCCAACAACAGCGACGCCGAGAACGCCGGCAGCGATCATGCCCGTAAGTTTCGTAATCATGTCGTACTCCATCCACACAGGATCATGGGCGATCCACGCACGATGACTGTGAGCCGCGGTGGCTGAGATGCCCATCGGGAGTAACCCGTGTTTGGGCTCAGGCATTTCCCGGAGCGTACGACTACGCGCTGGCGAACAGCAGGAACGCGAGCGTCACGAGCGCGACATGGCTGCCTAGAAAGATCAAGCCGCATTTCAACAGTGCGATCGCCATGGTTTGGCCTGTTGAAGTCGCGAAACAAGAGCAAGACGATGCTCGCATCCGAGCATCGTCTTGTCGGTGCCGCTATTGCTTGGGTGCGGGAATGTTCTCGAACTGCGGTGCGCTCTGCAGCGTCTCTTTCGCGAGATCGATGACGAGCCTGCGCTCTCCTTCGCGCTGCTCGAAATTCAATGCATGGAAGGGTACGGCCACGACCTTGTCGCCGATGCCGAGATAGCGGCCGACACTGATGACAGCCGCCTCAGGCTTGCTGTCAGGCCCCATGAGGACGTCCCGGATCGTGCCGAGAGCGTCGCCGCGCGAACTGTAGATGACGCGGTTGACGTACTCGTTGCTCGATGCACCGATCGACGTCCAGTTTCCGTTGGGCCGCACGATGTACACGACTGTGCTCTTTGCAGCCGGCGGAAGCATCGGGCGCTCCTGCGGGGCGCCGGTGACGGAGGCGGTCTGGCTGACCCCGTCGTCGTCGCGCGGCAGGAGTGCCCACAGTAGGCCGCCGAGCACGGCAACGGTGAGCGCCCAGTAAGGCCAGGTAACACCCTTTTCAGCAGCAGCTGCTGCTGGTTCCTGACGTGGCCTAGCCGTTGCGGCTGATGCGACGCGCGGGAGATCGGCCCGGCTAGTGGGCCGGATGGCGGCGCCGTCGACGAGGCCGCTCTTGCGAAGAAAGCCGACGAGGCCCGCCGGAATGGCATCGGTGATGTTCTCCTTCTGCTCGCCGAGCATTCGTGCGAGGCCATCGGCATCGAGGCCGCGCGCGTTCTGCGCGCGCCTGAGACCACCCAGAACGAGTGGCGTAACGAGGCCCAGAATGGTCTGCACGGCGTTCGTGCTCAGGCCGAGCATGTTCGCAATGCCCGATGCAATGGTGCCAGGCGTGGAGCCGCCTATGAGAGATGACAGAATGCTATTGCCTGTCGCCGCCGATTGGGATGGAGCGATCAAGCTGCTCGCAAAACTCTGCAGATCGCCCGTTTGCTCGGATATCACGCTCATGAGGCGGCGTGCGCCGCCAGGTTGCGTAACGAGCTCTGCGAGACTGTTCAGGATCGTTGGAACGGCGGCGCTGACGGCCTCTCCGGCCATGGAGCGATCCAATCCCGATGCGGTGGCGAGCTTGCCGATGATGTCCGGCGTCAAATATTCCGAGATCGTTGCCACTATGTTGTCCGTCATGGAGCCGTCCCCTGATTTCGTGCCTGCGATTGGGCCGTGAAATGAGCTGCCGATCGCTTGCGGATTGGGTTGTGCACTGCGTCAGCCACGGACGATCACACGTGCACGGAGGGGTCTGATATCGGGACGAGTGCCCAAATCCCGCTTTGGTAACCCTGACGAGATCTCAAGGTCTAAGGAGGGGGGCGGATGCGACGTGACGTTTCGCTCGGAGGCCTCTCTGAACGCGCGGAGCGTGCCGTGATCTCGCGGCGGCGATCGGTGCGCGCGCTCCGAGAGCGCTAAGCCTGGTGGTGGCGCTCTCGTACGTGCGTCGGGCGACGTGATAGTCGCGGGCCGGCGTTCTCTATTCTCTTGGCATGGATCGAGATCGTGTCTTCGCGCCGGCGTTCCGACGCAGTGAGCGTGCCGGTGCCATTCTTGTTTGCGGGTGCAGTCAGCGACTTGAACTGGATGGGAAGCGAGGCGTGCACGATGGTGCCGCTTGATCGGCTGCGCACCACGAGACGCCCCCCAAGCTGCTGTGCCCGGGCGGTCATTCCCGGAATACCAACGCCGGACGGGAGAACCGAGTTCTCCTTGTCGTGCTCCCGCGGCAGGTACTGCAAGCCGACGCCATCGTCTGCAATCAGCAAATGTATCCAGCCGGCCCGTCGCTGCAGCTTGACCGTAACCTGGCTCGCGGATGCGTGCCGGTGCACGTTGGCCAGAGATTCTTGCACGATACGCAACAGAGAGTGCTGCAGATCTTGCGCAAACCCATCGAGCTCGCTCGATGCCCGTAAGGTGACATGCAAGCCAGTGCGCTGACTGAAGCCTTCGATGTATTTGGTCAACGCCTCGCGCAGTTCACCATGAACCAGTTCCTGAGGATACAGCAGGTACGTGAAGGTCCTCATCTCGTTCATCGCCGACACGAGCGAGTCCTGAATATCCTTGAAGACGGGCGCGCTCGGCTCGGCTGAATGGCGGCTGCCGCGCAGGGCCATGAGATTGAGATTGATCGCCGCCAGATGTTGCGCTGTGGAATCGTGAAGTTCCTGGGCGATGCGCTGCCGCTCTTCATCCTGAATGGCCAGGATGCGCTGCGAAAGCTCCCGGGCTTCCTTCTGAGCGGCTCTATAGGGTGTAAGATCGCGGAAGATGCCGCTGATGCTTGTGGTATTGCCTTTATCATCCAAAGTGCTGTGGCCGCGCGCTTGGATGGAGCAGATTTTGCCATCCGGCCGGATGGCACAGAACTCGAGCAAGTTGTCCGTGTGAGGTCCGTATGTGGCCGCGCGGATGGCCGCGGCAGCAATACTGCGATCCTCGGGATGCACGCGGCGCAGAAGAGTATCCGGCGTCAGTTGGCAATCGCGCGACAATCCAAAAATGGCGCGGCAATGCTCGGAGGCCCAGAGCTCACCCGTCCGGATGTCGTACTGCCACAAGCCTATGCCGCTGGAGGCTGCCGCAAAATTCAAGCGCTCGTCGCTTTCTCTCAGGTGGGTTTCCGCTCTGATGCGCCTGCGAACCTGGGCAAGCAATATCGCCAGTGCGAGCGTCACGATGCCGAACGCAGCCAGCGTCGCGGTCGTCTCTTTCCGATGTGTCTCCCATACGGCGGGCTTGTCGAACAGCACCGTTGCCTCTGGCGGCAGTCGATTTCGAGGGAGGTTCCAGCGCTCGAGCTGCCGGGCATCCACAAGGATGCTGTGAGCGGAGCGCAGGCGTATCGCATCGCCGATCGCAACGGCTCCCGCCAGTACTTGAATGGCGAGATCGGCAGTGGCAATGCCAACTCTCCCAAATGCATCCATGTGACCGCCGACGATGCCGCCTCCGAGCATCGTGTCGAACATGGCGTACGTCGGCGCAGAGGCAGCTTTGGCGACTTCCTCCGCGACGTCACGAGGCACTGACTGCCAGCCGTTCCGATCCATAAAGTATGTCAGCATCAGAATGATCGTATCGCGAGGCACGCTCGAGACGGCTTTCAAGAGCTCGTCACGTGGCAGGCCGCTGAGATACTCAATGCTTAAGCGAGAATCGAATGCTCTGAGCGCATCCCGCGCTCCCACCTCGAAGCGCCGGTCCAGCTCCGACGCCCCCGTAATCACGATCAGCCTGCGGGCTGTCGGCTGGAGCCGTAAAGCGAGGGCCGCCGTCTTGCCCACGTCGTAGTCGCTCACGATGCCGAAGACATTCGAAGGGGGCGCCAGTGCTGTCACGGAGTCGAGGCTTGTACAGCAGAATACGATCGGCGTGCTGGAGTCGAAGGCGTACCGATGGCGGAGTACGAAGCCGAGCGCATCGGAGCCTATCGTAACGATCAGCGATAGCCCCACTGTCGCATACTTCGCCGCGAGATAGTCGGCGGCCAGGCGCCGTTGATGGGTCTCCTGATATCGGGAGAGCTCCAAATACTCGGTATGGATGTCGAGATTTCCGCCATACCGTTCGGCGAGACGGGTCCTGATGGCCGTGCCAGCCTCTACACTCGCCGGCAGTGTCTCATTCTGTGGATGCAGGATAAGAACACGCGTCTTCTCGGCTGGCGATGCCGCAAGAGGCGAAATCCATAGCCCAGCAAGCAATGAGCTAAGTATGAACACGTATAGCATGGCCTGGACTCCCCTCAGGACCTGCCTCGTATCTGCTGAGAACTCTTGGCGCCCTCGCGGGTTTGAGGCCGCCACGCCTCCTGGTTACTCCGTAAGTTGACACCATATTATTCGTATGAGTGCGAATCGAAACTCCGCATAAACCCTGACAATCGAGTTAGTTATGGTTAAAGCCGGAGTTGATCGATTATGATTAATGAACGGTTGTCTTTTGCCTTCGGATATCGTCTGCGTACCTGATGCTTATCGATTAACGGATGCGCGGAATGGGCCGGTTGCGATGGCGACCGATCATCGGGATTGATCCGAATTGCATTGATTGGGGTTTTCACTGATGTCGGCAGCAGTATCGAGATGGCATTCGGGCATTCGAAAGCGGGCTGCTGTTGAAGCGCTTCGGTAGGTGTTGCTAAGGGCTCGTGACATCGCGTCACTGAGCTTCGCGCGAAGCGTCGCGAGCGCAATTGGGGCGCCGCATCTAACGACCGCGGGTTTTCACCTATTGCGGCTCGGCCGCCGCTTGATAAGTCGGTGTCAGCACTCGGGGACGGCACGGTTGCGGCTTGCGCTCGATTGAGCTTCAGTCGTGGCTTCCAGCAAAATCGAATGCGGCAAAAACCGGAAGCGCATTAAGTAAGTATGCGATCCGATGGCGAATAGTCCGAGTTATGCATTGCGCAAGCAATGCACGCTGACTTACAACTAAAACGATTTCCGCCTTCAACACCATGTGCCTTGATTAATCGAGATGCAGGCGCCGGCGGAATGGAGCGAGCATGGTCCGCTTGTTGATCGCCGATGATCACGATGTTGTCCGCGCCGGATTGCGGAGAATTCTCGAATCGCGAGCAGACTGGTCGGTTGTCGCCGAAGCCGCCGATGGGAGAAGGGCGATTGCTCAGGCGATCACCCACAAGCCAGATATCGCCATTGTCGATTATTCTCTGCCGCTGATCAACGGCGTGGAGGCCACTCGCCAGATACGAATGCGTGCACCAACCGTCGAAGTCCTCATTTTCACTATGCACGACAACGAGACCATACTGCAGGATCTATTGCAGGCTGGTGCACGCGGTTATCTCCTCAAGTCGGATGTCGAGCAGCACTTGTACTCGGCCGTCGAGGCTCTGGCAGTTGGGCGCTCATTCTTCACGGGCAGGGCTTCGGACCGCATTCTGGATGCCTACCTGACAAAGTCCAAGGCCGATGGCGTGCTCACGAGCCGTGAGCGCGGCATCGTGCAGCTGATCGCCGAGGGTCATAGCAACAAGGCCATCGCGGGCGTGCTCAACATCAGCATCAAAACGGTCGAGACGCACCGATCGAATATCATGCATAAGCTCAATTTCGATTCGACCGCTGCCCTTGTGAGGTATGCAATTCGCAACAAGCTCGTCGAGCCCTAGTGTGATTCAGATCGAGAAATTCGCTCGACGCCGGCCGCTTGATCTGGCGAATTTCTCGATCTGAATCTCACTAGCAAGATCATGATTCTAGTGTCCCCTTTGATTCTGAGCTTCACTTGGGACGCTAGCGGCTTCGAGATCGCTCAAGGCGATTGCAGATCCGGAAAGGCGGCCTCCACAATCGTCGAGCCGCCGATATTAAAGATATTCAATCGGCCGCCGATCGTGTCAATTCGCTCGGCCATTGCCGCAGTGCCGAGCCCGCTCACTCCTGACGACGGCGCCAAGCTCCTGAGCCAGGACAATATACTCATCCTGCGCGGCCGGCTGGGCGCGGGGTCCTCTATACGCAGCATGAGTAGCCCGTCGGCCGAAGCTCCGCTGCGCGATAGCGTCACCTGAGCGGTATCGCTGCTCGAATGCTTCTCGACGTTGGTCAGTGCCTCCTCGACGATGCGAAAGGCGACGTTCTCCGCATCAGAGGTTAGCCGGCCGATGTCGGACGACAGCCGCAGAACCACGGCGATCCCTGTCCGCTCGGAGTATGTGCGAAGAAAGCTCCGCAGCGCCGGCTCGAGCCCGCCCTCGACCAGCAAGGGGGGATACATGCCATAAGCAGCGGCACGCAGCGCGCCGATCGCCTGCAGCAGGTCCTCCTCTATGGCTGCAGCCTCCGACTTCGTTTCCGGTGGAAGTAACTTGAAGAGTTGACGGGCTCGGAGATATGTCGCTGCCAGGTCCTGGCACACGCCTTCATGAAGATCGCCTGCCATTTTGCGCTGGTTCTGCTCTTTCGACCGCAGGATCATTTGCGAAAGTGCGCGACTTCGGCGCTCTTTGCGCTTGGAGCCATCAATGTGGGCGCCGAACACGAGAACCGGGGCCGCCAGGCCGCTGAGGAAGATCTGCAGAGCCAAAACATTGTCTTCGGCAGTGGAAGCAGAAAATACGGTCGGTCCGCTCAAGCTGACCCATATGGACGTGAGAGCGAGGACGAGAAGCGCCAAGGAGGCGCCGCGAACGCCAAATCGCACTGTCCCCCAGAACACGAACGGCATCGGAAGGTAGAGGAGCGTCGGCAGCAAGCCCGTGCTGCCCGAGTAGAGTGATGCGCGAATTGCGATCGCGCACGTGAGTAGCACGCCGATAGAGATGATAGCTTTCTCCGCCCAGCGTATGTGTGGTCGGGCTATTTGGGTGTCATCTCTGCCGGCAGAAAAGAACGAGAGGAATAGCGGTGCAAGCGTCAGGTTGCCGAGCGCGTTGGCCATGTACCATTGCATCCAGAACAGCCAATAGTCAGCCGGCAGCTCGCCGCCGTAGACTCGAACGTAGGCACCGAAGAATGCGACGGTGGCGGGGCCGATACCTGCGGCGATGACGACGAAGATGAGCGCCCGGCGGAAAGTGTTGAGCCAGGGAGGCCCGCCGAGAAGCCATTTGATCGCAAACGCACTGAGCAAGGCGACGGCGCAGTTCGTCAGAAAGGCGACCAGTATCTGCGGCCAGTCCATGCCGACCTGGAGCTCGGCGAGGATGTGAGCAGGCAGCACCGCGAGCACGTATCTCCACCAATCGCCGTAACGGGCGCCCAGAAGCGCGCAGAACAGAATGATGTTCGGGGGCCAGAACGGCGCGAAGATCTGGTCGGAGAGCGTACCGATGAGGAAGGCCACTTCGGCGCCGAGGAAGTAGGCGATCGACGTCAGGAGCGGCCTACGTATGGTGTCGGGGACAAGCTCCAGACTGTGATACTGATTGAGAGCTGCGAGATGTCTCATTCAGTCCCCCCTGATCTGTGAGCAGGCGAACACTGCATTCATAATGCTTCCGTGCACTCGTGCAGCTGTCCGTTTCGACGGGAGACTTTATATTCCCATTCTCCTGTCGAAAAACCATCGCACCGGAATAACAATCGACACAGACCGTCCTACAATCCAAATTAAGTGGAGCAAATGGATTTGGTAGGCGCGCCTTCGATCAAATTCCGTAGTATCACTAAGTCTAGGCATATCTTCCTATCTGACATTTCATTTCGACAGATCGCGGAGCACTATAAAAGTCTGCTCCAATCGGGCCCAAAGATCCGCGATCTAGCAGAAATGCCGGACGTTTCTGGATTTTATTACGGCGCAAAGAACAGGGTGGCCACCCAGGCGGATCCCGTGACTGTGACGAGGCTCACGACCGACAGCAAGAGTGCGGCGATAATCGTGTTGAGAAATTCGGTCATGATGACTGATCCCCCCGTAGCATATTCCTTCCCCCAATCACTGAGTGGGCAATCCATAGCTCCAACTCCAAATTTGAAGTAGTCAGGGAAAATACCTATTTTTCTGCAGCAGCGACCCCGAGCGGCGAAGCCTTTGGGAAACAACGTTGAGGCTGTGCTTCGTTGCGCTGAGCGCTGGCTTCAGGGCGGACCATGACCGCCTTTCAGGTCAATCCCCGATAGTTGATCGCTTGCCTTCGATGCGACGGTCTTCATGAGCCGCTGATGCAGTGCGCGTCGTCCATGATGCGCTGACGGGAGGTGCTCATGACGGTCATCGACGCACCCCGTTCTGTCCCGCCCGAGCCGGCGACTGCGCATCCTCCAGAGATGATCTGGATCCCCGGCGGCACGTTCCGCATGGGATCTGACAAGCACTATGCCGAGGAGGCGCCGGCGCATCGCGCTTCCGTCGATGGGTTCTGGATCGACCGCACGCCGGTGACCAATCGCGAGTTCCGCCGGTTCGTGAATGCTACGGGCTACGTGACTTTCGCAGAGTTGAAGCCCAAGGCGGAGGATTACCCCGGCGCGCTTCCCGAGATGCTCAAGGCCGGATCGCTCGTCTTCGCACCTCCGAAGCAGCGCGTCGATCTCCGGGACTGGAGCCAGTGGTGGCGCTTCAAGTTTGGTGCGAACTGGCGACGGCCATACGGGCCACGCTCGACGAACAGCGGCCTCGACGCGCATCCCGTCGTGCACATCGCCTACTGCGACGCGGTGGCCTATGCGACGTGGGCCGGGAAGGAACTGCCAACCGAGGCCGAATGGGAATTCGCCGCACGCGGTGGCCTCGAGGAGGCGGAGTTCGCCTGGGGTGAGGAGCTGATGCCTAGTGGTCGACCCATGGCGAACACCTGGCAGGGTGAGTTCCCACACCAGAACCTCGAGATGGATGGCTATGCCGGCACATCACCCGTGACGGCATATCCGCCGAACGGCTACGGCGTTCTCGACATGATCGGCAATGTCTGGGAATGGACCTCCGACTGGTGGTCCACGGGTCATTCCGCCGACGCGCCGAAGGCCTGCTGCGTTCCGCGCAATCCACGAGGCGGACCGGAAGCGGCGAGCTACGACCCGTGCCAGCCTGAGATCAAGATCCCCCGCAAGGTTCTCAAGGGTGGCTCGCACCTCTGCGCGCCGAACTATTGCCGGCGCTATCGTCCGGCGGCGCGTCACGCGGAGGCCGTCGATACCTCAACTTGTCACGTCGGATTCCGCTGCGTCGTGCGCAAGCGGTCTTCATAAATGCATCTCAATGGTGCCTCAAGCACCGCGCAGGCGAGCATGTCGGACGCCACAGTCTCCAAGAGCGCGCAGATCCTGACCGTTATCGCGAGCGTGCTGCTGATCGTGCTCGGTCTGTGGGGTCTTCTGAAACACGGCGCGTCGATCGATGTGCAGAAGCGCATCTGGCAAGATGTCGTGGAGCGACCCGGCGGGCCGATGTCCTTCCGCTTCATTCTCCAGCCCGTCATGGCGTTTCTCGCCGCGCTGCACGACGGCATCAAGGACGCACGGACGGGCCGGACGCCCTATCTCCTCAGGCTATTCACGCGGCCGCGACATCTCGGCGAAAATTTGAGCGAGGCATTGCGGGCAACGGCGCGCATCATCCTCCTCGCGCTTGGCATGGACGCCATCTATCAGACCGTCGTGCTCGAGACTTTCTATCCCGGCGAGATGGTCGTGGTGGCTCTGCTGCTCGCCCTGCTTCCCTACATGCTTTTGCGTGGCCCCATATCCCGCATCGCGTGCCGATGGCTTACGGCGAGGCACTCATCGAAAGCGGCAGGAGGCTGATGTGACGTCGACTGTGAGCGAGCTAGATGCGGCGGAACGACAGCATGCTCATGGCGCGCGCCATGGACGCAAAGGGCTTGCCGCACGTCGCGTGATACAGCCCGCTCAGTCCGCGGAAGCCATGCGGGTCATGCGGGAAGTCGACGCGCACGCTCTTCTGCTCGGAAGTGATCGGTCGATTGCAGTGCTTACACCACGGATCGTTCGAGCCATCCCCCCACCTGGGATCGAAGTCCAAGAAAGCCTCCAGCTTGGTCAAAGGTCACGTCACGGTCGCATGGAGGCGTGGCTGGTTAAAGAAATTTCGGCACTACGATGGGTTGAGAGAAAGCGTGTGGAATCAATGTGAAAGCAGGAGTGAGACATGGCGACTTCGCGAAAAGGCGGCCAGAATGGGGCCGGGGCTCAGAAGCCGAACATCCTAGTCATCTGGGGTGACGACATCGGACAGTCGAACCTCAGTTGTTACACGCATGGGCTGATGGGCTATCAGACGCCCAACATCGACCGTATCGCGAAAGAGGGAATGCTGTTCACCGATGCTTACGGCGAGCAGTCGTGCACAGCGGGCCGCTCCTCCTTCATTACTGGCCAAAGCGTGTACCGCACAGGCCTCTCGAAGGTCGGCATTCCCGCCGCTCCGGTCGGCATGAACGAAAAGATTGTCACTATTGCCGCGCTGCTGAAAGAGCAGGGCTACGCGACGGGGCAGTTCGGCAAGAACCACCTCGGCGATCTCAATCACATGCTGCCGACCAATCACCGATTCGACGAGTTCTTCGGCAACCTCTACCACCTCAACGCCGAAGAGGAGCCGGAGCGGGAGAACTATCCTTCGGAT
>JAEZAW010000389.1 GCA_023430315.1 Pseudomonadota bacterium | reverse complement strand
ACGGGGTGTTGTCATGAGAGCGCTCGGTCCCTGAAGCTAGGCTGTTCGTGGCTCGTTCAATAAGCGAGCCGGCGGACCATGCCTGTCAAGGTCGAATGCTGCAGGCGTGATCCTGCCCTGCTGCAGCACGAGGGCTCGTCGTCATACGCCAAAGCTAGCGGCTGACCGAACTGCTGCGAGCCTCAGAAAGGCGCAACACCTCGCGGTTGGCCGTCACCTTTTGACCCGGCCGCGCCCGCTGGAGACCACTCGTCACCACCCAGTCCTGGGCTTCGACGCCGCTGCGGATGACGCGGAGGCCCTGATAGAGCGGGCCGAGCTGGACGATTCGACGCGAAACCATCCCGTCGTCGGCGACGACGAGCACGAACTTGCTGGCCTGATCCGTGCCGATGGCGGCATCGGGGAGCAAGACGGTCGACTGGAGTGGCGTGCCTGCGAGCCGGACGCGCGCGAACATACCCGGCGAGAACATCTGGTCGCCATTGGCGAGGATGGCACGCGCGCGCATGGTCGCGGTGCCGGGATCGAGGCGATTGTCGATGAAGTCGAGCCGTCCGCGATGGGCAAAAGTGGTCTCATCGGGAAGCGCGACGCCGACCTCGGCGCCTGCACGGTCGTTGCCCGAGAGCGCACCGCGCTCGGCGAGGCGCTTGTACTTGATGTAGTTGTTCTCGCTGATGTCGAAATAGATGTGGATCGGATCCTGCGTCACGATCAGCGTCAGCAGAGTCGCGTTGGCCGCACCGCCCGCCGAGATCCAGCTGCCGAGGCTCACGGTGGCGCGGCTGATGCGACCATCGATCGGCGCCGTGATCCGCGTGAAGGCGAGTTCCAGGTCGGCCGTGGCGACCTTGGCCTCCGCGACCTTGACTGCGGACTCGGCTTCCCTGAGAAGGTTCGCGCGATCGTCGAACATCTTCTCCGACATGATCTTGCGCTCAAGCAGCGGCTTTCCGCGCTCGACGTCCAGGGCAGCGTTCTGCGCCCGTGTGCGCGCCTGCTCGAGTTCGGCCTGTGCCTGCCCGAGCACGCGCTCGAAGGGCCGCGGATCGATGACGAAGAGCAGGTCGCCCTTCTTCACCATCTGGCCATCGACGAAGGGGATCTTGTCGACATATCCCGACACGCGCGCGCGCACCTCGACGCTCGCGACGGCTTCGAAGCGGCCTGTGTACTCGTCCCACTCCACGATTTCGCTGACGACAGGCTGGCTCGTCGTGACGCTAGGCGGCGACGCTGCAGCTGGATTGCTCTTGCTTTGAGCTTGCGGCCGATCGCAGGCCGAGAGCGACACGGCAATCAGCAGCGCACCGAGCGCCAACATTGCGCGCTCACTCATCCGGTGCCGAACGCATCTCTGCATCGTCTCTCAATCCATACCCAGGGAGCGCAGTGCTGTCCGACTGTCGTGCTCTGGAGGCTACAACAGCAAGTCAACAAAAGGATGAACACCCGACAATTCTAGCGGTACCGGGCGTCAATGAAAACAGAACACCCGAACGAATTCGCGCCAGATCGCCCGTAGTTCCGTCGCCTGCTGCCGAATTCTTCGCCCAAAAACAAGAAAATGGCTAGGGCCTCGCGGTGGTAGCCTCAGCTGTGGCGCGGCGGCACCAGTTGTACGGGCGTCCGCGGGGCGAGCTGAGGGCTCGCGGCCGCCCCGGCAATCCGCGCCGCCACCGTGGCGCGGAAGAAGCTCGCCTTGCGCATCTTGCCCCAGCGATTGAGGTACGCGCTCATACGTTCGAGCGGAATGACGTTCTTGAACCCGATGCCGTCGATGAGCACGAAGTGCTCCCCCTGCTCGGGCGTATAGCCGAGCACAACATTCGAGAGGTGGAGATCGGCGACGATTACGGGGGAAGCCACGAGATCATCGAGAAAGCGATCGAGCTTCTCCTGCAGAGACCGGTCGAACTGACCGTTGCGGATCAGCTCCGCCACGGTCGGGGCAAAGTTTCCGTCGCGCCCTCGAACGGCT
Source organism: Pseudomonadota bacterium (assembly GCA_023430315.1). Lineage (GTDB taxonomy): Bacteria > Pseudomonadota > Alphaproteobacteria > Rhizobiales > Hyphomicrobiaceae. The sequence goes on along the minus strand of JAEZAW010000389.1, from coordinate 10,787 downwards.
TCGACGGCAAAGCCCATGCCCATGTCGGTCTCGACGATACCGACGATCTTCTGAAGATAGGTCGGGTGATCGCCACCCATGGCATGGACAGCGATCTGCTCACGGATTTCGCGCAGGTAAGCGATGAGGTGCCGGTAGCGGCGGCGCTTGTACTTGTACCAAGGCGCACCGCTCCCGAACCGCTCCTCGATAGCGGCGGGACGGATCACCTTAACCAGCAGAGCCGGGTCATCGGGATGGCGGTAGACGTTGCGCGTGCTGCCCGCAGCAACGACTTCCGCATCCTTGAGTGCAAGCATGAGAAATGCCTCTTGGACAGCAAGTCCAAGTGGTTATGGCTTCCATGACAATTCGTCAAGAATCTGTCACAGGCCGCGGCTCGTCTCCACGATGAGTTGATCGACGACGGCCTCGAGAGCCTCCTGCCGGCTGGCTCCCGCAGCGAGGGCGCGTCCGAACCACGCGAGCTGACGATCCGCGCTCGTGCCCTCGGCCAGAATGCGACGCGCGCCAAGCACCTCGTCGAGGCAACCAAGAGCCACGGCATCCTCACGGATGATCACCAGGATTTCCTCAAGCAAATCGGCGTAGGGGACGAGCTCGCCGCGCCCGAAGTCGAAGAGCGAACCCTGCAGTCCGTAGCGCTGCGCCCGCCAGCGGTTCTCCTCGAGCAGGAAGACGGGATAGGTGCGCCAGCTCTGGTTGTTGCGGCGCAGGCGATGCAGCATCCGCGCAATGCACACGAAGAGGGCCGCGACCGTCACTGCATCCTCGCTCGACGTGCAGATGTCGGTGATCCGCATCTCGAGCGTCTGGAAACGCGCGGAGGGGCGCAGGTCCCACCAGATCTTCGAGGCATCCTCCATGACCTTGCCGCGCACCAGCACGTCGACCGTCTGACGATACTCGTCCCAGCTGTTGAAGCGTCCTGGCAGACCCGTGCGCGGCAATTCGCGGAATATGGCGAGGCGCCAGCTCTTGAGGCCCGTGTCCTCTCCCTCCCAGAAAGGCGACGAGGTCGTCAGCACCAGCAGATGCGGCAGGAAATAGCGAAGCTGGTTCATGAGGTCGATGCGCTGCTCGTCGTCCTCGATTCCGATATGGACGTGCATTCCCGAGATGAGCAGTCGTTGGCCGACGCCGGCAAGATCACGGGCGAGCGTGTGATAGCGCTCGCGGTCCGTATGGGGCGCCTGGCCCGCACGTGCGAAGGGATGCGTCGAGGCGGCGATCGGTGCGAGGCCATGATGCGCTGCGCTCGATACGATGCCGGCGCGGAGACGCCTCAGGTCATCGCGAGCTTCGCCAAGCGTCCGACACGGCCGCGTGCCGACCTCGATCTGCGAGCGCAGGAATTCAGGCGAGACCTGAGGGCCAAGCACGCGCTCGCACTCGGCAACGAAATCCGGAGGCGCTTCAGTAGCGAGCGCGCGCGTGCGCACGTCGACGAGGTGATTCTCCTCCTCGATGCCGATGGTCAGAGAGGGCTCGCTCGGGGGCATTTCAGTCTCGCGTGGAAGTGATGCTTTGTGAGCATGGTACCCGATCGGAACGCATGGCGCGCGGCTTCTTCATCGCCTAGTTTCGCACGCGTAGCATCGCGAGGGAGACACGGCCGTGAAACGATGGTTGATCGGATTTCTGCTCGGCGGCGTGCTCGGCACGGCGTTCGGCTTTGCGGCCGGCATCTTCTTCTTTCCTTACATCTTCCCACCGCCACCCGCCGCAGAAGTACTCACGCAGGCCGACACAGCTGCACCTGTCGTCGCGCGTGGCACGTTCATCCACGCCGATCCCTCCGATCCTGTGCACTGGGGCAAGGGCGCCGTCAGCGTACGGCGCGACAGCGTGTTTCTCGAGGACAGCTTCGAGGTCGGACCTGGTCCTAAGTACCACGTCTATCTCGTGCCCAGGGGCGAAGTTCGCCGCAACGGTGATCTCAAGGGACAGATGTTCGTCGACCTCGGGCGCCTCAGAGCTTTCAAGGGCAGCCAACGCTACGCGATCCCTGCAGGCACCGACATCAGCAAATACGCGAGCGTCATCATCTGGTGCGAGGCCTTTTCGGTGCTGATCTCACCGGCAGATCTCAAGGCCGGAAGCTGAGCCTCTCAGCACGCTTCACCTCAGCTGATCGGTTCGACGCGCAGCGGCATTCCGCCCTTGGGTCTGAGCGTGACGCGGCTGATAGGCTCCGGCAGATGGCGGCCGTCCCAATCAAAGCGCGCCGCGCGGATGAATGTCGCGAACAGCACGGTTGCCTCGACCTGCGCGAAGGACATGCCGAGGCAAATGCGCGGGCCGGCGCCGAACGGCATGTACTGCGTGCGCGGCAAGGCCTTCTCGCGCTCGGGAAGAAAGCGATCGGGATCGAAGCGGTCCGGATCCTCCCAAAGCTTGCGATGGCGATGAATGGCGTAGATCGGGATCACGATCTGCGTGTGCGGCCGGATCGTGACCTCACCGATCTTCATTTCGGCCGTTGGCATCCGCACGATAACCGGCGCCGGCGGGTAGAGCCGCATGGCCTCCTTCATGACACGGTCCGCGATGGACAGGTGCGGTATGTGCGCGGCTTCGAGGGTCGCATTCCCGGCGACGGCCAGGACCTCAGCGCGCACTCGATCCTGCCATTCGGGCGCGCGGGCCATCAGGTAGAGCGCCCATGTGAGCGCCCGTGCCGTCGTCTCGTGGCCGGCTTCGAGCAGCGTCAGCAGGTTGCTGATCACATCCTCGTCGCCCATAGGGGCACCGCTCTCCGGATTGCGCGCCGCGAGCAAGCGCCCGAGCAGGTCGTCATCCCCCGCGCCATCGGCGCGGCGGCGAGCGACGAGACTGCCGACCGCACTGCGCATCTGTTGTGCGGCGCGGTTCCGGCGTCGGGTGGCCGGATGGGGCAGCCAGCGCGGAAATTTCATGAGCGCCCAGGCCAGCTCCCACGAGCTGCCGGCGAGAAAAGCCGTGCCTTCGCGCTTGATGAGCTCGGCCTCGGCCGGCACGCCACCGGCGAGCATGGTGCGTGCGATCACATCGAACGTGACGTCGATCATGTCCGCGTCGATCGCCCGGACGCCAGCCGGACCCTGCCGCCACTTCAATGCGAGCGCGTCGGCCGCGGCCGACATCTCCGGCACGTAGGCCAGGATCTCCTGATGGCGGAAGAGCGGCGCCATAGTGCGGCGCTGCCAGCGCCAGTGCGCGCCGATGGACGTCAGCACACCATTGCCGAGACTGGCACCGAGAACGCGGCGCTCGACATCCGTCTTTCGGAAGGTATCAGCGCCGCCGATCAGAACCTGCTCGACGAGATCCGGCCGCGTGACCCAGACGACGAAGCGTCCCTTCGCCGGCTCGAAGACGACCATCGGCTCTTCATAGACGGGGCGCGAGAGAACGCGCAGTGGGTTGCGCACATATTCGAAGAGTGCTCGCCGCAGCCTGAGGGGCTGCTCGGGCGGCGGCACTGTCGGAGGATAGAGGGTACGGGATGCGGGAGCGACGACGCCTGTCTCGAGCATGATGATGACCTTCTGGCCGCCCCGGATCAGAATAGCAGGAGGTCGGTCGCGCCGCGAACCACGGCACGGTTCGCGATCATCACAACTGTGTCAGTTGGCGCCTTCCAGAAGCCGGCTTTCGTTAGTTGGCGCCTTCAAGCAGTCGCCGGGCAATAACCTGCGCCTGGATCTCGGCCGCACCCTCGAAGATATTCAGGATGCGCGCGTCACAGAGCACGCGAGACACTGGATACTCCAGCGCAAAGCCGTTGCCGCCGTGGATCTGTAGCGCGTTGTCGGCATTCGCCCAGGCAATGCGCGCGGCGAGCAGCTTGGCCATGCCGGCTTCGAGATCACAGCGCCGGCCCTCGTCCTTCTCGCGAGCGGCAAAGTACGTGATCTGCCGCGCGATCATGGTCTCGACAGCCATCATGGCGATCTTGTTGGCGACGCGCGGGAAAGCGTAGATCGGCTTGCCAAACTGCACGCGATCAAGTGCGTACTTGAGCGCGAGATCCATAGCCGACTGCGCGACACCGACGGCGCGCGCCGCGGTCTGAATGCGTGCGGACTCGAATGTCGCCATGAGCTGCTTGAAGCCCTGGCCCTCTGCGCCACCGAGAAGCTGGCTCGCCGGCACCTCGAAGCCGTCGAAGGAGATGTCGAACTCCTTCATGCCGCGATAGCCGAGCACTTCGATCTCACCACCCGTCATGCCTTCGGCCGGAAAGGGGTTCTCGTCCGTCCCGCGCGGCTTCTCGGCGAGCAGCATGGAAAGCCCCTTGTAGCCGGGCTCCCCGGGGTTCGTGCGCACGAGCAGCGTCATGACATCGGCGCGCGCGGGATGCGTGATCCAGGTCTTCTGGCCGAAGACCTTATAGGCATCGCCGTGCAGCTCGGCGCGCGTCTTGAGCGAGGCGAGGTCGGAGCCCGTGTTCGGCTCAGTGAAAACCGCTGTCGGCAGGATCTCGCCCGCGGAAATGGCGCCGAGGTACTTGGCCTTCTGCTCGTTCGTACCGTTCTGCAGGATCAGCTCGCCGGCGATTTCGGAACGCGTGCCGAGCGAGCCGACGCCGATGTAGCCCCGAGACAGCTCCTCCGAGACGAGGCACATGCTCTCCTTACCGAGGCCAAGCCCACCGTGCTCTTCCGGAATGGTCAGGCCGAACACGCCCATGGCGCTCATCTCCGCAATGACCTCGAGAGGAATGTACTCGTTCTGGAGGTGCCACTCGTGGGCGTAGGGAATGACTTTCTCGACGGCGAATTTGCGCATTTCCTCGCGCATGGCCGCGAGCGTTTCGTCGAGGCCGGTATCGCCGAATGTCGTCGCACCCGGCTGGTCCGCGATCAGCGTCGCGATGCGCGCCTTCACGTCGTCAGTAAAACCGTTCTCCACGAGTTCGGCGACAGCAGGCTCGGCGAGAAAGCGCGCGACCTCGGCCGCAGGAATGCCGAGCTGGCCCGGGCGGACGATCTCGCCCTGGCTCATGGGAATGCCGCCGCCGATCTGCGCCAGATACTCGCCAAAGGCCGCGCCGAGGAGCAGCCGCTCCATCTCGCCCGCCCGGCCCTCGGCTTCGAGCCGTTGCGCCCAGCCAAGCATCTGCCGCAGTGCCTCGACGTAGGTCGCGAGCCACGCGAGGCCGTGCAGCGCGTGCTGCGCGCTGTCGCTGCGGCCTGCCGCCGCCGATTTCGCACCGACGGACGACCGCGCCAACCCGAGTACCCGCTCCGCGGCCGTGAGTGCTCTCGCGCAGGCTTCGAGCTGAGCGGCAGAAGTCACGGGTGCGGCAGCGCGTTGAGCGGTGGCCATGGTGGGCGTCCTCATCGGAACATCAATTGGGGATACTGCACTGCACAATAGTCGGTTTGCGCTGATGCGCAATCCTGCCCGCTGATGGAAAATCCGTCGCGGCGCTCCTGTTTGCGATCGCTACCGACGAGTGCGTGCGATCTCGTCGAAGATGCGCGCGAACTCGACTGCACCGGCCCGCTTGTCATTGATGCGCATCCGCTGCTCGAGTGCCGCGAGCAGCTCGGCGCCGTTCTTCTCGCGCACGATCGTGTTGCGACCGTAAGCAGCGCGGGAGAAGAAATTCGTCGTCGGCATCCGCCGACCGATCGGCGTCATCATCTCGAGGCCTGTGCCGGGGCCTGCGAGGTTCATGATCTCGAGCTCCGGCCCGGACAGGTTCGTACGTCCGGCGTGCTGGCCATGATCCAGCACGCCCCTGAGCTTGATGACCTGCAGCCACGGCCCGATGTCGGGATCAAGATTCAACGCATGAATGCCTTGGCCACGTGGTGTATTGCCGAGGGCCACATGGCGTCCCCACTGATAGGGAACGGACTTCGCCGCGCGCACCATCTTGCGCACGATGCCGGCCTTGCGCTTGAGGTAAGCCGAGCGGCTCGGAGAGATGCCGGGCGCACGCGCCAAGTCCTCCAGCCGGTTGATGAACGAAGGACCATGCTTGGCCACCTCGTTGACGGAGTTGCCGGCGAGAAGCTGCGCATAGCCGAGCGCGGTCGAAATCGGCCGCCCCTTGCGCGTTTCGGGATCTATGCCGGCCTGCATGTCGTAGACGCCGCGCCCGCCGGTCTCCAGCGCATAGACATCGATCACCTGCGCCTTGGAGAGCCCGACGCGCAACGCCTCGAGCGCATAACGGCGCTTGAACTCGCGCTCCGGGATGGCTGCCGGCACATAGCCGTACTGGGACTTCGCAGCCGCAAGGAAATCATGGAGGCCGGCAATTTCGGTGTCCGGGCTCGGCGGCCGCAGATCGGCAATGATCTTGGCGACATCACCTGGCATCGGCGGTCCTTCATACTGCGGCGGATGCTCGGGCACGTAGTCCGCAGCCGAGAAGGGGGTGCCTGCCGCGCGCTTGCGGCGCCGCCCTTCGCGAAGTGAGTCGACTTCGGCCCAGTATGTATCGAGCCGCCGGTCGAACGGCGCGCGCGCGGCGAGATAAGTACGATAGGTCGTGAGCTGGCGCTCGTTGAGCCGCGACGCGAGATCATCGGGAACGCGCTGCGCTGCTGCCGCGAGCGATGCGCTGATCAGGACCAGCGCACTCAGTGCCGCCCCCGCGCTAAATCGGAATGCCTGCGGCAGCCAGCGAACCATGCCGAGCGATCTCCCTCCGAAGTACATCAAGCTCGCGCCACACGAGCCTGCCCACTTATGGGCCTAGCATCGGCCCCTAGCCGAATGATTTGCCGAGAGTGTGGCCGCGTCAGGTAGCATCTTCGGTGCGACGCTGCTCGCTCGGAATATTGCCGATGAGAAGCGCGCGTCCGGCGTAAAGTCCGCCGCCCAGCTCAAGATCGAAACGATCTGCATCACGCCGGCGGAACTCGGCGATCACGTCTGCGGCCTGTGTGTCCTCGCACCCCAGTCTGACGAGCAGTTCCTCCGACATGGCGAGCGCGGACTCAAATGTCTCCCGGATCTGGTAGTCGACGCCGGCCTGCATGAGCTCGAGGGACGTCGTGCGGTCGAACGAGCGCGCGAACACAGGTACTAGCGGGAACTCGGCCTTGCAGATGTCCGCTATTCTCTTTGTCGCGGCTTTGTTGTCGATCGCGATGATGATCGCTCGCGCGTTGGCCGCCCCCGCGGCCTGTAGGATGTCGAGGCGCGTGCCGTCGCCGTAGTGCACCTTGAAGCCGAAGTCTACACTGTCCCGGATGCCCTCGATGTCCGTGTCGATAAACGCGATCGTGTGTCCGCGCGCGAGCAGCGGCTGGCTGACGATCTGCCCGAAGCGGCCGAAGCCGATGACGAGAACATTGCTATTGAGGCCGTCGGGAGCCTCGACACCGTCCATGGACTGCTTCTTCGCCGGCATGAGTCGATCATGCAGCATGATCATGAGTGGCGTCAGGACCATGGAGATGATGATGACTGCGGTGAGGACGGCATTGTTCTCGGCCGTGAGCAGGCCGACCGCCAGGGCCGAGGCATAGAGCACGAAGGCGAACTCGCCGCCCTGGCACATGATCACCGCGCGCTCGAGAGCCTCACGGTGCGAGCTCTTCATCAGGCGCGCGACACCATAGATACCGGCGAACTTCAGCACCATGAACGAGACGACGCTGGTCACCACGAGCGGCCAGTTCTTGGCGATGACGCCGAGATCGAGCGCCATGCCAACGCCGAGGAAGAAGAGGCCGAGCAAAAGCCCGCGAAAAGGCTCGATGTCGGCTTCGAGCTGATGACGAAATGAGGATTCCGACAGCAGCACACCGGCCAGGAATGCCCCCATGGCCATGGACAGGCCACCGAGTTGCAGGGCCAGGGCCGAGCCGAGCACGACGAATAGGGCCGACGCGGTCAGAACCTCGCGCGCCTTGGCGTTCGCGAGCAGGCTGAACATCGGATTGAGCAGGTATCGCCCGACGACAATAAGCCCGATGATCGAGCCGATGCCGATGGCAACGGCCGTGAGACGATCCATCAGTGTCGCATCGGCACCACCCGGCGCGAGAAATGCCACCAGTGCCAGCAGCGGCACGATGGCAAGATCCTCGAGCAAGAGCACGGAGACCATTCGTTGGCCTCTGGGCGTCGAGAGATCGCCGCGCTCTTCGAGCACCTGCATGACGATCGCGGTGGACGTCAGCACGAACCCAGCAGCCGCGATGAACGACACGCCGAGCGGAAAGCCCATGGTGATGCCAACGAACGACAGCAGGATACTGCACGTACCGACCTGCAATGCGCCAAGCCCGAAGATTTCGCGCCTCAGGCCCCACAGCCGCGAGGGCTCCATCTCGAGACCGACGATGAAGAGGAACATCACGACGCCGAGCTCGGCAACGTGAATGATCGCCTGCGGATCGGAGAACAGTCCGAGGCCGAACGGGCCAATGACCAGCCCAGCCGTCAGGTATCCCAAAACCGATCCAAGCCCGAGCCGCTTGAAGATGGGGACGGCGACAACTGCCGATCCCAGTAGGGCCACGATCTTTACCAGGTCGGGGCCGGAGGCCTCTGCTGCCATTACTGCCTTCTCGGAGCCGTCGTTACCGACCGGCGCGTATGATGATCAGGACCGCAAGTGCTGCCGGCAGGCCGAAGGTGATGGCGAAAACCGGCAGTTCCTGAAGAACAGTGTAGCCGGCATAGCGGACGCCGATCCAGAGATTCACGATCGTGATGGCGAGCCATACCGGGATAAACGCCTTCCCGGCGACCGCAAAAATGCCGCGGGCGGCCGTCCAAAAGCGCATCAGCACTAGGAACAGCCCCAGAAGCGCAAACCCGCCCGCCGTCACCATAATCGTGTGCATGAACAATCCTTGTAAGCCTACGGATTAATTTAGCGCGGCAATACGATTGTATGGACTTCTGGTCAAGTACCTCGGTAGGCGGAGTAACCGATGTTTACTGGGCTCATCTGACCGGTCATCCACCAGCCGTCCGAAATGAGGAGCGGCACCCGATCGTCATGCACGCCGCGCCGGTCTCGATTGCGGGACCGGGGCCGGGCAGCGGTCGAACTTCCTTGCGCCGACGGCACCAATCGTCAATGCAATGGGCCACGTCTTCCCGCTGCTGCCGCGTTCTCAGTGCGGCGCGGCCCCCGAGCCCCCTGAACCGCTGAGTGCCCGCCGCCATCCATGTCGCTCGAACGCCGCATACTCTTCTGGATGTGCGTACTCGTTGCCGTGAACCAGCTCGGCTTCGGCGCCATGGTGCCGTCGCTCGCGCTATACGCGCAGTCGTTCGGCGTGCCCGCTTCCGCGATCGGCATGGCCGTTGCCGCCTACGGCCTCGCGCGCTGCCTCTCGGCACTGCCCGCAGGACAGATATCGGACTGGATCGGCCGACGACCGAGCCTCGCTATCGGCGGCCTCGTCTCTGCCTTCGGCAATCTCTGGTGCGCGTGGGCGACCAGCTATCCCGAGTTCATCATCGCACGCTTCGTCGCGGGCTTCGGTGCAGGCCTCGTGCTCACGACCGGACAGGTCGTGCTCGCCGATATCAGCACGCCCGCGGTGCGCGGACGCATGATTGCGATCTATCAGGGAACCTTCATCTTCTCGGTCGGCATCGGCCCTTTTCCTGGCGGCCTGCTTGCCGAGCATTTCGGGCTCGCGGCACCCTTCATCTTCACGGGCCTCGGCGCCTTCCTCGCGACCGTCGTTGCCTGGTTCGCCGTGCGCGAGACGCGGGAGATGGCCCGCGCTCCGAGTACGAGCGGCGCGCCGAGCCTCTCCTTCCTCGCTCAGATCCGCACGCTGACGCGGCACACAGGCTATGTGCTCGTGAGTCTGATCTCCCTCATGAATGCCGTGGTGCGCACGGGCGGCCTCTTCGCCATCATTCCGATTCTCGCAACGGCACGCCTCGGCCTCTCGGTGAGCGCCATCGGCTTCGGTCTCATGCTCGGCAGCGTCGCCGGGCTCTTCTCCGCCTATCCCGCCGGCTGGCTCGCGGATCGCTACGGCCGCAAGACCGTCATCGTGCCGGTGACGCTGATCAGCGGACTTTCCATGGTGCTCTTCTGCTTCGCGCCGACCTATTCATGGTTCGTTGTCGCGTGCCTCGTATGGGGCGTGGCGATCGCGGCCGGCGGCGCCGCGCCGGCCGCCTATGCCGCCGACTCCGCGCCGCCCGGCATGAATGCCGCTGCCATGAGCACGTTCCGCATGACCGGCGACATCGGCTATGTCGTCGGCCCGCTGGCGCTTGGCTTCATTGCGGATCTCTACGGGCCGGTCACGGCGCTGCTCGGAGGCGCCGCGGGGCTTGTTCTCATCGGCGCGGCCTTCGGCGTGTTCGCACCCGAGACGCACTCTCAGCGAAAGATCTGAGACCATGCCAGCAAGCGCCGATACGTCGACCCGCACGCGCTCGCTGATCTTCCTGCTGCTCGCCCAGGTCGCGGCCATGACAACGTGGTTCGCCACGACGGCATCGCTCGCTGCGATGCGCCAGGGCTGGGCGCTGACGCCCTTCCAGGAAGGGCTCATGACGAGCAGCGTGCAGGCTGGTTTTGTCGGCGGCACGCTGACGAGCGCACTTCTCAGCGCTGCCGACCGCTACGAGCCGCGCAATCTCTTTACAACGGCTGCCACTATCGCGGGTGCGGCCTGCCCGCTCGTCGTTTTCTTTGCGCCGACGGATATTGCCGTGCCCGTGCTTCGTTTTGCGACCGGCTTCTGCCTCGCGGGTGTCTATCCCGTCGGCATGAAAATGGCCGCGACCTGGGCCAAGGGCGACCTCGGTCTGCTCATCGGCCTGCTTGTCGGCGCCGTCACACTCGGCTCGGC
>JAEZAW010000327.1 GCA_023430315.1 Pseudomonadota bacterium | reverse complement strand
CTGCTATTCGGTGGCGGCCGAAGGCCGCGCCGTTGAGGCGCAACAGCTTAAGTGGCGGCCGCGGCGCCAGTAGCTGGAGGCGTTGGCGACCGCGAGAAAAACTAATCCACCTTCTGCGGTCGGAAGTCTTCGCGCTTGATGCCGGCGACGACGACTGGTTTCTTCATGGCATCGCGACGGAAGGGCTCGCCGAGCTCCTGATTGAGGATGACCTCGATGAAGGTCGTGATGCCCTTCTTCTGCGCCTCGCAGGATTCCGCGATCGCCGCCTTCAGCTCATCCTGCGTACGGACGGCGACGCCCTTGAGGCCGCAGCCCTCGGCAACCTTGGCGTAGCTCAGTTCCGGATGTAGCTCCGTGCCCACGAAATTGTCGTCGTACCAGAGCGTCGTGTTGCGCTTCTCCGCGCCCCACTGGTAGTTGCGGAACACGACCATGGTGATGCCGGGATATTCCTTGCGGCCGATGGAGCCCATCTCGCTCATGGAGATGCCGAAGGCGCCGTCGCCGGCAAAGCCAACGACCGGCGTGTCCGGGCAGCCGATCTTGGCGCCGATGATCGCCGGGAAGCCATAGCCGCACGGCCCGAACAGACCGGGCGCCAGATACTTCCGCCCCTGCTCGAAGGTCGGATAGGCATTGCCGATCGCGCAGTTGTTGCCGATGTCGCTGGAGATGATCGCATCCTTGGGCAGCCCGGCCTGGATGGCGCGCCACGCCTGGCGCGGCGAGAGGCGGTTGGGATCACGTTTGCGCGCCCGCTCGTTCCACGTCGTGCCGGGATCGTCGTCCTCGTGATCCATGCCCGAGAGCGTCTGCAGCCACGCCGACTTGGTCTGATGGACGAGGGCCTTGCGCGCATCGCGCCCGGTATTGCCGGCGGTTGGCGTCAGCTTGGCGAGGATCTGGCGCGCGACGAGCTTGGCATCACCGACGATGCCGACGGCAATCGGCTTGGTGAGCCCGATGCGGTCCGCATTGATGTCGACCTGGATGATCTTGGCTTCCTTGGGCCAGTAGTCCATGCCGTAGCCGGGCAGCGTCGAGAAGGGATTGAGGCGCGTGCCGAGCGCGAGCACCACATCGGCTTTCGCGATCAGCTCCATGGCCGCCTTCGAGCCGTTGTAGCCGAGCGGGCCGACGGCGAGCGGATGGCTGCCGGGGAAGCTGTCATTGTGCTGGTAGCCGCTGCACACCGGCGCATCGAGCTTCTCGGCGAGCGCCTTGCAGTCGGGAATGGCACCGCCGATCACCACGCCTGCGCCCGAGAGAATGACCGGGAACTTGGCGTCCGAGAGCAGCTTCGCCGCTTCCGCGATGGCTTCCGCGCCGCCCGCTGGCCGCTCGAACTCGACGACGGCGGGGAGATTGATATCGACGACCTGGGTCCAGTAGTCGCGCGGGATGTTGATCTGCGCGGGTGCCGAAAGACGCTTGGCCTTGAGGATCACGCGGTTGAGGACCTCGGCCACGCGCGAAGGATCGCGCACTTCTTCCTGATAGCAGACCATGTCGCGGAAGAGCGCCATCTGCTCGACTTCCTGGAAGCCGCCCTGGCCGATCGTCTTGTTCGCCGCCTGCGGTGTCACCAGCAGCATGGGCGTGTGGTTCCAGTAGGCGGTCTTGATGGGCGTGACGAAGTTCGTGATGCCCGGGCCATTCTGCGCGATGCACATCGCGATCTTGCCGGAAGCGCGGGTGTAGCCGTCGCACATGAAGCCGCCGTTCATCTCATTGGCGACATCCCAGAAGGTGATGCCGGCCTTCGGGAAGAGGTCCGAGATCGGCATGAAGGCCGAGCCGATAATGCCGAAGGCGTGCTCGATGCCGTGCATCTGGAGCACCTTCACGAAGGCTTCCTCGGTCGTCATCTTGGTCATGGCGTCCTCCCTTGCGCTCTCGTGCCCTCGTGGGCCATCGGCTATCTTTATGGACATCCTGGGCGAGACTAGGCCGCGCATGACGCAGTGCAGCGTCTCATTTATCAGGACGTTTCGTCTCGCGGTTTGACATGCCTGCGCCAAGCCTGTCAATTGATCGTAGAAAAGGCGACAAAGACAAGAACAAGCCAGTGAGGGACGACGCCATGCAGGATACACCCGCCCGCAAGCCCGCCGAGACCTCGGCTGCCGACCCCGTTCCCGATCTCATCAGGCGCGCCCGCGCGGCCATGGCCGCCTTCGCCGCCGAAATCGCGCGCGATGGCCAGCCGCGCATTGACGAGGCCGTCACAGCACTGGCGTGGTCGCTCTACAAGCCCGAGACGGCGCGGCGGCTGGCCGAGGTCGCCGTCGAGGTGACCGGCATCGGCAACGTCGAGAGCAAGGTCATCAAGAACCAGCGCAAGACCTTCGGCACGCTGCGCGACCTCCTGCGCGCGAGGTCGACGGGGATCATCGAGGAGATCCCCGAAAAAGGTCTCGTGAAATGGGCCAAGCCCGTCGGCGTCGTCGCGGCCATCACGCCGTCGACGAACCCGCAGGCCACACCTGTCAACAAGGCCATGATGGCCATCAAGGGCGGCAATGCGATTATCATCGCGCCGCCGCCGGCCGCCTGGGATGCGACCGAGCCCGCCGTCGCCGGAATGCGCGCGGAGTTGACCCGTATCGGCCTTCCTCCCGACCTCGTGCAGATGCTGCCCAATCCTGTCACGCGCGAGATGACGACGCGGCTCATGGAGATGTCCGATCTCGTCGTCGCGACGGGCAGCCAGGCGAACGTCAAGGCCGCCTACAAGTCGGGCAAGCCGGCGCTCGGCGTCGGTCTCGGCAATGCGCCCGTCATCATCGACTCGAGCGCCGATCTCGATTCGGCTGCCGATCTCATCATGCAGTCGAAGACGTTCGACAACGCCACGTCGTGCTCCTCGGAGAACGCCGTCGTCATCGTCGACGAGGTCTATGGCGCGGCCATCAAGGCGCTGGAGAAGCACGGCGGTTATATGGCCGATCCGGCTGAGCGCTCACGTATCGTCGATCGCCTCTGGATCGATGGCAAGCTCAACCGCGCGGTGATCGCCCAAGGTCCTGAGCGGCTCGTCGAGGTGTTCGAGCTGTCGAACAGCGCGCGCGGCTGCAAGTTCGTCATGGCCGAGGAGACGGGTATCGGCAAGGCGCACCCGCTTTCCGGCGAGAAGCTCTCGCTTGTACTCACGATTTATCGCGCCAAGGATTTCGCCGATGCCAAGCGGATCGTGAAGGATATTCTCGACTATCAGGGCCGCGGGCATTCCTGCGGCATTCACACGAAGAACATGGATCATGCCCGCGAGCTGGCGGCAGATACAGATGTCGTGCGCGTGCTCGTGAACCAGGCGCACACCTTCGGCAACGGCGGTGGCTTCAACAACGCGTTGCCCTTCACGTTGACCATGGGTTGCGGCACCTGGCAGGCCAATGCATTCTCCGACAACCTTTCCTGGCGCAACTTCGTCAATATCACGCACCTCGTCATGACCATTCCTGAAGACAAGCCTTCCGAAGATGCGCTATTCGGGCCTTACTGGGCCAAGTGGGGGAAGTAGCGCCCACTTAGCGGCGGCATTCAGTGCCGGGGGAAGGTGGTTCAATGCGCCTGCACCACTGCCAGAACTTTCACGACTTTCGCGAACTCGCGCGCCGGCGCCTGCCTGGTCCGATCTTCAACTACATCGATGGCGGCGCCGACGACGAGACGACGCTGCGCCGGAACACGCGCGCCTTCGAGGAATGTGATCTCGTGCCCGACGTGCTGACGGGCCTGGGCGAGATCGATCTTTCCGTCAAAGTGCTCGGGCACAAGCTCGACATGCCGGTCTACTGCTCGCCGACGGCGCTGCAGAGGCTCTTTCATCACGAAGGTGAGCGCGCCGTTGCGCACGCCGCCGACAAATTCGGCACGATGTTCGGCGTCTCCTCGCTCGGCACGGTGAGCCTCGAGGAGATCAGGTCGAAGTTCTCAGGTCCGCAGGTTTATCAGTTCTATTTCCATAGGGATCGTGGCCTAAATCGCGCCATGCTGGAGCGCGCGAAGAGCGCCGGCGTTCAGATCATGATGCTGACCGTGGATTCGATCACCGGCGGCAATCGAGAGCGCGACCTCCGCACGGGCTTCGCCATTCCCTTCCGCCTGACACTCGGCGGCATGATCGAATTCGCGCTGAAGCCGCGCTGGGCGATCGACTACTTCACGCACGAGAAATTCCGCCTGCCGCAGCTCGACGAGCACATCAACTTCGGCGGCGGTGCCAGTTCGATCGGCACCTATTTCACTGAGATGCTCGACCCTTCCATGAGCTGGAACGACATCGCGGAGATGGTCAAGCAGTGGGGCGGGCAATTCTGCCTCAAGGGCATCATGAGCGTCGAGGACGCACGGCGGGCGATCGATATCGGCTGTACCGGCATCGTCATCTCCAACCATGGCGGCCGGCAGCTCGATGGCTCGCGCAGCGCTTTCGATCAGCTCGCCGAGATCGTCGATGCCGTCGGCGACCGGATCGACGTGCTCATGGACGGTGGCGTCCAGCGCGGGACCCATGTCCTCAAGGCGCTGTCGCTTGGCGCCAAGGCGGTCGGCGTCGGCCGCTATTATCTGTTTGCGCTGGCAGCGGCCGGGCGGCCCGGCGTCGAGCGGGCGCTCGGGTTGATGCGAACAGAAATCGAGCGCGACATGAAACTCATGGGATGCACGTCGGTCAGCCAGCTATCGCGCGCGAAACTGCGATTTCGCTGAACGCGCCGGCGGGCTAATGTGAAGTTCCCGAATACGCGGAGCCGTGCCATGACGGACAAGGTAGCAAGCCACTACAGCGCGACGGGCAATCTCGCGGACGCGATCGCCGACAAGCTACGCGAGAGCGGGAAGGATATCGCCGCACTGACGACCGCCGACCTCGGTGCCATTGACGAGTTTCACATTCGCGGGCGCAAGGCCACGCTCGAGCTTGCAGAGGGACTGAAGCTCACGGCGAATTCCCGCGTCCTCGACATCGGCAGCGGCCTCGGCGGGCCCGCGCGGACGCTCGTGGAGACCTACGGCTGCCACGTCACGGGCATCGATCTGACGCCGGCCTTCTGCGAGGCAGCGACTGCCCTCAGCAAGTGGGTCGGGCTTGGCAAGAAGGTTTCCTTCCGGCAGGGTGATGCGACTCAGCTCCCGTTCGCGGACGGCAGCTTCGACGCCGCGATGACCATTCATGTCGCGATGAATATCGCAGCCAAGGACAAGATGTATGCCGAAGCCCGGCGCGTGCTGAAACCCGGCGGCCGCTTCGGCATCTACGACGTGCTGCAGGGTGAAGGCGGTGACGTGCTCTATCCGGTCCCCTGGGCGCGCGAGCCGTCCATCAGCCATGTCGCTACGCCGGATGAGATGCAGGCCCTTCTGGCGGGTGCAGGCTTCAAGATTGTGAGCGTCGTCGATTCCACCGATGTGGGGCAGCAATGGTTCGAGGCCATGGCGGAACGGATGAAAAAGGGCTCCGTGCCACCGCTCACGTTCCGAATGTTTCTCGGTGATGATTTCCTGGAGATGACCCGTAACCAGGTCCGCAATCTCGGGGAGCGGCGCATTCGCACGGTGAGCTACATCTGCGAGGCTTGAAACGCGACTTGGCGCGGGTTGTCCCGCGCCAAGCCCGTTCGAACTAGCAGCCGTGGCGACGCATACAACGGCGGAAGTCCCATCCGCCGCCCCACCGTGCGCGGCATTCGCGATACCAGCGGCGGCAGTACCGTCGGTACTGCGTCTTCTCGATCAACGATTGCTGCAATTGAGTGGGGCCGGACAGCCCGGTCGAAACAGGCGCCGCATTGGCGCTTCCTACGCCAAATGCCATTCCGCCTGCGGTAACTGCGGCAGCGACGATCAAGCCTCGTATCATTCGATTTCTCCTCTACGATACCCCGGCGAGGGAGAAGCGCGCGACGCGCCGGCTGGTTTCTCCAGGGGACGCTGAATCAGTTGTGCCGATTGGGGGGAGATGAGCGTGGAACCGTCGCATGACGGCCGCATTTCGACCGCTTGCATTCCCCCGGCCTTTAAGCCATAACGTGGCCCTCGATCGCCCCCGGGCGGTCGCTCTCGAATGGATGCGGGTGTAGCTCAGGGGTAGAGCACAACCTTGCCAAGGTTGGGGTCGTGGGTTCGAATCCCATCGCCCGCTCCAAAATTCCCAAAGGAATTGAGAGACTTACGATAGGGCCGCTCGCGCGGCCCTTTTCGCATTTTGTGGCTGGCCATAACCCGGTCACGATCGGACGGCTTCGCTGTCCTCGGCCAAGCAGAGGTAGCGCCGAGCGGCCCGAGCTCAAGCGATGGCTACTGCGATGCTGCAACGCCAATCGGCCGGTATCGAGAGGCGGTCTCGCCGCGCGTCGAGCTCGCTTTTCCAGTCATGAGAAGAGACGCTAACCGACACGACATCACTCAAGCGCTTGTGCAACCTCGGACTCGAAAGGGACAGTCTATAGGCGTCGGCGGAGCTTGAAAGATGGGCGCCATCACACCGGCGTTCGCGACGAGGAGAGGGAGTGCCGCGTAGGCTGGCGACATTTGCTTCTCAGCGCCGGCCGGGTTCGCGCACGCGGGCGGCCCGCGGAGTCTTTGACGCGACCAAACGGCAATTAATCTATGATGAGAGCTGAGATCAGCTGAGCTCGATTGCCGCCAAGCCAGTTGGCTCTCCCAGCACAGCAACAATCGTCTCGCTCGCAAGGTGCTAAGCCCTGGACAGGGTTCGCCATGGGCCATAGTTTCAGCAAAATGACGGCTGAGCGTGGTAGCGCGATTGGGCGCTTTCGCACAGGTTGTTCCGATGACAAATGCTGGTAACGCGGCGCTTGATCTTTTGCGAGCGTGGGTTGTCCGGGCTGTACCGAGCGAGGGTGGCAGCTGGTTCGAACAGCAGATTGCGCTGATGCGCTCCGGACCATCGGAAAAGGAACTCTATCTAGCCCTGGGCTACGCCATCCGTCGCCTCGGAAAGCAAGATCTCGCCCTGACTTCCGAGGACCTTGTCGCCGCGAGCACAGCACGATTCGGTTGGAACCCGAGCGACTGGAGCGTCGATCAGGCAGCCCGTCTATCGTTTATTTTGGCCAGCGACAACGACGACGCGACGAGATTCAAAGCGAGGCTCGAGCAGCTTTTTCGCACCGCGGACGTCGGAGAGTTGATCACATTCTACCGTGGTCTGCCGCTTTACCCGCATCCAAAGCTGCATGTTGCGCGAGCCCGCGAGGGCGCGCGAAGCGCAATGCAGCCAATCTTCGAGGCTGTCGCACACCGCAACCCCTATCCAATGGAAGAGTTCGACGAGAATGCTTGGAACCACATGGTCCTCAAAGCGCTCTTCGTCGGCAGCAAGCTCGATCCGATTGAGGGTTTGGACCGTCGTAGCAACCCCGCCTTGATGCGCATGCTGTGCGACTATGCGCACGAACGATGGGCCGCGGGGCGGCCAGTTAGTCCCGAGCTTTGGCGCTGCGTCGGACCGCATGCCGATAGGGCTGCGATCGTCGACCTTGGGCGGGTTCTTAGAACCGGGACCGTGGTCGAACAGCAAGCCGCGGCGCTGGCGCTGGCTGCATCTTCTTTGCCGGCCGCAAGGGAAGTGCTGGCGGAAGCTCCTGACCTTGCCAAACATGCTGCCGCAGACGAGCCGGGCTGGGCGGCTATTGCAGAAGCGTCATAGCGAACGGAAGTGGCGACAGGCGCCGCACCTGATCAGAAAGCGAAAGCCATGTTCGTTGATTCCCACACCCACATGATCTCACGCACCACCGACGACTACGAACGCATGGCTGCCGCAGGGGTGGTGGCGTGCATCGAGCCTGCGTTTTGGCTAGGCCAACCGCGTACCCACGTCGGCACGTACATCGACTACCTATCGATGATCTGCGGCTTCGAACGCTTCCGCGCCGGACAGTTTGGATTGCGCCATTATTGCACGATCGGTCTCAACTCGAAGGAAGCCAACAACGAGGAGTTGGCTGAGGCCGTAATGGAGATCCTGCCGCGCTATGCGCTCAAGGAAGGCGTGGTTGCCATCGGCGAGATCGGCTACGACGAGCAAACTGCCCTTGAGGACAAGTATTATCGATTGCAGTTGGAGCTTGCGAAGGAGCTGCATCTTCCGGTGATGGTGCACACGCCGCATCGAGACAAGCGGCAAGGCACTCTGAGGTCGATGGCAGTGGCACTCGAGCATAAGCTCGATCCGAGCTGGGTTGTCATTGATCACAATAACGAAGAGACCGTCCGCGATGTCCTGGATCGTGGTTTTTGGGCGGCCTTCTCGATCTACCCTTTCACGAAGATGGGCAACGAGCGCATGGTCGAGATTGTCAGGAACTACGGCGCCGAGCGAATCTTCTGCGACAGTGCGTGCGACTGGGGAGTGTCAGACCCGCTCGCGGTACCGAAGACTGCTGAGTTGATGCGCCGCGCACAGATACCGGAGGAGCATATCCGCAAGGTCACCTATGAGAACCCGCTGGCGGCCTACGGTAAGAGCGGTCAGATCAAGGAAGAGGATTGGTTGAACCCACCCTCAATCGACCAGCGCACGCTCTATATGGGCAACTCCGTTCTGCGCGGAGGCCAAGCGCCCAGGATCGAGGAGGGCAAGCGCGGCGTCGAGGACAATCTGAAAATCTCCTGATCGTCGCGCCATCCGCGCTATTTCTTGAGCGTGCGGACGTAGGCGATCATCTTCAGGATTTCGTCCTGCTCGACACCGCGCCGGAAGAAGGACTGCATGGCACCGGCGGCGCCGGCATAAATGACCTCGAACATGCCCACATCGGTCGCGCAGCGCTTGTACTTCCAGTCATCGGTTACCAAACTTGGACCCAACCTGCCCGAGCCGTCGGGGAGATGGCAGCTCTGGCAATGCCGCTCGTAGAGTTCCTTTCCCTCGAGCAGTGCGGCCGGCACATCCCGGTAAGGGTTCTGCCCTGTGGCATGGAACGCCTTTACCGCCTCTGTTGCGGTCTCGTTGGGCAGGAGCTTCACCTCCAACGGGCTGTTGTCGAGAGGATGCTTGAAGACAACCGACTGAGCAATCACAGGCGGCGTTGGAAGCAGCGCCAGCACCATCAGCACAATCGCGGTGTTCCATCCGAGTCCGGGCATAGGCAGCTCATAGTGACTTGTGCCAATGCGGCGTTGGGGATGCCCGTTCCAGGGTATCCCCATTGCCCCAACTGCGCTGCACTACTTGGTGACCACCTTGGCGACCTCGGCGCCGGAGGGCACTTTGTCGGCCGGTAAGATTCGCCAAAGTGCGCCGACGGGATTGGCGACCGGGCCTTTGTCGTCTGTATAGAAGCAGTAGCAGTTGACGGCGAGAACGTTGCCTTCCTCGTCGACCTGACCGGCGGTGAATTGCAGGCTGGCCTGAAGGAACTCCTCCATCTGCCACTTGTTGGCTGCTTTATCCCAGCCGACGCCCCACAGGCGGCCCGAGCACCAATCACCGACCAGATACACTTTCTCCATGCCGGCGTAGTTCGCGACGCCAAGACCCTGGGCTGAGCACCCGTGGTTGTCTTTCAGCTTCGGAGCGCCCGGATAAGGCTCCTCATGCGGATACTCGGCTACCGGCAGGACGCCCACGATTGGACATTTCTCATTGGGCCCCTGATGGGGATGGCACTTGGATGCCTGATTGTGTTTCCATCCATAATTCTCACCACCCTTTGAGGTGGCTGGTTGCCAATTTATTTCTTCCCAGTGGTTCTGTCCTACATCGGCGATGAACAGGTCACCGGACTTCTTGTCGAAGTGGAACATGTAGGGGTTGCGCAGGCCGTACGCCCAGATTTCCGGCCGCGAACCGATCTTGATTGTCGAGAAGCCCTGCTCCGTGATGCCGAACAGGGACATCATCTGCGGCTTGTCCGCCTTGGCAAAGGGATTGTCCTTCGGCACGACATACGGAGTGTCGTCGTCGGTGTCGACGTCGATGCGCAGCATCTTGCCCCAATGCACGTCAAGCCGTTGGCCTGCATCGAGCGGATCGCCTTCCCATCCGGCATCGCCCTTGCCGATGTAGAGCTTGCCATCGGGTCCGAAAGCTATCATGCCGCCGTAGTGATTGTAGTACGGCTGCGGGATGTTCATGATTACTTTGACGGTCTTGTTCGCCCGCTCGGTCGTAATCTCGTTTGCACTGGCGGGATCGACCGTGTAACGCGCGATAATCGATGCGCCATTGAACGGCAGCGATGCGAAGTGGACGAAGACGTATCCGTTCTCTTTGAACTTCGGATGGAAGGCAATCGACCAGAGTCCCTGTTCCACGAACCCAGTTTGGACCTCGGATCCGAGAGGGTTGGTCTTGGTCAGGTCCAGGAAGGGTTTCGCGAGGGTCTTGCCATCCTTGCCGACTACTTTGATGCGTCCCACACGCTCGACAACGAAGATGCGGCCAGAGCCATCGTTGGCGACCGATACGCCGACGGGGTCATTGAAGCCGTCTGCGACCTTGACCAGCGCTAGCTTCTGCGCGCCAGTTACTTTTCCGCCGGGGTTTGCGACTTCCGAAGGCGCTTTAGGCAAAGTCTGCGCGAGTGCCGGCGACACCAGCAGCAGCGCCGTAGAGAGACCTGCTAGATACGTGCGTGTCATGGCGTTCCTCCTTGCCCCATGCCGATCGGAAACGCCGCGGGCCCCGCAACCGTGACGACGCAGGTGCCGTGTCGTTGTCGGACGTTGGGGTGCAAAGATTGTAGGTCCGTACGTACGGCGCCGCAACGATACTCGTGTTGAACGCCTCTACATATTCAAGGCAGTTCGGGAGCCGCGTCTTCTGAATGTCAGCCCGAGCCTGTGAGTTCCGCCCAGTGGTCGCGGACATAAATGCAGAACCAGGCCGAGTATCGCTCCGGATGCTCTTTCACTTCCCGGCGAAGGTCGTCGACGTGGATCCAGGAGTGATCCTCCGCCTCGGTCGGGTTTGGGCGAACTTCGCCTACGTAAGAACCGCCGAAGCAATGCACCATCTCATTCTCCGTCATCGCGGTGTCGAGCACCGCGCGATAGCAGGTCGTGAAGAGAGGAGCGAGCGGACAACTGATCCCCATCTCCTCCTGCAGCCGGCGTTGCGCAGCCGCAGCGGTATCTTCGCCGGGCCGCGGATGACTGCAGCAGGTGTTGCTCCACAATCCGCCCGAATGATACTTCCCGATGTGCCTTTTCTGCAGGAGAAGTCGCCCGCTCTGATCCCGCAGTTGCACGGACACGGCGCGATGCAGAAGGCCTTTTCGGTGCGCGGCGAGCTTCGGCGCCGCGCCGATCGCACGATCGCTGGCGTCGACTAGGATTACCTGGTCTTCGTCGTTGCTCAAGCTCATGTGCGACCTCGCTCGGCCACGCTCGAGGTTTGTCTCCGTGCATCAAAGATGGCGAGAGCCGTTGCGGCGGCGCAGATCAGATAGCCAATCGCCTCGCGCGCCTCTTCGTTGTGGATCCAGCCGGGTCCTATGTTGCCTGCGAGCGACACAAAACCGGCCGAGAAGAGCGCGACACAGATCAGCCCCCCAATGCGAGCGAACCGCCATGAGCCGAGGCGCTCCGGCCAGCGAGCGGCGGCAAATGACCATGCCGCTGCGATCAAATACACCAGTCCCCAATAAAACCAATCAGGATCATTGTATTGGAGCACGGCAAAGAAAACGAGTATCGCAGATAGGATGCCGTGGACGATACGCATGTGTCCCCTCCCACCCCGGCTAACTGCCGGCAGCGATTATTGTACTATAGCTCTCTGCCTTGCTTACCGTAAGACGGTGGCCCAAATACGTGGGCCAGAATCAAGTCTTTGAAGGCTGTCGCGTCGATCGAGCCTTCTGGAAGAAGTTCCGGTGCGCTCGAAATGATCAAGGGCCCATCTTGCGGCAGCTCCGTAACAAGTCCATGCGAGCCCTTCACCAGACTAGTGCCTTTGATTGGCGTGACGTCGAGCAGGTTGCGAAAACCGAGCTTTCTGGCGAGAAGCCTGCGCGCTACCTTAAGCATCGGCAGAGAAATGGCCGGGTCTAGGAACAACTCCATCGGATCGTAGCCGGGCTTACGGTGGATATCGACGGTCCGGGCGAAGTCCGGCGCTTTCGCATCGTCCAGCCACCAATAGTAACTGAACCAGCGGTCGCGTTCGGATAGCGCAACGAGATCGCCGGAACGGGGATGGTCCAGTCCCATGGCTCGCTTGCCTTCCTCATCGAGGACGTGCGCGACCCCGTCTAGGCTCTCCAACAATCTTTTTATCGAGCGGCTGTCGGCAGCGCGCTGGAGATACACGTGCGCAATCTGGTGATCGGCCATGGCAAACGCTTTTGAGGCGCCGACATCGAGCAGCTCCCGATCGATCTCATTGCGCACGCGGACCAAACCTGCCTGTCGGAGGGCGCGGTTTATGTGCACCGCTTCCCGCACCGGCACGATGCCGTATTCCGACACGACCACGACATGATCGCCGTTGCTCTCTGCTTCTTCGATCAGCTCGCCGACGATGGAGTCGATGTCACGCAGGTCCTGCGCGACGCGTGGATCATCCGGGTGAGGCCCCCATTTCTGGAGGCCGTAATCGAGATGGGGCAGATAGCAGAGCGTCAGCGTAGGTTGCCGCGTGCGGCGAACGTGCTGCGTTGCTCTCGCGATCCAGCGGCTGGACTCGATAGAGGTCATAGGACCCCAGAACTTGAAAAGCGGGAAGGTTCCCAGGACGTTATTTAACTCGTCCCGCAGCTCGGGCGGTTCAGCGTAGTGGTCCGGCAGCTTGCGGCCGTCGGCTGGATACATGGGCCGCGGCGTGGCGCTGATGTCGACGGTAGAATACATATTGTACCACCAGAACATGTTTGCGCAGGTGAATGCCGCGTCGAGCTTTTTCCCCTTTTCCCAGACTTTTTCCCCGGCGATCAGACGGTTCGACTGCCGCCACAGCCATACTTCGGCTTGCTCGTGAAAATACCAGCCGTTGGCCACCGCGCCGTGGTCGCGAGGCGACAAGCCGGTCAGCAGAGTGGATTGAACGGTGCAGGTAACAGCAGGAACCACGGTCCTCAGCGGACGCAAGCCGCCTCGTTTGACAAGCGCTGAGAGGTTGGGCGTGTCTTTGCCGAGAAGACGCTCGGTCAGTCCGACGATCAAGAGCACGAGCGTCTTATGCATTCTGCTGTTCCGCCGAGCGCGCCGCCGTGGCAGTGTTCACAAAAGCACGAGCACAATATGTGGGCAATATCTTGGATGACCGGCCGAAGACGCACGCCTTGACTTGACGTCGAGCGGCGGCGCAATCTGCCTGTTGCAGGTTCGGCCGTAGAAGCCGACGAACAGGAATGCCGGGGAGCACATGGGAGAGGTTGCCAAACCATCCGTCTCCGAGACATCACCGAACGGCGCATCGGTATATCTCCAGCGCTTTGCGGTCTCTTACGAATATCCAGTCCACTTTACGAAGAATCTTTTCGCGCTCGACAATCCGGTGCTGCGGGAGACGATTACGCGGCTCGAGCGGGAGCGACGGCACCGCTGCATCGTTTTCGTCGATGATGGCGTGTGTGATGCTCGCCCTGCTCTGATCGGCGAAATCGAAGCCTATGCCAGCGCCCACAACACGGCGATCGAGCTGGTTGCCGCCCCGCAGAAAGTGGCGGGCGGCGAAAAGATAAAAAACGAGCTCTTCCACGTGGAATGGATGCAGGGGCTCATTCAGGAACACCGCATCGACCGGCATTCGTTCGTGATCGCCATAGGCGGTGGGGCCGTTCTGGATGCAGTCGGGCTCGTAGCCGCGACCAGCCATCGCGGTATCCGGCTGATCCGCGTTCCGACGACGGTTCTCGCACAAAACGACTCCGGGGTCGGCGTGAAGAACAGCGTCAATCTAAAGGGATCGAAGAATTTCGTCGGCACGTTTGCTCCGCCTTTCGCCGTCCTCAACGACCTGGCTTTCATTGCCGATTTGCCGCCGCGCGAGAAGATCGCGGGTATGGCGGAAGCGGTGAAGGTCGCGCTCATTCGTGATGCTGATTTCTTCCGCTGGCTCGAGCGCAATATCGACGGACTATCGCTTTTCGATGCCTCCACGATGGCGTACATGATCCGCCGCTGCGCCGAGCTTCATATGCACCAGATCGGACACGGGGGCGACCCGTTCGAGGCCGGCAGTGCGCGCCCCCTCGATTTTGGCCATTGGGCCGCCCACAAGATCGAGTCCCTCACCCGCAATCACGTACGCC
The DNA here is from genome assembly GCA_023430315.1 of Pseudomonadota bacterium. Lineage (GTDB taxonomy): Bacteria > Pseudomonadota > Alphaproteobacteria > Rhizobiales > Hyphomicrobiaceae. The sequence continues at coordinate 5,839 of JAEZAW010000327.1, read as the reverse complement.
ACGGCGAGGCAGTTGCCATCGGCATTGCGCTTGATACGCGTTATTCCGTGCTGGCCGGCCTGCTCGCCCCCGGAACCGAAGACCGAGTTGCGGCCCTGCTCGAGCTGCTGGGCTTCCGGCTGTGGCATCCGGTCGTCGATGCTCGTTCTGCCGACGGCAGCAATCCTCTTTTGCAGGGGATCAGAGAGTTCCGCGAGCATCTGGGGGGAGAGCTTACGATCACGCTGCTGGAGGACATCGGTCGGGGCGTAGAGGTGCACGAGATGGACGAGGAACGCATCCTCGGGGCCATCACATGGCTGAAAACACGGCAGAGCGCGCGATGAAGACCACGAGCGGAGCGCACCTCACCTACTGCACCAACATTCACCGCGGTGAAACCTGGCCTGACACATTCATCGGGCTCAAGCGCCACCTGCCAGAGGTGAAACAGCTGTTCGCTCCCAACGAAACTATGGGTGTTGGGCTCCGCCTCTCCGCAATCGCTTCCGAAACCCTTGCGAACGCCTCGGAATTCGAGGCATTCAAGGATTTTCTCGCCCGTGAACGGTTATACGTCTTTACGATCAATGGCTTTCCTTACGGACCGTTTCACGGGACCCGGGTCAAGGAGGACGTCTATCAACCGGATTGGCGCTTTGCCGAACGCGTAGCCTATAGCAACCGCCTGGCTGATCTGCTCGCCGAGTTGTTGCCGCTGGATGCCGGCATCACCGGCAGCGTCAGCACGGTGCCCGCGACGTTTCGGCCGATCGGCCGAGAGCCCGGAGCGATCGAGCGGATAGCCGAAAATCTTCTACAGCACGCTGCCCACCTTGTGCGGCTGGCCGAAAGGTCCGGGCGTACCATCACGCTGGCACTGGAGCCTGAGCCCATGTGCTACCTCGAAACCATCGAGGAGGCGGCGCGGTTCTTCGAGGAGAGGATCTTCTCGTCATCAGCGGTTCGACGGTTTGCCGACTTGACGAGGCTCGATGTCATCGCCGCGGAGCGCGCCCTCAGGCGTCACCTCGGCATCTGCTACGATGTCTGCCATGCCGCCGTCGAGTTCGAGAACGCTTCGGAAAGTTTGGCGCGTCTGGCACGTGCCGGCATTGGCATCTTCAAACTACAGCTCTCGGCGGCGCTGAAGGTCCCGCGTGTAGATGGGCGCACCATCGACCTGCTCCGGCGCTTCGATGATGGCGTTTATCTGCATCAAGTTGTCGAGCGCAAGCCGGACGGTAGCCTCGTCCGCTTCCTCGACCTGGTGCCGGCCTTTGCGAACTTTGAGCAGGCGGTCGGAAACGAGTGGCGTGTGCACTGCCACGTGCCGATCTTCATGTCTGCGCTTCCTGAACTCGACACGACGCAGGACTTCCTACGCGAGATCCTGGCGCTGCACCAACGCACTCCGATCAGCGATCATCTCGAGGTCGAAACCTACACCTTCGACGTGCTGCCTGAGGAACTGCGACGGGTCGATGCCTCGACTGCGGTTGCGCGCGAGCTCGGCTGGGTTAGGGACATCCTAACAGCATGACTCTGGCGACTGCCCTTCGTTTGGGACGGGTGTCCAATCTACCAACTGTGTGGACCAACGCACTCGCCGGGACGACCCTCGCGGGCGGCGAGATTTGGACGCAAACGACACTTCTGGTCGTGATCGGCCTTTCGCTGCTCTATGTGTCTGGCATGTATCTCAACGACGCCTTCGACAATGAGATTGACGCAGTAGAACGACCAGATCGACCGATCCCTGCCGGCGCCGTGTCGGTGACTACCGTGTTTGGAGTTGGATTCGGCCTGATGCTCGGCGGCCTCGCGTTCATCCTTTGGGGGAGCGCAGCGGTGTCAGAAACGGGTGTACGACCGATGATGGCAGCGCTGGCACTTGCAGCCGCCATTCTGTTCTACGATTGGCATCACAAGGGTAATGCCTTGAGCCCGCTGTTCATGGGATTGTGCCGTGTTCTCGCATACGTAACCGCGGGCTATGCGGCGGCGACGGCTCCGTCAGCCATGCTGTTCGTCGCGGCGCTCGTCAGTCTCTGCTACCTCATTGGCCTGACATATGCCGCCAAGCAAGAGGCACTCGATCGCCTCGACAGGCTGTGGCCCTTACTTTTTCTTGGTGCGCCAATCTTCTACGGCCTAGCTATCGTTTTACAAGGCGACGTTCTGGCAGCAGCAGCGCTCATCGCTCTTGCCATCTGGACCCTAGTGGCGCTTTACTTTCTGATGCGCCGCTCCAAAGGGGATGTTCCGCGCGCCGTCGTAAGCCTTATTGCGGGCATCTCTCTGGTCGACGCATTGTTCCTTTCCGCAGCCGGCGCTGTAAGCGCCGCACTTGTAGCAGGATTGTGCTTTCTCTTAACTCTTGCGCTGCAACGCTGGGTCAGCGGCACCTGAAAATCGCCCTAAATATGGGATGATTGTGAGCTAGCTTGGAGGCTGCCGTTGGCCTCGAGGCTATAATAACTAAAGGAGCAAATTGCCTGCGAATGAGCTTGCCAATGAAGCAAGCCAGATCGCTCATTTTGGGAGGACGTCCAAATGCGCCTTAGGTTCACTGGCATCGCCGTGGCCACGATCATGGCTATGGCGACCCCGGCTCTCGCTCAGGTCAAAATCAAACTTCAGGAAGTTGCCGGCGGGCTCATCCATCCGCTAGCGATGGTGTCGATCCCAGACGGCACGGGCCGCATGGCCTTTATCGAACAGCACGGCCAAGTGCGGATCATTGATAGCAAGGGCCGCTTGCTGCCCGAGCCGTTCATCAATATCGGCCCAAAGATGGTGACGCAGCACCATTTCTTTGATGAACGCGGACTGCTCGGTTTGGCGTTCCACCCGAACTACAGGGAAAACGGCAAGTTCTACCTTGCCTACTCGGCTCCGCTTCGCGGCAGCGAGCTCGACCGCCGCCTTTGGTGGTCTCACACCAACGTCGTATCCGAGTTTCAAGTCTCCAAGACTGATCCCAATAAGGCCGATCCAACAAACGAGCGGGTTATTTCCCAACTCGACCATCCGCAGTTCAATCACAACGGTCACTGGATCGGCTTCGGGCCGGACGGAATGCTCTATATATCCACCGGTGATGGAGGGTATGCCAACGACTGGGGCATCGGCCACAATGTGGCGATTGGCAATGGCCAAGACATGAGATCGCTCCACGGGAAGATGTTGCGGCTCGACCTGAGCAAGCCAGATCTCATTCCGGCCGACAACCCGTTCGTTGGTCAGAGCGATGCCTTGCCGCAGATCTGGGCACTGGGGCTGCGTAATCCCTGGCGGTGCACCTTTGATCCGGGTGGCGACAGGGCGCTTATTTGCGGCGACGTGCAGCAGAATTCCTTCGAGGAGATCAGCATCATCAGTCGAGGCGCTAATCTCGGTTGGCGCCGCATGGAAGCGAATAAGTGCTTCGACTTTGCGAAGCCGGATAGTCATCCCGCCACATGCGACCAGGCCGGGCTGACACCGCCAATCATCGTCTACAACAACTGCACTGCCGTGAAGTCGGATTGCAAAGGCATCTCGGTCACTGGTGGACATGTGTATCGCGGTCCCCACAAAGCGTGGGATGGCAAGTACATCTTCGGCGACTGGTCAAAGTCGTTTGCGACGATGGACGGTCAAATATTCTTCGGAACCAAAGGCGCCGACGGCAAATGGACTATGGAAGTTGCCGCTGTCGACGGCATGCAGACGCTGCCCTACGTCTTGGCGTTCGGCCAGGATGACAAGGGCGAGGTTTATGCATTGACGAGCATTGCAACCGGTCCAGTGGGCGGTCACGACAAGATCTACAAAATCGTACCTGCCAACTGACGCGCTGCGTTACCAGACGACCTGCGCTGGGAAGAAGCGGCTCATCGAGCCACTTCTTCCGCAGCGAGTTCTTGGGATTCGAGAAATGTCTGCGATGTACGGCACCAAGCTTCAGGCTATCGTATTCGCCAGCGCGATATCCATTCTCGCGACTAATGCGATGGCGCAGACGAAAGACGAACAAGAGCCTCCCCGGGATCCTCCGCCATCGTTACCGGCGGCGACCCTGAAGGACAGCAAGGTAATAGCCGTGGGAGAGAAGCTGTGGCAGGAGCAATGCACGCATTGCCATGGCGCGAAAGCCTATCCCGGCAAGGCGCCCAAACTGCAGCCCCGACAGTACAAGCCAGAGTTTGTCTGGGATCGCACGCACAATGGGTTTCGACAGATGCCATCCTGGCGGGACGTCTACAAGCCGGACGAAATTATCGCACTTGTTGCGTATGTCATGAGTGACGATTTCTTCCCCTGACGGCATCGCGGTCTGAACGGCACCGGCTTTCTTTCTTCGCGACTCTAATCAGACTTGGGTAGTTCCTCGATGGTGATGTCCTTGTAGTGGACTTTGGCCTTCGCGCCGCCGTGGATTTGAAGCCCGATGATCCCCGAGCGTTCGATAGTGGGGTCCTCCTCCGTGTAGTCCACGGTCTGCACACCATTTAGCCAAAGGCGAATGCGCGGCCCCTCGCAGCGGACAACGTAAGTGTTCCAGTCCCCCTGCTTCACCGAGCTTTCGATGACCTTTGGATTCGGACCAGCGAGGATGCGGTCGCGACGCGATTCGTCGTAAAGCGCGCCCCAATAATGCTGCCCAATATCTGCCTGATAGCCGGATACTTCATGATGATTAGGTATGCGTTTGGTTCGGAACTGCACACCTGCGTTACGTTGCTCACGATCACCCAAAAGTTTGAATGTCACTTTCAGCTCGAAGTCACCGTAGTGCCGAGTTGTGCTGAGAAACTCATTGCGAAGTACGACCTTGTTGAGGGAGCCACCGACGATGGCGCCCTTCTCGACGCGCCAAGTGTACTTGGTATCGCCCTCCCAACCCGTCAGGGTTTTGCCGTCGAACAGCCGTTTGGTTTCCCCTGCGAAAAGCGGTGAGCTTATGGTGAAAGCGCACAGAAAGAGCACCCGCGCAACGAAGTGATCCAAGAGTCACCTCCCAAGAAAGCTAGCGCGACGGCTGAGGAACGCCATGAGTATCAATCACGATCAGTCCTCGCGTATCGCTTGGTGGTGCGACGTACATCGGAGCAGTCGCGCGCGCATTTCAGCCAGAATCCAGGTTCGTAATCGCTATCTCAATACTTCAACAAAATCCTAGGGAGGCTCCACATGAAGCACCAGGGCGCGCACATCATATCGCGGCGCAGTCTCGTCAAGGGCATCGGTGCCGGTGTCGGTACCATGGTGGTGGCACATGGAGCCTTGGCACAAGCGCAGACAGGGCCAGCCTCTCCGCCCAGCACCATCACCAGCCCGCCGCGCGACTTCGGGCCGGGCGGCGCTCCGCCCACCTACTTCACCGACCCCGATGTTCTTGCTGTCGATCCGGTCTTCAATCAGTACGCCCAGCCCAACAGCGCCATCCAGAGGCTCTGGACCGGTGCACTCTGGTCGGAGGGCCCAGCCTGGAACGCACAGGGCCGCTATCTGGTGTGGAGTGACATTCCGAACAATCGGCAGCTGCGCTGGCTCGAGGACGACGGGCACGTCAGCGTGTTCCGATTGCCTTCGAACAACTCCAACGGCAACACCTTCGATTTCCAGGGCCGCCAACTCGCCTGCGAACATCTTACCCGCCGTGTCGTGCGCTATGAGCTTGACGGCTCGGTCACTGTTCTGGCCGATGCCTACCAGGGCAAGCGAATGAATTCTCCCAACGACGTCGTACCTCATCCCGACGGCAGTTACTGGTTCACGGACCCGCCCTACGGCGGCCAGCTCTATGAAGGCGCGCCCGACGCTGCGGGAGGTCCGAGCAATGCCGCGGGCCGGCTTAAGAACCGCGTCGGTC
>JAEZAW010000059.1 GCA_023430315.1 Pseudomonadota bacterium | reverse complement strand
GGTCGAGATCGAGCTCGATGGTGAGGTTCTTGCTTTCGGCGCGCAGCTTCAAGAGGCGGTGGCAGTCCTCGGCGACATCCACGAGGCGGATGGGCTCCTCGTTGAGGTCGTAGCGGCCGGCTTCGATGCGGGAGATGTCGAGGATCTCATTGATCAGGTGAAGGAGGTGGCTGCCGCTGTAGTGAACGTTGGCGGCATACTCCTTGTAGGTCGGGTTCTTGAGCGGCCCGAGCAGCTCGGCCTTCATCACCTCGGAGAAGCCGAGAATGGCATTGAGCGGCGTCCGCAGCTCATGGCTCATAGTGGCGAGGAAGCGCGACTTGGCGACGTTCGCCGATTCAGCGCGGCGGCGTGCCTCGTCCGACGTTGCCTTCTCCTGCTCCAGCTCGGCGATGAGCGCGTCCTTTTCGGCCCGGTATGCGAGCATGGCGAGTGCCGTCGAGTTGAGGCCCTTCGCGAGGAAAATGAAGTAGACGTGCACGCCGAGCGCCATCGAAGCCATGGCCCAGTAGAAGGGATGGCCGAGCAGGAGCAGGCGGACGACGACCGCGATCGTCATCGGGATGGTGCCGACGTAGAGAATGGGCAGCGCGGTCGAAGCGAAGGTCATGCGGATCGCGAGCACGACGATCAGCGAGGCGAACAGAAAGACGTGAGAGGCGGAGTCGGTCGCGCCGATCCCCACGAGCGCGAAGCCCGCCCATACGACGCCGTTGATGCTCTCGGCAAGAATGAGACGGCGGCGCCAGAGAGCGATGTCGATCTCGTTGCGCGGCAGCGCGACGAAGCGGCGGCAAAGCTCGAGCAACGCCACCTTGGAGCCGATCACCAGGACGAGCCAGAGCACGGCCTCGGCCTTCGTGGCCCAAAACATCGAGGCCAGAGAGAAGATCACGGCAAGGAGCTGAATGGTGGCGACGGCGCTGAGTTCGTTTCTCACGAACATCAGCAGCATTTCGTACTCGAAGCCGGGTTTGTCCTCAGCTTCGATGGCCAGGCGCCGGCGGGCATCGCGCACCTGGAAGCCCGGATGCGCACGCACAATCCTGGGGCGGCGGGGGCTGGTGCCCGCTTCCATTGCTGTGGTGCTGACCGATGACACGTGCTGACCCCGAAGTCCCTCGCGGGGGCATACCGCCTCGTGGACCCCAGCCGCGCCGCGCTGATCTCGCGGCCGGCCAATGTCCTCGAGACATCTGCCTTTTTCCTCAGGATGAGAATGATCTGTAAATCACTAACTTCGCGTTTACTCTGACCCAAAGGTTATAATTACATTGCATGTAATGCGAATTTTGCCTCGACGGTCGCCACGTCCCAGCAACATCCGGAAGGCTGCCCCCGCAGCGCGGCCGGCCAGCATTGCACGGCGTGGGCCGCTCGATTACGACTAAGCCCATTACCCCCAGACCGGAGACCCCCATGAAGCTGCTCGAGACTCGGATGGCGCCCAATCCGCGGCGCGTGCGCATCTTTCTTGCCGAGAAGGGCATCCAGGTGCCGACCGAGGAGCTTGATCTCATGAAGGGCGAGCTCAAGACCGAGAGCTTCACGAATCTGAACAAGCTTCAGAAGGTGCCGGTCCTGTTGCTCGACGACGGCACACCGATCTGCGAGACGATGGCCATCTGCCGGTACTTCGAAGAGTTGCATCCGGAACCCGCACTCTTCGGCAAGGGCGCCCTCGGCAAGGCCACCGTCGAGATGTGGCAGCGGCGCATGGAACTCGGCCTGATGGCGGCCGTTACGTCCGCATTCCGGCATCTGCATCCGGCCATGGCCAATCATGAGGTGCCGCAGGTCGCAGCCTGGGGCGAGGCAAACAAGCCGAGGGCCCTCGACATGCTGCGCATTCTCGACGAGCAGCTGGCGAGCAATCACTATGTTGCCGGCGACGCCTACTCCGTTGCCGACATCACGGCACTCGTCACGATGGACTTCATGAAGCCAGCGCGCGTACAGCGGCCGGAAGGCCTCGTCAATGTCGAGCGCTGGTACAAGGAAGTTGCGGCGCGGCCGAGCGCCAAGGCCTGACGGCCAGGCACGAGAGAGCACAAACCTGAGGTGATGACGCGGTGATGAGACTTACGATCGTCGGATGCGGCGATGCCTTCGGATCAGGCGGACGGCTGCAGACCGGCTATCACGTTGATCTCGGCCACCATCGCTTTCTGATCGACTGCGGCGCGACAAGCCTCATCGGCCTCAACGCGCTCGGCCTCGATCCGAATGCCATTTCCACGATCTTCCTCTCGCACCTGCACGGCGACCATTACAGCGGCCTCGTGTGGTGGATGCTTCACGCACAGCACGTCGCCAAGCGGAAGGATCCGCTTACAGTCATCGGCCCTCCGGGCGTCGAGGATCGCGTGATGCAAACGGCGGAGCTGATGTTCCCCGGCTCTACGAAAGTCGAGCGCCGCTTTCCGCTGATCTTCAAGGAGTGCCGCGCCGGCGCGCCGCTCGTCGAAGGTCCAGTGATGGTGACGGCGTGGGAGGTCTCGCATCCTTCGGGCGCGCCTTCGCATGCACTGCGCTTCGAGACGGGCGGAAAGGTGCTCTCGTTCTCGGGCGATACCGAGTGGGTCGAGGCACTTGTGCCGGCCAGCGCCGGCGCCGATCTCTTCATCACCGAGTGCTACGCCTTCGATGGTCCCGTGCGCTATCACACGAGCTGGAAGATCATCGAGGAAAACCTGCCGAGGATCGCCGCGAAGCGTATTCTGCTGACGCACATGAATGGATCGATGCTCGCGCGCCGTCACGAGATCAGTCAGCCGAATGTCCTGCTGGCCGAGGACGGCCTCGTCGTCGAGATATGACGCGCGCGCGGCCAGCGCGCACTTCGCGACGCGCGCTCAATGCACTCGTCGCAGACATCCGCGCCTGCCGCATCTGTCGCGACTTCCCAAAGGGCGCACCGCTGCCGCACGAGCCGCGTCCGGTTTTGCGCGTGAGCACGACGGCGCGCATCGGCGTGTTCGGGCAAGCGCCCGGCACGCGTGTCCATGCTTCGGGGGCGCCCTTCACGGACCCATCGGGTGTGCGCCTGCGCCAATGGATGGGCGTGGCGGACGAGGAATTCTACGACGTCGCCCACATTGCGATCATTCCCATGGGCTTCTGTTTTCCCGGGCTCGATGCGAAGGGCGGCGATCTCCCGCCACGCCGCGAATGCGCGCCAGCGTGGCGCGCGCGTTTGATGGCCGCTCTACCGAACCTAGAGCTGATGTTGCTTGTCGGGCAGTACGCCCAGCGCTGGCATCTCGGTACCGATGCAGGCCGCGATCTCACGAGCACAGTCGAGCGCTGGCGCGAGATCGTCGCGCGCCCCAGTGGCCCGGTGATGGTGCCGCTGCCACATCCTTCGTGGCGCAACAATGCGTGGATCAAAAAACATCCATGGTTCGATGCGGAGCTGCTGCCGTGGCTGCGCGGCGCCGTGCGCACCAAGCTTTGTGACGTTCACATGGCGTAGCCCCAGCGCCACAGCGCCCGACGCGCGACTTCGATCGCGACGGATTAGTGCGCTCAGGCACGTTGTCGTCGCTCCTGACAGTCACACCATGGGGTGGAACACATGATCAGATCTATCTTTGCCTTCGCGCTCATCGGCGCCATCGCGTTTCTGTCGATCGGTGATGCGGAAGCGCGCCGCGGCGGCAAACGGAATTGGGAGCTGCTCGGTTCACAGAAAGTCGGCTTCATCGCCGACAAGGATGTCATTCAGGTTGGCCGCAAGGACGGTGATTTCTCTGCAATCAAACTGCGCGTGAAGGACAACGAAGTCGAATTCCTCGACGTCAAAGTCGTCTACGCGAACGGTCAGACCGACGATGTTCGCGTGCGCAACAAGATCCGTGCTGGTGGCGAGACACGCAGCATCGACCTCAAGGGCGGCGATCGCTTCATCCGCCACGTCGAGTTCGTCTACAGGTCGAAGCCGAGCTTCAAGGGGCAGGCCACCGTGGAGCTGTGGGGCAAGGACTAATCCAGCGAGGTTGAAAAGATTTGGGGCCAGGCATGACGCCTGGCCCCATTCATTCTTGCCATAACAAGAAATCGCTCAGCTCAGCTCGTGAATGCGGAAGTTGAGTCCGCCGCGCGGTGTGAGTGTCACCGTCGCGTTGATGCCGGGATGCTCGGCTGCTGGCGCGTACTTGTTGCCCACATACTCGGGCCGGAAGCGGCGGAGCAGCATGGACAGTGCGAGCGTGTCTCGACCTGGCTCATGGCGCCGCCGATGCAGGAGCGCTTTCCACCGCCGAAAGGAATGTACGTGTAGGGCCGGCGCTTCTTCGCGGCTTCACCCATGAAGCGCTCGGGACGGAAGCTCTCGGGATCTTCCCAGAAGCGCGCATCGTGATGAGCGCCATAGGCGAAGAGCACGACGCGGTCACCGGCCTTGATTTGCTTGCCGGCGATCTCGTCATCCTTCGACGCGACGCGGATGAGACCCCAGATCGGCGGATAGAAGCGCATGGTCTCCTGGATGACGGCACGCGTGTAGGCGAGCCCCGAATAGTCTGCGGCGGTCGGCTCGCGCGAGCCATAGACCTCTTCGCCCTCGCGGCGGATGCGCTCGACGATCTCGGGGCTGCGCGAAGCTTCATACAGTGCCCAGGCGAGCGTCAGCGCCGTCGTCTCGGTGCCGGCCCAGAGATACTGCTTCAGCTCGTCGATGGCCTGCTGCTCGTCGAACTCCGGCACGTTCGGATCGGCGGTCACGGCCTGGATCATCTTGAGCAGCGTGCGCTCGCGCTCCTCGCGCGGGCTCGCGGCGAAGATCGAGGGCGGCACGCCGGCCCAGGCTTCCATGGCCTTGGCGATGCTGTCCTCGGAAACCTCGAAATCCGCGTCCGCCATCTTCTTCATGCGAAGATCTTTATGGCTCGGCACGTCGGTGTACGTCTTCACGCACTTGAAGATGAAGTGCGGATTGAAGGGCATGTCGCGATCGAACAGCGCCTTGCAGATCATGTCCGCGGCGAGCGTCCAAGTTTGCTCGACCATCTCGACACTCTCGCCCGTCCGCGCGAGCTCGGCCCAGATGTCCATCTTCTGGCGGATCGCGGTGAGGAAGTACGGGATGTACTCCGCAAACATGTCGGGGTGGAACGCCGGCTGCTGCGGCATCCGGATCTTCTGCCAGAGCGCGCCGTCATGCGTGATCATCGACTTGCCGAAGACCGGGCGCAGACCATCGAAGTACTTGATGTAGTCGTCGGCCTTGGTGACGAGCACGCGCTTGAAATGATCGGGCTCGGAAAGAAAGACCACGCGCTCGTTGGCCATGGTCACGGCAATGACGCCGCCATAGCGCTGCGTGAGCTGCTGAAGGATCGTCATCGGGTTGGCGGCGGTGCCCTTTTGGAGGGCCGTCAGCTTGAACCAGATGCTTTCCTGATCGCCGAGGCCCTGCGTGTGCTGCGCGGGGCCCGTGGCACTCCCCTTGGGCAGACCGTCCTCGGCCGGCGTATGAATCGCGGTCATTGGCGTGCGTTCCTAACGCCCGCGCGAAATGAGCGCGGACCATCGAGGTTGTCTTCGCCCTTCCGGCTGTTTCCTCACCCCCGGCGCTCACGGCATCTCACGTGCCTTTGGCTGCCAAAGGTCTCGTATCACTGGCCCGGCTAGGCTGTCCACGCACGGTCACTTTACCGCTGCATTTTGGCGCGGCATGTGACCGAAACGCGAACCTTTCCCTTTTACTAACTCGATCCGCCCACATCGGGCGAGATCAGCCGACCCGATTGGTTAACGTTGCTCAGTATATGCACTCGACCATTCTCGAGACGAGCCGCGCCGGACGCCACCAGGGCGAGGGCATGCGGGTAAATCACGTGCTCGACACGCAAAATGCGATCCGCGAGGCTGTCAGGCGTATCTCCGTCGACGACCGGCACCGCCCCCTGGGCAATGATCGGGCCGGCATCCATCTCGGCGACCACGTAATGGACAGTGCAGCCGGCTATACGAACGCCGTCGGCAATGGCCCGGGCATGGGTGTGAAGGCCCGGATAGAGCGGCAGCAGCGAGGGGTGGATATTGATCATCCGCCCCGCCCAGCGCGCAACGAAGCTTGGCGTCATGAGGCGCATGAAGCCGGCGCAGGCGACCAGCTCGACCCCCTGCCCTTCCAGAACGGCATGGAGCGCGTCCTCGAAGGCCTCCCGTGTTGCATAAGCCTTGTGATCCACGGCATGAGCGGCAATGCCCTGCTCGCGTGCCCAGGCGAGACCGGCGGCCGCTGGCCGGTTCGAGACGACGCAGACGATTTCGGCGGGATAGTCAGCGGCGCGCGCC
>JAEZAW010000024.1 GCA_023430315.1 Pseudomonadota bacterium | reverse complement strand
CGGTGGACGGCGTGCTCGCGGAGGAAGTGAATCTGAGTGCCGACGGCGTCGTGCCGCTGCCTGCGCACCTTTCCTACGCCGAAGGCGCGACGCTTCCTTGCGCGGCACTCACCGCATGGAACGCCATTGCCGAGGTCGGGCGCGTAAAGGCCGGTGATACCGTGCTCCTGCTCGGCACGGGCGGCGTCTCGATCTTCGCTCTGCAGTTCGCGCGCATGATGGGCGCCCGCACGATCATCACATCTTCCAGCGAGGAAAAGCTCGCGCGCGCCCGTTCGCTCGGCGCCTCGCTGACGATCAACTATAAGCAGAAGCCTGATTGGGAGAATGCGGTACTCGAGGCCACCGACGGCAAGGGCGTCGATCTCACCGTCGAGGTCGGCGGCGCCGGTACGCTGCCGCGCACGATCGCGGCAACGCGTGTCGCCGGCACCATCGCGCTCATCGGCGTGCTCACGGGTGGGCAGATCGACCCGGCGACGGTCATGCGCAAGTCTATCCGCATGCAAGGCATCTACGTCGGCTCGCGGCGCATGTTCCTGGACATGAACCGCGCGATCGCGCTGCATGGCCTGAAGCCGGTCATCGACCACACGTTCGCCTTCGCCGATGCGCGCGCGGCTTATCATGCCATGGCCGCGGCGGGCCACTTCGGCAAGTTGGTGATCGAGATGTAGGCGAGCCGCCTTCGCTCCTGCAACACGCCGCTTGCACCTCCCAGCCGGCGTGACAGACTTAGATCATCCTTGAAATGAGGCCGCGCCTGCCTCAGGATGCTGGTTGCGGCTGCTTCAAAAGGCACAAAGCAAGAAGCCTGCTCGCCGCGCAAGGGAGGATCAAATGTTTGCACTGCGCTCTTTGCTGGCGCCGGTGGTGCTGGCGTGTCTGTTTTCTCTTCTCGGTCTCACCCCTCCTGCCGTTGCGCAGGATCTGTCGATGGGCAACGTCAATCCCGCCAAACACGGGACGACGCTCGCCGCCAATGCATTCAATGACAAGCTCAGCGAATTGACCGGCGGCAAGATCAAGGTCACACACCACCACTCAGGTGCTCTCGGCGGCGAGCGTGAAGTCGCCCAGCAGATCCAGCTCGGTGCGGTCGACCTCGGTCCGATCACGACTGCACCTCTGGCAACGTTGGTGCCTGAGATGTCGGTGTTCCAGCTTCCCTACATCTTCCGCGACTATGATCACGTGTTCAAATCATTGGACGGCAGCGACACGTTGACGAAGTTCTACGGCGATGTGCTGGACAAGAAGGGTTTCAAGCTCATCGGCTTCATCGCCGCCGGTTATCGCGGCATCTACGGCCACTACAAGATCGACAGCATCGCCGACATCAAGGGCAAGAAGGTCCGCGTCCAGGAGGATAAGATCCTCGTCGCCACGTTCAAGGCACTGGGGATGATCTCCACGCCGATCGCCTTCCCGGAAGTGGCGACCGCCCTCCAGACCAAGGTGATCGACTTCGGTGAAGGCGGCATCAACACGTACTATCACAACAAATTCTACGACATCGTGAAGTTCGTCGCGGATGTCCGCCATACGCATCAGTGCATCGCGCTGATCATGTCCAAGGCGTCGTGGGACAAGCTCGATGCCGCCGGCAAGAAGGCCGTCGAGGATGCCTGGACACATGCCCGCGCCTTCAATCGCAAGTTCATCAACGACGAGGACAAGTCCCTCCAGGATCTGGTGCGCGCGAAAGGCGTGACCATCACAAAGCCCGATGCCGCGCCGTTCCTCGCGGCGACGAAGGGCGTCTACGATGAGTTCTACGCCACCGCTGCTGGCAAGAACGCAAAGCCCATGGTCGACTTCATCCTGGCTGTGAAGTAGCTGACATGGCGGCATCACCTGATGGCGGTCCGTCTCCGGCGGACCGCAAAGGTTTCGGGCGCGCCCTTTATGAGGGTCTCGGCTATGTCGGCGGGGCAATCCTCGCCGCGATGACGGCTGCCGTGTTCCTGCAGGTCGTGATGCGCTTTGCCGGCAGCAGCCAGATCGATGGCATCGACGAGATCCCACGCTACCTCTTCGTGTGGCTGGTCATGATCGGCGGGGCTTCCGCAATGTATCGCGGCGAGCACACCGTTCTCGACTACTTCGTCAATCTGCTCGGCGGACGTAGCAGGGCTCTCGTATCGGCCTTCGTCAACCTCGTCGGCATCTTCTTTCTGGCTTACCTGATCAAGCTCAGCTGGGTGCTCGTTCCCAATGCCCAGTTCCAGACCAGTGCCGGTCTCGAGCTCCCGCTCGGCTACGTATTTGCGGCCATTCCGGTCGGGGCGGCGCTCCTCATCCTGCCGATGTTGCGCAATGTCCTTCAGGCTGTGAAAGCACTATGGCAGAGACACTCCTGATCATCTTCGCCATTTTCCTTCTGCTCGGCATGCCGATAAGCTTGGCGCTCGGCGTCGGTGCGCTCGGCGCCGCCTTCTTCTATCCGGCACTCAATCCGATCATCATACCGACGCGCTTCGTAGGTCTGCTGTCGGACTCCTTTCTCCTGCTCGCGGCGCCACTCTTCATTCTCGCGGGCAACATTGCAGCGCGCGGCGGCGTCGCGCGCGTGCTGATCGACCTCGCCACAGCGCTCGTCGGCCGTTTCCGCGGCGGCCTTGCCTATGTGAATGTTCTCGACAGCATGTTCTTCGGCGGCATTTCCGGCTCTGCCGTAGCTGACGTCTCGGCCCTCGGCACATTCCTCGTGCCGCAAATGGTGCGCAAGGGCTATGACCTCGATTTTGCTACTGCGTTGACGGTGTCCACGGCCGTTGTCGCGCCGATCATCCCGCCGTCGATCATTGCTGTGATCTATGCATGGATGGCAGACGAGTCGGTTGCTGCCATGTTCGCTGCCGGCATCATTCCCGGCATTCTGATCAGCGCTGGCATGGCTGTGCCGGTTTTCGTGATCGCGAAGAAGCGCAACTATCCTCGCGAGGAGCCGCCGAGTCTGCCGGAGTTCTTGCGCGTGCTCGGGCGCGCGACGCCTGCCCTGTTAATTCCTGTGATCATCATGGGCGGCATACTTTTTGGATGGTTCACGCCGACGGAGGCGGCAGCCGTAGCGGTGGTCTACGCGCTCGTCGTGCCGCCGATCTTCTATCGCGAGCCATCGCTGAAGGAGCTGCCCGCCATCTTCGCGGATTCCGCGCGACTCTCCGGCGTCATCGGCCTGATCATCGGGTTCGTCGGCGCCTTTGGCTGGGTGCTGTCCTACTCGAAGTTTCCTCACCATGTGGCGGAAGCGATCGCCGCCATCGCACCGTCGTGGTGGCTCTTCCTCGTTCTGATCATGGCGCTCTACATCATGCTCGGGACATTTCTCACGCCGTCCGAGATCATTCTCGTCACGGTACCTGTGCTGCTGCCGGTGGCTCAGGCAGCAGGCGTTCATCCCATTCACTTTGGCATGATCTGCGTGATCGCATCGGCCATAGGCCACATCACGCCACCCGTCGGCCTCTGCCTCTTCGTCGGCATGGCGATCAGCAGGCTGTCCATGGACCAGCTCGTGCGGCCGCTGCTGCCGTTCCTCGCGGCGATCATCGTGACCATGGTCATGATTGCGTTCGTGCCGGAGGTGGTGCTGTTCATGCCGCGACTGCTGGGCTTTATCCAGTAGTCCGCAGGCCGCGTGCCGTCAGGTGGAACCGGCCCGACGCCCGATCATGCGGCCCGTAAGCGTCGCGAGAAGCAGGACCACGTACATCGGAACGCCGATGTAGAGCACCGCGAAGGGAAGCAGCGCGACGTTGGTTCCCGTCGGGTGAATGAGCAACATGCCGACGATGTGGCCGCCGATGGCCCAGAGCGGCAGCCGCCAAGCGCCTTCTTCGGTGAGGGCGCCCGCCAGGCCGTGCAACGCCAACAGCAGCGGCACGCCGAGTATCCAATAGGGCGTCATATCCCAGGCTTCGCGGATGCCGTGTCCGGAGAGCGTTGGCAGGAGCGAGAACAGCGCCCAGACGGCAAAACCGGCGCCCGCCAGGATCATGCCGTAGAAGGTTTCAAGTTGCCGTTGCATGGTACGCTCCATACTCACCCGCGCCCATCAGGATAGCCGCGGAAAGTTACGGAAGGACGCAGCAGCATGGTGAACGAATTGCATCCAGCGCCTGCGCACACGCGTTGATCCGGAAACGTCTCGCACCCAAATTCTGGTCCATGCGCCCCGAGGATCTCATCTGCCCGACGCCGCAAGGGCTCTATTGCCCGCCCGCGGACGTCTACATCGACCCCATGCGCCCGGTGCCGCGCGCGCTCGTCACGCATGGCCACTCCGACCATGCGCGTGCAGGACACGGCGCCGTCATGGCCACCGAGGAAACGCTCGGCATCATGGCCGAGCGCTATGGCGAGGACTTCACCGAGAGCCGCCAGCCCATCGCCTTCGGTGAGCAGGTCACGATCAACGGCGTCGAGATATCGTTTCATCCGGCGGGGCACGTGCTCGGCTCGGCCCAGATCAGCTTCTCATGGCATGGCTTTCGCGCCGTCGTCTCGGGCGACTACAAGCGCCTTCCTGACCGCACCGCCGGCACGTTCGAGCCCATCCGCTGCAATCTCTTCATCAGCGAGGCGACGTTCGGGCTCCCCGTCTTCCGCCATCCGCCGACCGAGCGTGAAGTTGCGAAGCTGCTCGAAAGCGTTGAGTTGTTTCCCGAGCGTGCGCATCTCGTCGGCGCCTATCCGCTTGGCAAAGCGCAACGGCTGATGGCGCTCGTGCGCGATGCCGGCTACGACAAGCCGATCTACATTCATGGTGCGATCGCGCGCCTCACCGAGTTCTATCAGTCGCGCGGCATCGATCTCGGCGATATCCGCCCTGTGATGCTCGACGAGCGTAAGAGCCTCGGTGGTGCGATCGTCATCTGTCCGCCGAGCGCTGTGCAGGAAGCCTGGTCGCGCAAGTTTCCCGATCCCGTTACGGCGTTCGCTTCGGGCTGGATGCGCGTGCGCGCACGGGCCAAGCAGAAAGGCGTCGAGCTGCCGCTCGTCGTTTCCGATCATGCAGACTGGGATGATCTCGGCCGCACCATCCGCGAGACAGGCGCGGAGGAGGTGTGGGTCACGCACGGCGCCGAGGAAGCGCTCGTGCATTGGTGCGAGACGGAAGGCATTCGCGCCCGCCCGCTGCGGCTCATCGGCTATGGCGATGAAGAGGGCGAGGCCGCATGAACCGCTTTGCCGCGCTCATCGATCGCCTCGGTTACGAGCCACGCCGCAATGCCAAGCTGCGGCTCATGACGGACTACTTCCGCGATACGCCCGATCCCGAGCGCGGCTTTGCGCTGGCTGCGCTCACGGGCGCGCTTTCCTTTCGTCACGCCAAGCCCGGTCTCATCAAGGGTCTCATCGAGGAGCGTACGGATCCCGTACTATTCGCGCTTTCCTATGACTACGTCGGCGATCTCGCCGAGACCGTCGCCCTCATGTGGCCTGCGCGAGCTGGCGCCAACGAGATCCCGCATCTCTCCGACATTGTCGCCGGCCTCAACGAGAGCACGAAGGCCGATCTGCCGCGCCGTCTCGCGAGCTGGCTCGATGCGCTCGACGAAACCGGCCGCTGGGCACTCTTAAAACTCATCACGGGTGCCATGCGCATCGGCGCTTCCGCGCGCCTTGCGAAGACGGCTGTCGCGCGTCTCGGCATGCTCGAGCCCGATGAGATCGAGCTCGTGTGGCACGGTCTCGCGCCGCCCTATCTCGATCTCTTCGCGTGGGCCGAGGGTACAGGCCCCAAGCCCGACACGGTCAATCCCGCGCCCTTTCATCCGCCTATGCTCTCACACCCGCTGGAGGATGTCGGGAACTGGCGCGAGACACTTGATCCCGCAGATTTCTCTGCCGAATGGAAATGGGACGGCATTCGCGTGCAGGCCGTCGGCGGGCACGATAGCCAGGGTCGACGTGTCGCGCGGCTCTATTCGCGCACCGGCGAGAACATTTCCGCCGCGTTCCCAGATGTCGTCGATGCCATCCAGTTCGAGGGCGCTGTCGACGGCGAGCTGCTCATCCTGCGCGAGGGCCGCGTGCAGAGCTTCAACGTCCTGCAGCAGCGTCTCAATCGGAAAGCCATCACAGCGAAGTTGCTCACCGAGTACCCGGCGCACATCCGCGCTTATGATCTGCTCGTCGATCATGGCGAGGACATTCGCGGGCTGACGTTCGTCGAGCGCCGCGTGCGCCTCGAAGCACTTGTCGCCAAGCTCGATCACGAGCGCATCGACCTCTCGGCCGTTGTGCCGTTTGCCGACTGGGATCAGCTCACGGCGGCGCGTGCCACGCCAGCTTCTGCGGGCGCGGGCGATGATGCCGACGCCGTCGAGGGCGTCATGCTCAAGCGTCGCGACAGCACGTACGTGCCCGGCCGTCCCAAAGGCCCATGGTTCAAGTGGAAGCGCGATGCCTATACCGTCGATGCCGTCATGATGTACGCGCAGCGCGGGCACGGAAAGCGCTCGTCCTTCTATTCGGACTACACCTTCGGCCTCTGGCGACAAGGCGAGGACGGCAACGACGAGCTCGTGCCCGTCGGGAAGGCCTATTCGGGAATCACCGACGAGGAGCTTGCCGACCTCGACCGCTTCGTGCGCAAGAACACCACGAACCGTTTCGGCCCCGTGCGCGAGGTCGTGCACGCGCGCGATACCGGGGTCGTGCTGGAGATCGCCTTCGAGGGTCTCAACCGCTCCACGCGCCACCGTTCTGGCGTTGCCATGCGCTTTCCGCGCATTCATCGCATTCGCTGGGACAAGCCGCCGCGCGAAGCCGACCGCCTCGAACATCTGGAGGCGCTGCTCGCGTCGCGCTAAGAATAGACAATGCCGGACAAACCGGCGCTACCCGCGAGATGAGCTCATGATACTTCGACTTTCCGACTTCGACGCCGTGACCTTCGACGTCTACGGCACGCTGATCGATTGGGAGCCCTCGATCATCACGTTTCTCACGGAGTGGGCAAAGCGGGATGGCGTGGCCGCCGCCGACGAAGAGCTGCTGATGGCCTTCGATCGGGCACGCGCGGAAATCCAGAAGATCCGCCCGGCGCTGCTCTATCCGGATGTGCTGCGCCAGTGCTTCGACCGCATCGCGGCGGAGTACAAGCTGACCGGCGACGAGGCCTTGCGTGAGACGTTCTCCAAGGCGCCTCATACCTGGCCGGCCTACGCCGACACCTACGCCGGGCTCACGGCGCTGCAGGCGCGGGCCAAGATCGGCGCGCTCAGCAATATCGACGAGGCCTCACTGAAGAGCTCGTGCAGCAAGATGGACATCAAGTTCGATATCGTGGTGACGGCCGAGCGTGTCGGCGCCTACAAGCCCGATTGGCCGCATTTCAACACGGGTATCGCCGATATCACCGCACTCGGCATTTCGCGCGAGCGCATTCTCCACGTCGGCCAAAGCCTGCGGGCCGACATCACGCCGGCCAACAAGCTTGGTCTAAAGTGCGCGTGGATCCATCGTCCCGGGCGTCTGCTCGGGCTCTCCGGCGAAGGCGCTGCCGAAGCCCGCCCAGACCTTACGGTCAACACACTGGAGGAACTTGTCGCCGCAATCGGCGACAAGTGATTGCTGTCAGTGTGGTTGCAGCCGTGCCTTACTTGCAGGCCTTCTGACGAGCGACGCAGGTCGGCATTGCCATGCCGCCCTCGCACTTCATGACGACGGGACCAGCGGCCTTCGCACCCATACCCTCGATCGAGTTCTTGAGCGCAGCCGTCGCCATGAACTTTGCGAGGTCCTCGGTGATCATGGTCGCCTGTCCGCCGGCGCGCACGCACTTCGGCGCGGCGTCAGCTTTCATGCCGATGCTGCTGCCGGCCACCAGAACAGCCGCTACTGACGCCAGTGCGATCCAATGCAGCTTCCTCATGCGAGCCTCCTGTCGAGAATCATTCAACAAGAGATTCCTTAGGCCGCCCCAGCGTCGGGACAAAGACACAGTGCGCGCTTTCCCCAGCGACGTTGCCGGCAGGACACGCAAATGCTCAAAACATGCAACAACCCGCCGACTGCTTGGCCGACGGGTTGCTGGAAATTCGGTCGCTGGATTTTAGCGGACGAGATAGGGGCAAACGCGGCGCGGGCCGTCGTAAGGCTGGTAGGTGCCGTCATCCCAGCTGAAGGACTGGTAGCGATCCGCGCACATTTCCCAGCGATCGCGGTATCCGGCCCGCGATTCGGCGAGCGTGCCGCCGATGATCAGCGCGGCGATGCCGGTGGCAATCGCCGGACCAACCCAGCGTCCACCGCCACGATAGTAGCGCCGGCCGTAGTAGCCGCGACGGACCTGCTCGACATTGCTCACGGCAAGCCCCCGTGCGCCTTCGCCGACCGACCCGAGCGCCGACGTCTGGGTGATCATGTTCGGTTGAGCGATACCGGACATGGCCGAAACCGGCGCAGCTGAAGCCGACACGCTGCCGAGCACGCCGAGACCGATCGCCACCGTGGCAATCTTCAAGCTCTTAAGATCCACCTTATCTCTCCTTCTGCATTACTCCCGCGGCAGCGCCCCACGGGCGCCCACTACGGGTCGATCCGGGGCAACGCCCCGTGCCACTACATGTTCCCAACGCCGAGGCTAGCGGAAATCCGTCGGCGCCTGCGTCATTCCGGCTTACTTGATCGATATCTGGTAAATGGCCGCCCCATCAGCGAAATGTGGCGGCCACAATGTCCGAGCTAGCGCCTCAAGTACGGGCAAAGCTCTCGGGGACGATCACCGTAGGGCTGGTACGTGCCGTCGCTCCAGCGGAACGAGCGGAAACGATCGTCGCAGAGCTGCCAGCGGTCCCAATAGTGCGCTTGCGACTCCGCGATCGAGCCACCGATGATCAGCGCAGCAATGCCCGTGACGACAGCCGGGCCAACCCAGTCACGGCGCCAATAGCGGCCGTACCAGCGTGGACCGTACCAACGGCGCCAGCCTCCGCCACGATAGTACCGTCGGCTTCCACCACGCCACCCGCCACGATAGTAGCGGGCGCCACGCCACACGCGACCGCGATAGAAGTTTCTGCCGCGCCATGAGCGCCCGCGATAGACACGCGCGCCGCGGAATGCTCGCCCGCTACGGAATGCCCGCCCGCGGAATCCACGGAAACCGCGGAAGGAACGCCCGCGAAAACTGCGACCGCTTCGGAACGCACGGCTACGGAAGCTACGGCCGCCGCGGAAAGCACGGCCCCCCCTGAAAGATCGGCCACGAAATGCACGACCGCCGCGAGCCGATCGCCCACCCCGGAATCCGCGACCCGCGCGGCGTCCACCACGCCGCGCCTGCTCCACGTTGCTCTCTGCGAGGTTCTGGCCGCTCGGAGCGAGCGTGCCGAGGGCGGATGCGTTGATAACCGCGTTCTGTTGAGGGGAATGCGACCATGGCACTGCCGGTACCACTGCCGCCGAGGCCGGCACGCTGGCAAGCGCGCCGAAGCCGATCGCCAATACGGCGATCCTCAATTTCAAGAAACGCAACACTCCTCTCCTTTCCTGCTTTGATCGCAGGAATGCCCGGCAGCTGCCTGCGAAGGGAACCTGGAGAGTTAACGTCGAACGCGCGCAGATGTTCCGAATTTTACGGAATGCCTTTAGGCAAGATCGCGCTGCGGTCAGCAGCCTTCAATGTCCGGCGAATACGAGCGTCCTGATCGGCAGGATCAGGGCTTGCGCGCGCAGGATGATCGCGTGCACGAGCGCAACCGCATCGACCATGTGAAGATAGAAGCGATGGAAGAAGCCGAGCTTCTCCTTCTCCAGGCGTTCGTGATTGCTCGTATAGGCATTGGCAATGCACATGCTGCCGGGCGCCACGTCGTCGAGACCACCTTCGAAGAGAGGCTCGAGATAGACGAGAAGCGTGCCGGGACGAGCAGTCTGCTGAATCTCGACGAGTTGCTCGCCTGCGCGCACCTGGCCGGCCGCGATGTGCTCCTGCACGCTCGTCACGACCATGGGAATGATCGTCAGCGGCTTTGACACGCACGTGACTTCGGCGGCCATGCCGACCTGCATGACTTGCGCTTCGATCTGCCCGAAACCCGCCTGGAGCCGCTGGCGACCTGCCTCCTTCGGGATGAGAACGCCGGCCGGCCGCATGAGCGGATTGACGACATCGCCGACGCGCAGAATGAACTGCTCGACGCTGCCTGCGACGCCGGCATAGACGACCGTCCTCTCGAGCTCGACCTCGGCACGCCGCAATGCCGCCTCGGCACTGGCCTTCTGCGCCGGCAGCAACGTCGTGAGCCGCGTTTCGGCTGCCTGCTTGGCGGCTTCAGCGGCCGACACGCCGCCTTGTCGACCCTCGGCGGCTGTTCGGAGACGTTCGATCTCGCGCCTGGCAACGACATCCTCGTTGCGCCGACGCAGCTCCTCCTTGGTCTCGAGCTCCTCGACGGCCTGCTGATAGGCACCCTTCGCCTGTTGGATCTGCCCTTCCGCGGCCGCGATATCGGCCTGCGCCATGGCCATCGACGCATCGACCTCCGCCACGCGGCGACGTGCGAGCTCCAGCTCCGCTTCCTGCCTCGTGCTGTCGAGCCTGAAGAGACGCGCCCCGCGCTCGACCTCCTGGCGCGGCTCGACGAAGATCTCGGCCACGCGCCCGTTCGTCTCCGGCAGGATCGGCACGGTGCGGAACAGCGGGATGGCCCGCGTCGTCGATGGGTGATGGTAGAAGATGATCGTGACAAGCAGCACCGTCAGCATCAGGCAGGCGGTAATGCCCCAGCGCAGCTCGAACCACACCGAGAAGAGCGTGATCTCGTGGCCGATCCGCCGGCCCTGGTAGTAGCGCCGGAACAGGTAGTCCGGGAGGATCGTGACGAGCGAGCAGAGGACCAGTTCCAGCATGGCCTAGGCTCCGGGCGCGGGCGCGGGCACGGGGCCGGGCGAATGAGGAGCGGGCGGCGCTGGAGTTGGCGACGTCGGCGGCGTGAGTGGCAGCTCGGGCTGCTCCACGTCGGGCGGCGGGCTCTCTGTGCCGGACATCTTCTCGAGCGATCCCGCGATCCGCTTCAGCGGCGTCAGGAAGTCCGGAAGATCGATGAGCGCCAGCAGCAGGCCCGCGACCCAGAAGGCGTGCACGTGCGTGAGCAGGGAGATTAGGCCGAGAACGGCGACAATTTCGAACTGCAGCTTCTTGTGTCCGAGCCGCTCGGGCAACGAGTGAATGCGGAAAAACAGCACGCCGAGCCCGAAGATCGTGGCGACGACGACGATCGTCGTCACCACCATCAGGACATCAGTTTCGCCGGGACCCGTTAGAAACCATGGCAGATGGTGGGTCGCGACCGGATGTGGGGCTCCAGACAAAGCAACGCTCCGCGGACCATTGAAGGTTAATAGCACATGGACGGTATGGCGGAGACATGCAGTCAGCAATGACCGCAAAATAACATGACTAATACCCGGAAATCCGTGGCCGAAGCCGGCTCACGCACTACGGGCCGCGTGCTCCATATGAAAGACGAAGCGCTGGAAGGCCTCGATGTACCGCGCATCGTGGTGCTCCTCGACGCGCACGATGAGGCCGTTCTCGAACCAGAAGCGCAAGCGGAGCCGCTCGCATAGCCGCTCGCCGGTCTTCTTGTGCGTTTTCTGCGTCACCGCGACCGCGCGCGTGAACTCCCGCTCGTGCGTGTAACTCTCGATCTCGAACTTATCGATGTAGAAGGTGTCGAGAACGAGTACCAGGCGCTGGCGCAAATCCTCCTTGCCGTAGGTGCTTGTGGCGTAAGGCACGGCCACGCCGTCGACATTGATGAGGTGCAGCACCTCCTCGGCGAAGAGGGCCATCACGCCTTCGAGATCACCGGCGGCCCAGCGCTCGCTGACCAAGTAGAATGTGGTGCGCTCGTGATCGATAAGCATTCTGGAGAGTGACCGTGTTGCAGTGCAGCTAATCTACCCGGAAGTGGGGAGAGGAGTAAACGGGGACGACCATCACCGCCGCATCTAGTTGCCACTCGCGGCATTCTGCAGATGGAAGACAAACCGCTGGAAAGCTTCGACATATGCCGCGTCGTGATGCTCGTCCATGCGCGAGATCAAACCGTCCCGGAACCACACGCGGAAGCGGATGCGTACCTTCAAGACCTCACCCGTTTTGCGATGCGTGTAGTGACCAATTACCAGCGAGCGCCAGTGATCGCCTTCCTCTACGAGGATCTCGGGCTCGAACCGATCGACCGTGAAGACGTGAAGAAGGAATTGCAGGCGCTGGCGGACATCCTCCTTGCCGAGCGCGCTCGACGCGTAAGGCACTGCCAATCCATCCACATTCACGTTGTAGAGGACGTCCTCGGTGAAAAGCTCGAGGAAGCCCTCGATATCGGAAGCCGCCCAGCGAATATGGGCCTGCTCATATGCAGCACGCTCGGAGGGAGAAGACATTTGGACAATACAAAATGGACGATGTCCAAATTATAGCGATCCGTGGGCAGATGGGGAAGGGGACGCCTCTTATTTAGATTTCACCAGTTTGGCGTAGTCGATCGGCTGCAGGCGATCGAGCTTCGCCGTCACGGGCGGCATCGCGTACTTGAGGCCCGA
This sequence comes from Pseudomonadota bacterium, assembly GCA_023430315.1. Lineage (GTDB taxonomy): Bacteria > Pseudomonadota > Alphaproteobacteria > Rhizobiales > Hyphomicrobiaceae. The sequence continues at coordinate 5,543 of JAEZAW010000024.1, read as the reverse complement.
CGCGCAGTTGAACAGCACGGCACGATCCTCAGGTCCTATGCGCCCCTGCTTCAGAGCCTTCCGGTACGCAACGAACGTCGCCGCGCCCTCGGGACACAGGTGCACGCCATCGCGCGCCGCCATCTCCATGCGCGCCGGCTCGACCTCGTCATCCTCGATCGTAATCGCGAAGCCGTTGCTCTCCTTGAGCACCCGCAGGATCATGAAATCACCGATCGTCCACGGCACGCGCAGGCCCGGCACGTTCGTATGCCCGCCGATCACGGGCTCCGCAGTCTCACGGCCCGCCTCGAACGCGCGCGCGATCGGCCCGCACGTCGCCGACTGCACCGCCACCATCCGCGGCCGCTTGGCGCCGATCCAGCCGATCGCCTCCATCTCCGCGAACGCCTTGCACATGCCGATCAGGCCAGTGCCACCGCCCGTCGGATAAAAGATGACATCCGGCACGTCCCATCCGAGCTGCTCGGCCAGCTCCAGCCCCATGGTCTTCTTGCCCTCGACCCGATAGGGCTCCTTGAGCGTCGAGAGACTGAACCAGCCCGCCGCCTCCTTGCCGTTCTCGACGATCGGGCCGATCTCCGTGATGTTGCCGTTGACGCGGAACACGCGCGCGCCCTGCAGCGCGATCTCGGAGATCGTCGTCGCCGGCGCATCGTCCGGGCAGAAGACGATCGACTCGATGCCGGCGCGGCTGCAGTACGCCGCGAGCGCCGCGCCCGCGTTGCCCGCCGTCGGCATCGCGATGCGGGAGACGCCGAACTCCTTGGCCTTCGACACCGCGACGCAGAGGCCCCGCGCCTTGAACGAGCCCGTCGGCAGCCGTCCCTCGTCCTTGACCAGCAGATCGCCGCGCCCGCCCGACGCGCGCGCACTCTCCGGCGCGCTGATGAGCGGTGTCGTCATTTCGCCGAGCGACACGATGTTGGCGGCATGGCGAACGGGGAGCAGCTCGCGGTACCGCCACATGTCGGGCGACCGCTCGGCGAGCGCGCTCCGGGGCAGCGCGCGGGCCAGCGCCGGCAGGTCATAGCGGACGTAGAGCGGCTTCCCTGCGCGTGACAGCCCGTGCGGCCGATCCGCCTCGTGGCGCTCGGCGCTCGCCGCGCATTCGAGGTGCGTCACGAAGGATGGGCGTTCGCCGCTGCAGTTGTCGCGCATGAGGGCTCCCCGGGAAGGTGCGTTCGGTCTTTTGCCGGGCGTCAGAGGAGGATGCGTAGCAGATGGGGGTGGGGCGTGGGAATGGTGGGAGCGCGGGCGCGCAGGGTTAGCGACTGAGGAGGGATAAGAGTGTCCCTCTCGTTATGCCCCGCGAAGTATCCGTTGCAGAATAGACTGTGTGGCCGCCGCTAACATGTCTACATCTCCATTATTCGCCAGATGAAAATCAGCCAGCGTCAACAGCCTAGCCTTCTCTAAGCGATCAATTTCCAACGCATCGCGCTCCAACATCTGCTCCACCTTAAGCGGCCTCTCCGGCCTAACCGCGAGACGATTCATTCTATCAAGTAAAGCCGCATGCACCGCGATAACAGTACATGGCACAGATACGATGGCGCTCCTGATGTACTCCCGCTCCGAGAAACTACACATCGAATCAAGTAAGATGGAGTTGCCCTTATCTAACTCCTCCTGGATGCGACGCATCGACAGCTTTACTAACGCAGCCATTCCATACTGCTCACGGAGCTCAATCTGAATCGCCCGTTCATTTTCCGGAGTATACGCTAGCCCTTTAGCAATCAGCTCCTGTCGAATATGATCGCCTAGCTTGATACCTACAAATCCAAATTCAGCTACGATTGTAAGCGCCGACGTAGACTTGCCGGCACCGGCCAGGCCAGCTAACCCAATGATCTGCTGCGTCCTACTCATCGAAATTGAATGATAACTGGGGATCGAGGAGTGCCTCAGGCGGAATGTCATGCCCAAATCGGTCACGCTTTGTCTCGTACAACTTCTTCACATGCCGATTTGGATTGGTAATAATTAACCTGTCCACTTCCACATCTATTCCCACCGATCGCAATTGACTTGCCTTGTCCGGATTATTGGTAAGCAGCCGAACGGCCCTAATACCTTTATCTGATAGAAATTTTGCTACAGGACGAAAATCGCGATCTTCAGGCTCTACGCCTATGGCTACTCGAGACTCAAATGTGTCGTAGCCCTTTAATTCAAGATCCGTTGCCTTCACCTTCGCGGTAAGCCCTGCCCCTCTTCCGTCCAATCTCAAATAAAACAGTATGCCACTACCAGACTGACAAATCCTCAGCATAGCCATACGGAATTGATCGGCACAGTCGCAAAAACTGCTCTCAAAAGCCTCGCCAAAGATGCACTCGGAATGTATTCGCACCAGCGGCCTGTCTGTCGCCAGCGGATCTACATAAACCACGAGATCTCCATCAACGGCTGGAGATAGCTTTGCAGCCTCGAAGGTGAGTACTCCCCAGCGACGCGAACTCAATTTGACCTGTGCCCCGATATGCCGGAGATAGTCTGCCTCGGTCATTTTGACATGTACTCACGAAGCCTGAACGCGTTATCAAGTTCACTCTTCAACGTCCGTGCAATGCTAGTTTGGTTCTCCGGCGTCATTCGGTAGACAGTCGTTCTGTGGTGTTCGCCAATCTCACGAAGGAGCGGATGACGGCGTTCATCAATCGGCACTGTCGCAAATACAATGGCCTCGGGATCGGAGAGCAATTCTCGGACTGCGCTGCAAAATTCCGAACTTTTAAGCTGCATTTCCCCAATTTCGTCTATCACTATAATCTGCTTACGAAGCCGCGCCTGCCGGATCTTGCTAGCTAAATCATCCCAAACCTCCGCCTCAATAGAATATTGCCGCACGTCACGATCGGGGTAACCCAGCGACGTATCCTTACGGGCAAATACTGTTTCCTCCCTCGGATCGAGACTCGATCGCACACTAAAGGCCACGCGCGCACCGTTTTCGCATTTGGCGACCGAAATTACATAAAATATCTGATCGTTATCTATCGCCAGCAATTCCGCGAATAAGCTAGTCTTCCCCACCCTAGGCTCACCCGTCAACAGAACGAATTTTGTCGAACTCTCGAACAGCTCATTGAATTCATCCGTGAAGTGAGATGACATCAACGGGGAGCTCCTGCTATCGAACGTAAAATCGATCTTACGGCCATAGGGGATGCGAAAACCCGCAAGCCGAACCAAGCCGAGCTGATGCTCGCCAACCGAGGTGGTTGCTTTGGACAACACAAGAGTGAAGCCGACGTCATACGGAGTATAACGAACTTCCAGATTTTGAGCGGCTGCACCAATAGCGCGCTTGATAGATCTTATTTGATTGTGGAAGCCATCGAGCCTGTTCGAAATTGCCGACGCGGTATCTAGATTCTCATTTCGAAAAGCGAGCGTCAGTGTCGGGCGATCCGCTGGCAGGCAGACCACGAACTTGACGCTCCCATTTGAGTTCAATACCCTAATGATCTCATCATGGCATTGCTCTGCTATAAGATTGCCAGTCTCTTGGATAAGGCACACCGACCGGCTGGCGTTTTCAAGCACGCTTCTTTCCGGTGTTTGGCGCGCAAAGAACCTGTCGGCGGGGCGGGAGCTCATTTCCGCGACAAGCGCCGTCATGCTTTTTGTCAACGCATCGCGCGATACTCGATCTCGTATCAGCGAAAACGCTAGCAGTGCAATTACTGCAAGCATGACGGCTAGCGTTTTTTTTTGGCTCGACCCACTCAAGCAGACTTAGAAGCGAGGCAATAACTGCCATGCATATTGCTGTCGCATTGGCGACATTGTCGGGCCATATAAAGCTAATCAAACGTCGAAGCGGGCCTTCTGCGGTCCGCAGTGGCGTGAAATTCACTCTCAATCTCCTGCATTGGGGTGCAATTGCAAGAGGGGCAGCGATTGCTGGCAATCCCGTTTCTATGGGTTGGTACAGTTAATTGAGTCAAGCTATTGGCGCAAGCGGATCGGGTTCTTAACCCACCTTGACCTCCCCTCCTCCCTCCTGTACACACCCCGCACGTTGCGGGGTCTTTCGAGGCCCCGCGCGCTGCTTTCGCGATGCTCCCACCTGAGGCGCATCTGTCGGCGGGCTCGCCCGCAGAGGAGAAAGCCGGATATCCCGTGGATAACAAAAGACGGAACAGAACCAATGACTAAGCGCATTCGCGCCAAGCACAAGATCGACCGCCGCCTCCAGGAGAACGTCTGGGGCCGGTCCAAGAGCCCCCTCAACAAGCGCAACTCGCGCCCCGGCCAGCACGGCGAGCGTCGCGCGGGCAAGCTCTCCGACTTCGGCCAGCAGCTCAAGGCCAAGCAGAAGCTCAAGGGCTACTACGGCTCGATCACCGAGCGGCAGTTCCACCGCCTGTACGTGGAAGCCACGCGCCTCAAGGGCTCGACCTCCGAGCACCTGATCGGCCTGCTGGAGCGCCGCCTCGACGCGGTCGTCTACCGCGCCAAGTTCGTGCCGACCGTGTTCGCCGCCCGCCAGTTCGTGAGCCACGGGCACGTGACGGTGAACGGCCGCCGCGTCACCATCCCGAGCTACCGCGTGAAGATTGGCGACGTCGTGGAGGTCCGCGAGAAGTCGCGCCAGCTCCCGCTCGTCCTCGAAGGCGTGAAGAGCGCCGAGCGCGACGTGCCGGACTACATCAGCGCCGACCACACGAAGTTCACGGCCAGCCTCGCGCGCGTGCCGGCCCTCTCCGACGTGCCCTATCCGGTGCACATGGAGCCGAACCTCGTGGTCGAGTTTTATTCTCGCTAGTAGGCTCGGCCTACCGGCCGGCGCGCAGTCGCGCGCTCATGACGTCGAATTTGGAAGGCGCGGCAGCCATGGCTCCGCGCCTTTTTAGTTTGTTGCTTCACTAAATCACGTCCACTAGGCAAGTTTCGGAGTACAAGGGTTGCAATCGCGATCCGATGCGCCTACGTACCCGCCATCGACTTTGGCCGGACGACCGGGCCGTGACGCTACGACGTGATCGAGCGCGCGATCACAGAACCCTCCCAAAATTCGACAAGTGTGCCCACGCGCGCAATGCGTGCGTTCGGCATTTGTTAGGTCATGGCTCTGCTAAAAGGAAAATCGCCATGGAAGCTGGTACAGTGAAGTTCTTCAACGAGCAGAAGGGCTACGGATTCATCGCGCCGGACAATGGTGGCGCCGACGTGTTCGTGCACATCACCGCCCTCGAGCGCGCTGGCCTTCGCACCCTCTCCGAGGGCCAGAAGGTTCAGTTCGACACCGAGAAGGATCGTCGCTCGGGCAAGACGGCCGTTGCGAACATCCAGGCTGTGTAAGGGTTTATCCCTGCGCCTCTGACGAGATCTGAAAAGGCGCGGTGGCTTCGGCTGCCGCGCTTTTCTTTTTTTAAGTACGGCCTACGGGCCGGCGCGCAGTCGCGCGCTCAGGAAGTGGGCGTCATCTCTGTTGCGGCCTACGGGCCGGCGCGCAGTCGCGCGCTCAGGAAGTGGGCGTCATCTCTGTTGCGGCCTACGGGCCGGCGCGCAGTCGCGCGCTCAGGAAG
>JAEZAW010000346.1 GCA_023430315.1 Pseudomonadota bacterium | reverse complement strand
GATCGTCCACGCCGCCTTCGATCACCGTTAGCCCGTCAGTCGCCGCAATCGCGGCCTGCATTGCCTGGCGGTAGAGCTTGCGGTCGGCCTGCGTGCGAGGGCCCTGGACGGCCGGGCCCTTGGAGCGGTTGAGCAAACGGAACTGGATGCCGGCCTCGTCGGCCACGCGACCCATGAGGCCGTCCAGGGCATCGACCTCGCGCACGAGGTGGCCCTTTCCGAGCCCGCCGATGGCCGGATTGCAGGACATCTCGCCAATGGTGGTTATGGCGTGGGTGACGAGGGCCGTCCGGGCGCCCATGCGCGCGGAGGCAGCAGCGGCCGCGACGCCCGCGTGGCCGCCGCCAACGACGATGACATCGTAGGTCGCCTCGGTCATGTCCCGTGCTGCTCAGAACGCCTGATCTGCTGCGAAGCCAGAGCCATACGGCAATCCGGGCAGGCGGTCAAAGCAGACGCGTCGACGCGTTCAGGCCCACACTTCAGGCATAGTGGACGAGGCGCTTTCCCGGCAGCAGCTCGTAGGCTGTCTTGTAGCGGGGAAGGGCTGCGAGCCGACCGAGCCACACGTGAATGGCCGGATGGCTGGCGGCGAAGTCGTAGCCGTGCTCGTCGCTCGGAAAGTGCAGATAGGCGTGCATGGAGAAGTCGGCGATCGTAGGCTTGTCGCCGGCGATAAAGGCCGAAGCGGCGACCTTCTGCGCGAGGATGCCCAGATAGTCGTCGATGCGCCTGCGCAGGAAAGCCAGCACCTGCGGATCGGGTGTCGGCGCGAAGGTGCGAAGGAAGCGATATGTCGCCATAGTGCCCGTGAGCTTGTGGTTGTCCCAGAAAAGCCAGCGCAGGACCTCGTTCTTCTCCTCGGCGGTCTCGCCGCCAAAGCGTCCGTAGCGGTCCGCGAGCCGGAGGAGAATGGGCGCGGTCTGGGTGAGGCACACGCCGTCCTCCTCGAGGACCGGGATCTCGCCCATCTCGTTGACCGCGGCGCGCCACTCCGGCGTTCGCGTCACGCCACCGCCGAAATCCGTCCAAACACCCTCGAAGGGCTCCCCGCACAGCGTGAGCATCAGGGCGAGCTTGAAGCTGTTCCCGGACTCCGGGAAGTAGTGCAGGCGATAGCTGGGCATCGGCACCCCACAAAATGAGAAGATTTGCCCGACTATACGGGCACCGGCCGCGTGCCGATGCCGTGCTGCAGGCGGAGCAGATATCCGTCCGGGTCCTCGACGATGAACTGGCGGGTGCCGATCTCATGATCTGCGCGGCGATACCAGCGCTCCTCCAGGGGCAGGAAGATCGGGAGACCCGCAGCAACGATCGTCGCGTGAAGCGCATCGGCATCCTCGACGCGGATCTGGAAATTGATGCCGCGCCCATAGGGCGGCTCGAAGGGCGCCTTCGCCAGCATCCGCGCGCCAGGCGCGTACTCCTCGAGCATCAGCTCGGCGCCGTTGCGATCCAGATAAGCGAAGCGATCTTCCGGGCGATCATACAGGACGCGGAAGCCGAGCAGATCGACATAGAAGGCGAGGCTCTTGTCGAAATCGCTGCAGAGGAGCTCGGGAACGAGGAGCGGGCGCATGGGCTCAACCTGCCTTACGGAAATGCCAGCAAACGCCGGCGGGATCGATGATGTGGACCTCGCGGCCCCAGGGGAAGTCCGTGGGTTCCTTGGTACGCACGCCGGGGTACCTCGCGGGAAGGTCTAGCGCGTCGATCTCGGACCAGTAGAGGTCCAGATCGTCCACCTCGACAACGTGCATCTGGTTTTCCTGCCAGACCTGGACGTGAATGTTCTGGAGCAGGAAATACGCGCCTCCGAACCGGAGGCCCGCGATGTCGCCATTTCGCCAAGCCGTCTCAAAGCCGAGATCGGCGAAGAAGGCCAGCGCTCTGTCAAAGTCCGGTCCCGAGGGGACGAAGGGAATGAGGGCAGTAGCGCGGGCCTTCATGGCACTCCCTCGTCTTGGCCAGGCGGACCGTTTCACGTGAAACAATCCTTACGATCTGTCCCGAATTCTCACTTTCCGATGCAGAAGCGGGCGAAGACCTGATCGAGCACATCCTCAGGGTCGATCCGGCCGACAATGCGACCGAGCGCGTCGGCAGCCAGACGGAGTTGCTCGGCGGCGATCTCAGGGGCGAGCGTGTTTGGTGATTGGATCGCCGCGAGCGCCTCCAGGCACGCCTCGATCTGTTGCCGGTGCCGGATCTGGGTGATCGCCGGCGCGTCGCCGCCGCTCGTGACCTCGCGGACGATCTCGGCCAATTTGGCGACCAGTTCCGGGAGGCCGGCGCCGGTCAGGGCGGAAGCCGCATGATCGGCGGGCACGCGAACGTCGGCGCCGGGCGCGTCGATCTTGTTGAGGATGCGCAGGCCTTGCGTGCCGAGTTCTGCGGGGGCATCCGTCGCAGGCGCCGTCGCGTCGACGATCCAAAGGACGAGATCGGCCTCCTCGGCGCGTTTCCGAGCGCGGCGAATGCCTTCCTGCTCGATGCTGCCGGCGGCTTCGCGCAGTCCCGCCGTATCCGCGACGATCGCCATGTACCCACCGAGATCGAGACGCACTTCCAGCACATCGCGCGTCGTTCCGGGCTCGTCGGAGACGATCGCTACGTCGCGGCGTGCGAGTGCATTCATGAGGCTCGACTTGCCGACATTCGGCGGGCCTGCAAGCACGATACGAAAACCCTCGCGCACGATCTCACCGCGGCGGCCGTCTTCGAGGTGGCTCTTGATCTCGCCGGCGAGACGCACCGCCTCGGCCAGGGACTGCTTCTCTGCGCTCGCCGAGACGTCCGCTTCGTCCGAGAAGTCGATGGCCGACTCCATGAGCGCGCGCGCACCGATCAGTGCCTGCCGCCAGCTTTCGTAGAGCTTCGAAAGCTCGCCGGAGGCTTGCCGCAGAGCCTGACGACGCTGGGCGTCCGTGTCGGCATCGATGAGATCGATGATGCCTTCGGCGGCGGTCAGATCGAGCTTGCCGTTCTCGAAGGCGCGGCGCGCGAACTCGCCTGCAGTCGCAGGACGGCAGCCTGGAATGGCAGCGAGCGCCTCGAACGTCGCGGACAGCACAGCGCGACCGCCGTGAATGTGCAGTTCGCAGAGATCCTCGCCGGTCTCGCTGTTCGGCCCCGGAAACCAGAGCACGAGAGCGTGGTCGAATTCTTCGCCCGTATCGGGATGGCGAAGCTTGCGGAAGGCCCCGAAACGCGGCTTCGGCCGCGGCGCGGCAATCCGATCAAGCACGATACCCGCCGCCGGTCCCGACACGCGAACGACAGCGAGCGCCGTCCGCCCTGCGCCGCTCGAGAGCGCGAAGACGGTGTCGTGCGTCGTATCGGCGGATGTCGGCGCTGTCGCCATGGCCTGCACGGATTCTGCTCAGCTGCCGCGCGTAGTTAGCGCTTAGCCTCCGCGATCAGCTCTGCGAGGCCGCGGCGCTGATTGCCGGATGCATCGAAGTTCGCCGGATCGAGCCACGTCTCGTACGCGCGCTTGAGCGCCGGCCACTCCTTGTCGGTGATCGAGAACCACGCGGTGTCGCGGTTGCGGCCCTTGTACATGACGGCTTGGCGGAACGTGCCCTCGTAGATGTAGCCGTAGCGTTCGGCGGCCTTGCGCGAGGGATGATTGAGGCTGTCGCACTTCCACTCGTAGCGGCGATAGCCGAGCTCGTCGAACACACGCTTCATCATGAGATACATCGCTTCGGTGGCGATGGCCGTCCGCTTCAGCTTCTCGGAGTAGTTGATGTTGCCGACCTCGATGACGCCCATGTTCGGATCGATGCGCATGAAGCTCGCGATGCCGACGGCTTTGCCGCTCGCGCGCTCGATAATCGTGTGGCACAGCGGATCGGTGAGCTTGGATTGCGCATGGAGATAGGCGCGCAAGGCTTCCTTGCTCGCCGGCAGATCGACGAAAAGATACGTCCAGCTCCGCCCGCTTGGGTCGGCCGAGAACGCTTCCCACAAATCATCGATGTGAGCCGCAGGGTCGAGGATGACGACATCGCAGCGCGTGCCTTTCATGGGCGTGCGCGGCGGCTGCGACCGGGGCGTCCAACCCGGTACGGGAAAGCCGATCGGCTGGCCGTGCGTGTTCGTGCCCGGCGACGGGTTCTCGTGGAGAATCTTCTGCATGGTTCGTTGCCTGTGCGGGGATGCTACAACTCAGCTGCGGTTCTTGCGCTCACGGATCTCTGCGAAGACTTCCCAGTCCTTCTTGTCCTTCATGCCGAGCCGCTCGCGGATGGCCGGCACTTGCGGACGTAGGAACGGGTTCGTCTCGAGCTCGATATCGACGCGCGTCGGCTGCGTCAGCGCATTGCGGGCGCGCATCGCCGTCACCTGCGCCGACCGCTCGACGAGCTTCTCGTTGCCGGGCTCGATCGCGAGCGCGAACTTTGCATTGGCGACGGTGTACTCGTGACCGCAGTAAAGCTCGGTGTCCTTGGGTAGCCGCGCAATCTTCTGCAGCGAGTTCCACATCATCTGAGGATCGCCTTCGATGATGCGGCCGCAGCCCATGACGAACAGCGTATCGCCGACGAAGGCCATCTTCTGATCGGGAAACACGAGGCTGATGTGCCCGGCTGTGTGCCCTGGCGTGTCGATGACATCGATCTGGTGGCCGGCGAACTTGAACGTTTCGCCTTCGGCGACGAGCTGGTCGAGACCCTGGATCTTGGCCGCTTCCGCTTTCGGACCGATCACTTCGCAGCCGGTCTCGGACTTCAAGGGCAGGATGCCTTCGGTGTGGTCGGCGTGATGGTGCGTGACGAGGATATGGGTGAGGCGCCAACCCTTGTTGGCGAGCTCGCGACGGATCGCGGCGGCGTCCGGCGCATCGATGCTCGCGGTCGAGCCGGTTTCGGGATCGTGCAGCAGCACGGCGAAGTTATCGCTGCGTGCGATGAACTGATGTACGTCGAGGCGGCTCATGTCGTCCTCCCGCTGTCGTTCGTGTGGGCTTGTTGCAAGCGCAGCGGCGCTGGCTGCGCACATGGATTTGGAGTATCGCAGTCTGCCCCCATTGCCAATGGCGCGCCGGCGGCAGAGCCGAGCATCGGGCGCAGAGGTGCCGTCGAATGCCCACGGAAAGCCGAAGGAAGGTCGTCGTCTGCGCGGATGACTACGCGCTGACGCCAGGGGTCAGCCGCGCGATCCGCGAGCTGATCGCGGCCGGGCGGATCTCGGCGACGAGCGTCATGACCGTGTGCCCGTACTGGGCGGAGGAAGGCCCGGCGCTGGCCGCCGTGGCGGGCGAGGCCGATATCGGTCTTCATCTCACGCTGACCGACCAGACCCCGCTCGGCCCGATGCCTGAGCTGGCGCCAGCGGGCCGCCTTCCGCCGATTGGGGCTATCGTGAAGGCGAGCTTGCTCGGCCGCCTGCCGACGTCGGAGATCGAGCAGGAGATCGAGCGGCAGCTCACGGCTTTCATCGCCGTCTGGAAGCGTCCGCCGGCCCATGTCGACGGGCATCATCACGTGCACCAACTGCCCGGCGTGCGAAGTGCGCTCCTGAAGGTCCTCGAGCGCCAGAGCGGCCCTAGACCTTATCTGCGCTCATGCCACGAGCCTCTCGCCCGCATCTGGAAGCGTGGTATCGCGCGGAAGAAGGCGCTGATGATTTCTTCGCTCGGCACTGGTTTCGCGGAGTCAGCCCACGCGCAAGGCTTCGCGACGAACGATGGCTTCGGCGGGATCTACGACCTTAGCGCTCAGCCAGAGCGGCTGGATGGCCTCTTCGCGCACTTTGTCCGCGACCTCGGCCCGCGGCCGCTGGTCATGTGCCACCCCGGCTATTCCGATGCGGAGCTGGCGGCGCTCGATACCATGACTGTGGAGCGCGATGCGGAGCGCGCATTCCTGGCCGGCGAGGGTTGGCTGAAGGTGTTGGCCGCGGCCCATGTCGCCGTGGTGCCATTCGCCGCTCTACCGGCACTTGAACATTAATAATTGGCACGTATCGTGCTGCGATGGACGATGCTGCGCCGGGTCAGAGAGTTGACGCTGCACCGCACTACAAGATCACGCTTGTTTACCAATTTTTGCTTGACGTGAAGCCAAAGTGTCGCACATTATCCACAATGTTCTGGCAGAGGTGATCGCCGCTGCGGGGCGTCGAGAGTCGGCCGCGGATCGTGTGTATCGATCCGTAGGCGGTCAAGCGAGGTCAGCGACATGAGTATCGAGCGACTGCATCGCGCTGCTCTGGCTGCTGGGTTTGCTATGGCGGCTCCAGATGACGAACCCGGTGTTGAGCGCGAGCTCGCAACGCGCCGTGCCGATGTCCCCGCCTACACAAATCTCCCTGCCGTTGTAGCGCGCATACAGCGCCCGGATTTCCGCAGCCTTGAGCTGTTGGCGCCGGTTCTTGCCCTTGGCGCGAAGTTGCGCGGCCGGCTGCCTCACGTTCGCGGCGGCGCGACGGCCTGAGCTACAACCCCTAGTCCTGCAATCTTCTTCCTATCGCAGCGAGAGGCTGATCGCCTCGTGGTGTGCTTGCGTCGCTGCGTCGGGCTCCAAATACAACGAAGCCGCACTGCGTGCCGTGAGGCAAACAATGCGGCTACGTTGCTGTCCGAAAGCCGGAGTGGTCCGTCAGACGGACATCCCCGGAATAGGATCAGTTAGCGCACCTGCTGCGTCACGGGAGCAACGTCGCCCGCGCCGAGCTTGTACGATTCATGAGCCACTTCCTTGCGGCACGCGCCAAGAGCGACAGCCGCAACCACCGTGGCAAGAACGATAACACTCTTCATAGTCAGTCTCCCCTAGAAAGCCCCGTGATGGGATCAACTCTCAACGCAGACCCTGCTCCGTCACCGGCGCAACGGCGCCACGCTCATTGGCGCATACGACGCTAGGGTGCGCGCATGTCCCAATGGCCAAGCCCACGATTGAGACCAGTAGAGGCCCAAGCACAGGACGTGGCAGTCGCCCTATTCTGGGTACTTATGACCCGAGTTCAGATCAAGAACAGAGAGGCTTCTGTGGATGTTTTGCGCCGCTGGAGGTGCGAAAAAGACACTGAAAAGGGGCTCGCTTAGCGGCTTGCAACCCAAATCGGCCGATTTGCACGGCTGAAACGATCCGAATACGGTTTCTCGACCCGCGTTCAGCGTAGCAATGGCGACCACGCGGGGTCCGAAGCAAACGACGGCGTGCGAATCACCCGCTCATTTCGCGCGGTGAGATCGATTGAATAAATGCGAGGCCCGCCGGTAGCACCCTGCTGCTCTCTGAAGAACATCAGGAAGCGCCCGTTCGGCGCCCAGGTCGGCCCTTCGTTATGGTAGCCGTCCGTCAGCACACGCTCGCCCGAGCCGTCTGGATGCATGACGCCGATCAGGAAGCGCCCCGAGAGCTGCTTCGTGAAAGCGATGTAGTCGGCGCGCGGCGACCACACAGGTGTCGAATAGCGCCCCTCGCCCAGGCTGATCCGGCGCGGAGCACTACCGTCCGATCCCATCACATACAGCGCCTGGTGACCTTCGCGATCGGACTCGAACACGATCTGTCGGCCATCGGGCGAATAGCATGGGCCGGTGTCGATCGAACGTCCCTGCGTGAGGCGGCGGATCTGGCGGCTGCGCAGGTCCATCTCGAGGATCGAGGTGTCGCCTTCCTGCTGGAGGCTCATGACAATGCGCTGTCCGTCGGGCGAGAAGCGCGGCGCGAACGTCATGCCTGGAAAATCGCCAACAACGTTGCGCTGTCCGGACTCGATGTTGAGCATCACGACGCGCGGCTGCGAGCCAGCGCCGTAGGACATGTACGTGATGTCCTGAGAAACGGGGCTGAAGCGTGGGGTGAGCACGAGCTCGCCGCCCTGGCTCAGCAGGCGCGTATTGAAGCCGTCCTGGTCCATGATAGCGAGGCGCTTCACGCGCTTCTGCTTCGGCCCCGTCTCGTCGATGAACACGATGCGCGAGTCGAAGTAGCCCTTCTCGAGCGTGAGCTTCTCCCACACCTGGTCCGCCATGATGTGGCCAACGCGGCGCCAGTTCGCGACCGCCGTCGTAAACTGCTGCCCGGTGAGCTGCTTGCCGATGACCACGTCCCAGAGGCGGAACTCGGCCCTGACGCGTCCATCGCCGAGTTGGGAGACACGCCCGACGACCAGGGCCTCGGCGCCGGCGCTGCGCCAATCGGTGAAGCGCGGCACCGCGTTGAGGTCGCCGATGCGTTCAATGAAGCCCTGAGGATCGAGCGGCTGAAACAGGCCCGAGCTTTCGAGATCCGCCGTGACGACAGCCGCGACATCGGCCGCGAACTTCGGATCGTCGCCGAGGAAAGGTGGAATGGCGATCGGCCGCGGACGAACGTTGGCCTGGTCGACGTCGACCTGCAGCGGCCCACGCGGTGGCGGCGGTTGCTGCGCGGTCGCCGGCAGGATCGGCCCCAGTGCCGGCGCAAGCGTTGCCGCGGCGCTCATCTGAAGGGCGGTTCGCCGCGTCAGCGTGCGCTTCATCGTCGTGCCAGACATTATTTCGCCCGTCCCCGGAAGATTCCTTGGACGCTGTGCGATGCCAAGGTGTCGAAAGTTTGAAGCCGGCGGACGGTCGCAGTCTCGGCGGGGAGATCGGTCAGCCGAGCTTGACCCCGCACTTCGCGGCCCACCCGAGCCCCTCGACCGTGCCCTTCCGCGGCTTGTACTCGCAGCCGACATAACCCGAGAAGCCGCTCGCGTCGATCTCCTTGAAGAGGAAAGCGTAGTTCATTTCCCCATCATCCGGTTCGCCGCGATCGGGCGGGCTCGCAATCTGGTAGTGGCGCGCGAGATGGCCGAACTCGCGGATCGCCATCGCCGTGTCGCCTTCCTGGATCTGACGGTGATAGAGGTCGAATTGCAGGCCGAGGTTCGTCTCGCCGACCTCGTAGATCACCGCGCGGGCCTCTCCCGTCGTGTTGAGGAAGAAGCCGGGAATATCGCGCGTGTTGATCGGCTCGATGATCACATCGACGTCGTCCTTGGCGGCGAGGCGCGCGGCCCGCCTGAGATTGGCGACGTACGTGCGCCGCTCGGCACCGTGATGGCGCAGGCCTGGCATGGCAT
>JAEZAW010000342.1 GCA_023430315.1 Pseudomonadota bacterium | reverse complement strand
CGGGCGCCCCCTTGTTCTCGTCTGGCTTTGCGGCCACAGGTGTCTCGACGCAGATGCTGAAGAAACCTTTCTGCTGTCCGAGATGGCCCTCGAAGATCGCCTCGCCGTCACTCTCGATGCGAACGTGCTCGAGCTGCTCAGCATCGAACTCGACAAGCGAGCCAGGCTGCAGCGCAGCGACGTCGCCAAGCAGCATCGGTGGTCCTGCCGCCACAGCGACAAGTTCGACTTCCGTCCGACCGATACTCTCCGCGAGCTGGCGACTCCAATTGGGATCGAGCCCAACTGGAGGTTCCTCCTCCGGCACCGCGATCTGATCGCGTACGAGTTCGAGTCCTCGCGCCGGCAGTGCAATGACCATTCGCTCGTCGAATGCCTGGAGCAGCAGTTGCGCCAGGACGAGATCGGACTTGTCCTTGCCGAACGGCTCCGCGTCGAAAGCCCGCTCCACACGCTCGAGGCTGCACGTGAAGGCAACATAAGGCGCAAGACGCGCCTGAAACTGCGCGATTACGGCGCGCGCGAGCTGATCGGCGACCGATTGCTCGAGGCCGCTCAGCTCGCGCACCGGCACCTCGCCGAGCTGTCGCCCGTCTCCTCCGCACATGGCGTCGAGCGCGCGAAACAACAGCATGGCGTCGAAAGCGATGACGGCACGCGCATTCCATTCGGCAATGAAATAGACGACGCCGATCATCCCCGAGCAGGGCCCGAGCGCCTCGTAGGAACTCTGCTGCACTGTCCGCTCGAGCACGATCTCGGCATCGAGCCCGAAGGTCTCACGCAGCGCCACCGGGCAGTCCTGGGCACTCGCTTCGAGCAGAGCTCGCATGGCCGGCAGCTCGACGATCGGCGCAATCGTGCTGTGGAAGATCTCCGTGATCTCCAGCCGCTTGAGCCGATCCTCTTCGAGTGCCGTGTCCATAGCCTCCATCCAGCCTGCTCGGCTCTATGCCTCCGGCGGTGCGGCTTCGGGCCGCAGCTTGATCAATGACCGTTCAGCCAAGCTCAGCGCGAGCACAGCAATCCAGCGTCGCGCCTCGCTGATGGCCTGTGGAGCAACCCGTGCCTCCGTCGCAAGCTCGGCTTCGACGATGCGCCGCGAGCGCGGCGACAGCGTTTGCAGAATGAGGTCGATAAGTACCGGATCGGCGTCGCGCAACGCCAGAACGACGCGCTCCGCCGGCACCTCGTCCATGAGGCGCGCGCGATCCTCGACGTCCATGCCAGCAATGTCGTCGAAGGTGAAGACGTAGGTCTTGACGCGTTCCGCCTCGGCCGGATCGTCCTCGCCGATGCTGGTCAGGATCTCCTCGATCTGATCGCGATCGAGCTTGTTGAGGATGGCTGCGAGCTTGGCGTGCTTGTTCTCCTCGCTCGCGGTCTCAATCTCGGCGAACAGCACTTCGCGCAGTCGTTCGGCAATGAGTTGCATGGCCGCGTCGGTCGTGGGCCGCAGCGTCAGCAGGCGGCGGCTGAGGTCCGCGCGCTGCGCGCCGCTCAGCTTCTCCATGACGCTTGCCGCCTTGCTCGCATCGAGACGCGACAGAACCACGGTCGCAACCTGCGGCTGCTCGCCGGCCAGGAACTCGGCGATTCGCTCGTCCTTCACATCACTGAGCCTTACCCAGACGCGCTCCGCTGTCGTGCCAGAGATCTCGGCTACTATGTCCGAGATCTGATCCTCGCTGACCACGCCGGAGAAGAGCTGCTGCACACCGCTAGCCGAGCCGACCAGCGTGTCGGGCGTATCGAGAGCTGCATAGAGCTCGTCGATGATCTGCTCGATAACTTCCTCAGGGACCGGCGGCAGGGCCGAGACGGAGTGCCCGACGAGGCGAATTTCCTGATTGTCGAACTTCTTGATGATGACGTCGGCGGACGGCTTGCTCATGGTGAGGAGCAGCGCCGTCACCTTATCGACGGCGCTCAGCGGCGCGCTGTCGTCGCGCTTTGCGGGCAGCGACTTGCTCATGTTCTTGTCGTTCATCCCGTTCTTGACCGCTGCCGTACGGTGCCCATGCCTTTCCCGCAGTCGACAGAGGGAGGCGCTCAAACTGTCTGTCTGCCACACCGACCTTGCGGCTGACTGACAGGCGCGCACCTCCGCCAACTTCGGGCAGATTGATCACCATAAACAGATTCGCAGCGTATTTAGACGGGTCGGAAACGACCGGCGTATGAAACTCCCGCAACTACGTGCCCGGGGGCCGCACCCTGCGGTGCCCCGGACCACATTTCCACACCTGCTTGCGACGGACCGGGCTGACGCCCGCCTTGTTGACCACTAAACTGCGCGCCGCCATCGCGCCCACCGTTCCCAGCAAACTGCTCCTGCAAGTTGCCCTGGCGCCCGCCCTGCTCGCGGCTGTCCCCGTCCATGCTCTGCCCGGTCGATCGCGCGACGCTGATGTCGTTCACCGTGTAGCCGGCACCATTCAGCCGCGCAGCCAATACGCCACGATCGGCGTCAACCTTGGTCACGGTATCGGCCAGCTCCGCGGCCAGCTCGACGCGCAGGCCTTCCTCGTTGCCCGAGACGACGATCGTCACCGCGCCGAGCTCGACGGGATTGAGCTGAAGCTTGATCGTGCGGATAGCCGGCGCGAAAGTCTGCCGCGTATCCGGCTCGAAGCCGACACCGGCCGGCTGCGGCGCACCTGTTTCGGTTGGCGGGCCGATGACCTGCTGCAGGCGAGCGGCGATCTGGATCCCAACGGCGCCTGGCATCACTTCGATGCCCGCGGCTGGCGCGACAGGCGCTGCTGCCTGCGTCATCGCCTCTACGCCGCGCGCCAAAGCTGCCGGTATGGCTGGACGCTCGCCGGCAGCGGCTTCTGCCGGCGCAAGCTTCGCTGCATCGGCCGGCGTCATGGCGCGGGCTTCGCTAAAGGCATCCTGCGCGATCTGCCAGCGTCGTGCTTCAACACCTGCGGCCTGGAAGTGCTTTTCCTGGCGCACGACCTGCACCGGAATGTCCGCGACAGGCTCCTCCGTCTCATCGCCGAGCGCCGGCATGTCGGACGTCTCCGAGCCGAGCGCAGTCGTGTCCAGGCCACGAGACCCCGCGCCCTTGCGCACCATTGCAGCGACTGCGATTTCCGGCGCGGCCGTAGTCTCAGCACGCGCTGTGAAATCGATGCCGAGCGCCGCAAGAACTTCACGCACCGCATCTGCCGCAGGATTGGGATCGGGCGATGTCGGAGCCAGCGGCGCCTCACCGCGCTCATGCTTCTCGCCTGCCGATACGGACTTCGCTTGAGCCTTGCCCTCTCCGCGACGCGCCAAAATGGCCCGGAGTTCCTTGGCTATCTCACCAGTCGCCTCGTCGCGCGGCACAGAAAACTCGGTATCCTGCTGCTTGTGCGCCTCCCGCAACTCCCGAGCACCAAGGCGGCGCGTCGCGCGCGAGAATGCACCCGCATCGTCGGCCTTCGGCACCTTTGCTTCATCACCACTGCCATCCTCGCCGGCCTCACCAGCTGTCTCGGCCAGTGCCGCGGCGAAATCACCGTCGGGCACATCGCGCTGGCCTTGCGGCCCCTCACCAGCGCCCGGCACACCCTTGGCCCCGGATGGGGCAGCAGGAAGAAGAACGTTCATTCGTCAATTTCCTTGAACATCTTATCGAGCTGAGCAATGCGCGCCTGCACCTTGGCGGCAGTCGGATTCTGATCTGCAGGCGCAAGGATCGGTGCCTTGCTGGCGATTGGCACCGGGGTAACGCCCTGCACGGGTGCTTCGGCAACGGGTGTCGGACGCGGCTGCGGCGGTGAGCGGATGAGATGCGAGATCGCGCGCGCGCTGGCGATCAGCTCGCCCACGGGCTCGGTGACGCCTGCGGCCTCAGCGGCATTGAGGAGCGCAAGGCCATCCTCGGGCGCAAGTCCGATGGCGAGAGCCGCACCCTCATACGCTTGCGTCCAGGCATACTCGGGCGAGCCGTCACGAGCATACTTCCGCGCCATACGCGCGGCATTGACGGTGGTTGCGAGCTTGCCTGCTCGCAATCCGATCTCAGCAAAGGCTGCATAGAACTGCACGAGCTTCTGCGGATCGAGGTAGTGCACGATACCGCGCACCCACTGCACGCCTTCGGTCTTCTCGCCGTAACCGTGCTCGACCATCGCCGTTGCCACCGGCCGCATGACCGCATTCAGATAGGGCGAGCGCGGAAAGCGCCGGAAATATCGTGACGCGAGAGCTTCAAACTTCGGGCGGTCGCCACGCGAGATCGCACCCTCCATGGCGAGACGAAGCGCCGTCTCCTCGATCAGCGTCCCGGGCGAAAGCAGGCGCGCCTCGTCGGCGAGATGGATGACGCGCGCGAGGTCCGTGTTCGCCAGCACCAACGCCTTGACGAGTGCTACATGGCCCGCAAGGCTCGGCGGAAGGGCAAAGACGTCGACCTTTTCCAGATGACGGAGAGCGCTCGTGCGCTGTCCTTCGGCATAAGCAAGCGCGCCTTCTGCCAGCGGCAGCTCTTCTTTAGCAAAGAGCTTCTGAGAGAGCACGGCGCGCAGCTGCTCGGGATCGCCACCACTCAATGCGTACTTGACCAGGGCCTCGCGATTGCGCGGTGCGCGCCAGACTGCGGGCGGGAACGCCTTGAGCTCGTCGGCAATTTCCTGGACGACCTCACGCTGCATCGCGAAGGCGGCTTCGTCGCCTTGCGCGATCCGTTCCTGAAGGAGGCTCAGCGTGCGCACAGCGTGATACGGCTGGCGCACGGCGTCTACCGCGAAGGAGCGATCCGCGCTCCCGCCAGCTCCCGCTGCTGGCGCCGGGGACGCGGCGAACGTCATTTGCGTACTGCCAAACACCACGGCCAGGAGAAAAAGCACGAACAGCGCCTCTCCTCCTCTAATCCGGCCGGCATGTCGTACGGCAGATGTCATTCATCCACCTGCTGCAGGAGGATCTCGATCCGGCGATTGGCCGCTGCTTCGGAGTCGCCTGGGACCTTCAGTTTGCGATCGGCATATCCCTCGATGCGCGTAAACCGCCTCTCGTCCACGCCCGCGCGCACGAGCATCGCGTAGGCCGCCTCGGCACGCGTCATCGAGAGACGCCAGTTGTTGTTGCGGTCGGTGCGATAGGCGCGGCTATCGGTGTGTCCGCGCACGACAATGCGCTTGCTGTTGGCGGTCAACACGGGCGCAATGCGTGCAATCAGGTCGATCGTCTGCTGGCTCGGATCGGACGAGCCAATGGCGAACATGCCGAACGTGCTCGTGTCCGTCAGGCTCAACACGATCCCGTTGCCTTCGATCGTCACCTCGATGCCTGGCCCGCCCGAGCCCGCAATCGGCTTCGCGGCCTGCTGGACATCGCGCAACACTTCTGCCGCGGCACGGTCGAGCGTTTTCTCACCCGCCGCGGCAGGAGCGCCGGGTTGACTACCGGCGGCTGCATCCTTCTGTGCAGCAGCCGAAGGCTGGCGGACATCGGCCTGCGCTTTCCCGGCGTTCGCGGCCTTGTCAGTCGGCCCTTCGGGACCTTGCGTGGCTTGCCGCGCAGCATCCGCAATACCCGGAAGCCGCTGTTCCTCTGCATCGCCCAACGGCCCTGGCCGGCGCCCACCTGCAGTGTCACCCTCCGGCTTGAGCAGGCGCCCGCCCTGAGCTTCGCCTGCCGGACCAAAGCGGCGCGCAACCTGTTGTGCATCGTCGTCCGGCCCCGGACGTCGGTCTCCATCACTGGCCATGCGTCCGGAAGCCGGTTGCTTGCCACCATCCGCTCCGGTTGGCTGCGTCGCGCCCTGTTCTGAGCGCGGCATCGACGGCAAGGATGCGGCGGACTCCTGCGCGGATCGCGCTGTCTGCGAGGGCGGTGCTGCAGCCGCGGATGGCGCAGTCTCACCGCCAGCCTTCGGCAAACCGGCTATCCGCCCGGCGGTCTGCTCTTTTTCACCGCCCTCCTTGGACATGAGCTGGCCCGGCGCGAACGGGTTGAAAGGATCGCGGAAGGCGCGGCCTGCCTCGCTCGCGCGGCCGGCACTCACCGAGGTGCCGTCGCGGCCGAGCGGCTCATCAGTCGGCTCAGGCGCGGCAGCCTTACCGTGCTGATCCTCGACGCCGAGGTTGCCGGCATCGCCCGGCTGGACACGCTGGCCGTCCTTGACCTTGCTCTCGGACATTCCCGGCTTCTTGTTGTCGCGCGCCTGCGATGCCTCGTCGGCATTAGCCTTGCCATCGACGTCGAGAAGACCTTTCTTGCGGATCACCGTGTCGGAGAGCTTGATTGGATTGAAGTAGCTCGCGACCGACGACTTCATCTCCGTGTTCGCCGCGTTGACCAGCCACATGACGAGAAAGAACGCCATCATCGCCGTCATGAAGTCGGCGTAAGCGATCTTCCACACGCCACCGTGGTGTCCTTCGTCCTCGTCATGGCGACGACGAACAATGAGCTGGATGGGCTCTGCCGGCGCGTCGGGAGACTGTGACATCAGCGAAGCACTCCCTCGAGCCGCAACAGCCACTCGGCAAGACGGGTCTCGATCACCGTTTCATTCAGCGTGACGCGAATATCCGCCGTATCGCCGGGAACGCAGCGCACGCTGCCGGGCGGCGCGCCGCGTGCTGCCATGGTCTCCGCCAGCCGCTCGCGCAGCGGCTCGATGATCTCCTTCGGGCACGCGACCTCGACCGACAGCCCCTCTGTCGTGTCGATCATGCCGCCGATCTCCTTGACGAAGCTCTCGATGGCAGCCTGTGCGAGACCCTCGCGCAGGAAAGGAGCGAGCGCCGTTGCGATATGCGATGACATGCGGGCGCTGGCGACTTCTATTCCCGTGCGCAGCTCAACTGCGAGATTTTCAGCAAGAGCCGTCGAGAATGTGCTTCGCACGCTTTCGAGACGCCTCTCGAGGTCGACGGCGAGCTCGGCGGCTTGCGCCTCGCTAGCCTCGCGCTCGAGAGCACGACCTGCCGCGAGCCCCTGCTGGTAGGCCTCTTTCACCTTGATCGCGAGCGTATCGGGCGGCGACACTGGTGCCGGCGTTGGTGCCGCTTCCGCGGCCGGCACCTGCGCCGCTACGAGTGCCGGCCTTGCCAGCGGCGGCTGGAAGGGCGCCTCACCGCTCTCGCTCCCGAACTCCTTCAGGAAATGATGTATGGGGCGCGCCATCATGCTGCCGTCTTCGCGCTCTGCATCCAGCCCTTGAGCACTTTCGTCACCTCGGCTGCATCCGACTCGACGAGCGCCTCAAGCTTCTCGCGCATCGCTGCATTGTTCTTGCGCCGCGGCGCCAGCTGACCACCGTCCTCATGCGAGTGATCCGGCACGAGGCTGGTGACTTCGCCCTGTGGAGGCGCGAGCGCTTGCGCACCGCCGACGCCACCCGCCTGATGCTCCAGAGCCGGCCCGGAACCCGCATCGAGCGCGATGGCCGGCTGCTGGCCGAGCACTCTCGTCATGGGCCGCAAGCCGAACCAGACGACGAGGAAGACGACGCCGAGCATGGCGAGCGCATTCATCGCCGTGCCGGCATTCATGAGCAGGTAGTCGCGGATACCAGGCCCGGGCACGGGCGACAGCGCACCATCGCCAGCCGTGAAGTCGACCGCTGCGATCTCGACCAGGTCCTCGCGCTCGGCACTTGCGCCGGTCGCCGCCGCAACAAGACGCTTCAGCTCACCAAGGCGCTGCTCCTGCGCTTCGGGCGTCGCACTGCCGCCGAGCGTTTCGGCGAGGTGCTTGCGGCTGATCACGACCGCGATGGCCTGCCGCTTCACGCGATAGCCCTCGCGCACCGTCTGCGTCGTCTTGGTGTTGAGCTCGTAGTTGACCAGCTCCTCGCGCCGATCCTCGCGCTGGCGGCGCTTCTCGCCTTCAGCCTGGGAGCTCTCCTCCTTGGGGAGGTTAGCGACGACACCCACTGCTGGCTTCGTGCCGCTGTCTTCGGACTGGCCCGATTGCTTCACTGTGCGGACCGAGCGCTCGATGCGCGATTTCGGATCGAAGGTGGTCTCATTGACCTGCTGGCGGTCGACATCGAGGCGAACCGTCGCGCTCACCTGGTAGTTGCCGGGCCCGAGCATGGCCGAGAGCGTGCGGCTTGCGCGCTGCTCGAGCTCTGCGGCCATCGCGCGCTCCATCTCAGCGTGCTTGGCCGTGCCGAGCGTAAGCTCGTCGCCGCCGGAAGCGAGCAGACGGCCATCGGTCGCCGCGACATTGACCTGCTCGATCTTCATGCCGGGTACGGCCGCCGCAACAATATGGCGAACGGCCTGTGAGGCCGAGTTCTGCCAGCGCTCGTCGATGCGCAGCAGAACGGAGGCGGAGGGATCGCGGCGCTCGCGGCGGAAGGAACCGGGATCCGCGAGCACCAGATGCACGCGCGCGGCAGCAACGCCGTCAAGAGCCTGGATGGTGCGCGCGATCTCGCCCTCGAGCGCACGCACGCGCGTCACTTCCTGCATGAAGGAGGTGAGACCGATCGAGCCCATCTGGTCGAACAGCTCGTATCCGGCGCGTGAGCTGTTCGGCAGCCCCTTTTGCGCAAGCAGAGACCTCGCGCGCGCCGTCTGCCCGAAGGGCACCATGACGGCGCTGCGCTGCTCGTTGACGTCGAAAGAGATCCCCGCCTCGGCCAGCGCGGCCGTAATGCGCGAGACGTCTTGGGCCGAAAGGCCCGTGTAGATCGGCTGCATGGCAGGCCGGCCGAGATACACGGCCGCAGTCACCACTGCTGCCATCACGGAGAGGCCGACCAGGCCGAGGAGCATGAGGCGACGCGCACCGAGCGCCGCTAGGCCCGATATGAGTCGGGAGAGTTGATCACTGCTGGGCATCACCGCTCATGCGCAAGAGGAATGGCTCGAGGCCCAACCATCGGCCAGGAACCTTGCGCGAAGTTGTCGGTATGAGCGCGGTGAGCGCGGAACGCGCGGCGGCGTTGCCTTATCGCATGATCATGGCGCCGGGAACGGGCCACTCTATTCGGCAGTAGCAGCCGCCAAAAAGAAAACGCGCGGGCTCCGGTCTGGAGCCCGCGCGCCTTCAGATTGCTTAGCGGAACAGCGAGAGGATGCTCTGGCTGCTCGAGTTGGCGATCGACAGCGCCTGGATGCCGAGCTGCTGCTGGACCTGCAGCGCCTGGAGGCGGGTCGACTCGGCGTTCATGTCAGCGTCGACGAGCGTCGAGACCGAGCGATCGAGAGCGTCCATGAGGTTACCCACGAAGGACTTCTGGATGTCGATGCGCTTCTTCGTCGAACCCATGACGGTGGCCGCGCCGGTCATTTCGGTCAACGCAGCGTCGACGGCCTGGATGTAGTCCTCCAGCTCATCGTCGGTGGCGCTCGTGATGTCGATCTCAGCCGTGGCAGCGGTATCCACGTCGTAGTTCACGATCACGATCGTGCCAGCCGCATCGATCGAACCGCGCGCCACGCCGCCGGCATCGGAGTCATCGCGCGTCAGGCGCGTCGAGCCGAGAATGCCGAGAGCCTCGGGGCCAGCGCTGCCCGTGTCGGGATCGGAGCCCGCGGCGCCGTCGGTGTTGGCGTCGAGCAGGAAGAAGGTCGAAACGCTGACCGAGAGCGTGCCAACCGAGACCTGAGAACCGAACTCGCCCGTGCTGCGCGAGAACGAAGCGACGATCGTCTCTGAGGCCTGGTAGGAGGCTCCACCGGAGTCGACGGCCAGCCAGTTCTCACCTGCAATCGAGGCCGACTTCGCGATCGTGCGGAGCTGGTTCTGCAGCTCGTCGATTTCCGTCTGGATGTCGGCCTTGTTGACGCCCGGCTGACGCGCGGCGACGAGCAGCTTGCCCATCTCCTTCACGACGTCGATCGCAGCGTTCATGCCGGTGTAGGCGGTGTCGATCATGGCGGCACCGATCCCGAGCGCGTCGTTGACGGCCGAGAGCGACTTGTTGTCAGCGCGCATGGAGGTCGCCATCGACCAGTAGGCGGCGCTGTCCTCAGCCGTCGCGACGCGAAGACCGGTCGAGATCCGGTTCTGCGTCGTCAGCAAGTTCTTGTTGATGCTGCTGAGGCTCTGCAGCGCGGTCTGCGCGGCGAAATTGGTGTTGATGCTGTTGGCCATTCGTATGCCCCGTAAGGAGATGTACTGTGTGGGACATACCGGATCGTCCGGTATAGCGAGTCGGCATCATGCCCCCGGCGTGCACCCTCAAGGTGCCCCCCCCCGGCCCGCTATCGACGCAAGTTGTACCGTTGATGTACTAACCCTGAGTTAACTTTGTTCGTCGGATTAGCCAATCCTTATCTGCACTCACTTAGGAAATTTTTCGTCGCACCTAGCCGAACGAGCGCACGAGCCCCCCAACGAGCAGGTTCCAGCCGTCGATCAACACGAAAAACAGAACCTTGAACGGCAACGAGATCGCCGTCGGCGGCAACATCATCATGCCCATGGACATCACGAGCGTCGCCACAATCAGGTCGATGACCAGGAATGGCAGGATGATCAGAAACCCGATTTCGAAGCCGCGCCTGAGCTCGGAGATCATGAAGGCCGGCACGAGCACGCGCATGTCGACCTCGACGGGCTGGCCCGAAGCGTCCGGTGTCGCCGGCGGCGTGCGGCCTCGTGAGATGCCCTCGAAGAGCTGAATATCCTTCTCGCGCACGTTCGCCTGCATGAACTCGCGCAGAGGCCGCGTCATGCGCTGGTAGGCTTCGCGCTCATTGATCCGGTTCTCCATGAGCGGCTGCACGCCATCGGTCCACATGCGGTCGAAGATCGGTGCCATGACGAAGAACGTCATGAAAAGCGCGAGGCTGATCAGAACAATATTCGATGGCGTCGAGGGGAGCCCCACGCCCGAGCGCAGGAACGACAAGGCGATGATGAAGCGCGTGAAGCAGGTGACCGTAACCAGCAACCCCGGCGCCACCGACAGCACGGAAAGGAGGGCAATGAGCTGGAGAATGCGCGCGCTGGTCGATCCCTGGCCGTCCGGAATCAAGTCCTGCAGGTTGATCGTCTGCGCCAGGGCCGCCCCCGGCACAAGCAGCACGACAACGGCGAGTATGACTGCAAGACGCCTCATTCGACCACCAGCGAACGCAGGATGACGCTACGGGCCCGCCCCTTGCTGCGCAGGCGTGCAATCTCCTCGATGTCCTCGCGCAGATATTCGACGCCGGCGGCGCTCTCGACATGAGTGAGCGGCACCGTACGCATGAAGCTCATAATGTCCTCGGTCATTGACTTGAGCAGCACCCCGTCATCAGGCGCAGCCGGGGCATCGAGGATGACGCCGAGCTCGAGCCGTGCCCAGCTCCGTGCCGGACCGGAGAGCGTCACGAGAATCGGATCGAGATTCGAGATCAGCACCTTGCTCGGCTCGGCAGCGCTTTTCGATGCGGCTCCCTTCTCGCCGTGCTTGGCGCCCTGAACGATTTGCAGATCGCGCTTTCCCGCAGCGGCATCATGCGGCGCCGCGCCGGCATTGAGGAACATCAGGCTGAAGCCTGCGCCCGCTCCAGCACCTACGACGGCGAGCAGCACGAGGGCGATGATGAAGGCGCCCTTGCCGCCGCCTCCCGCTGCCTTGCCTTCGGTTTCCTCAGCCATCTACCCGACAATCCCTGGTGCTTCAGAAGGGGCTGAACTGATCGATGATCTGGTGACCCCAGGCCGGCTGCTGGACCTCCATCGAGCGTCCGCGACCGCCGTATGAGATGCGCGCTTCCGCGATGCGTTCGTAGGGGATCGTATTGTCGGCGCGAATATCGCTGATGTTCACGACACCGGTGAACGTGAGAACACGCAGCTCGTAGTTGACGCGCACCTCCTGCGAGCCCTGGATCAGCAGGTTGCCGTTGGGCAGCACGTCGGTGACGACGGCAGCGAGCCTCAAATCGATGTTTTCGGAACGCTCGATCTCGCCCTTGCCGTCCGAGGCCGTATTGGACTTGAGTGCGGAATTGACCGCCGCCTTGCCCGAAGACGTGACCCCGAACGTTGCTACGTCGTGCGCCCAGTCAAGCCCGAAGCCGTGCGCGGAATCGCGCGTCCGCTTCGAGCGGTTGTCCATGATCGCCTTGTCCTTCATGGAGATGTTGACGGTCAGGATGTCGCCGAGGCGGCGCGCGCGGCGATCGCGGAAAAGATCTGCGCCGCGCTGCGTCCAGAGTGACGAGCTGTTGTGTCCGGTCGGCCTTTGAAAGGCTGCCTTATGCATGTGATCGTACGTCGCCGGCGTCACAGCCTTCTGCTCGATGCCGGCGCCCACCGGGCTCAACGTCGGCTCCTTGTTGATCTCGTCGGTCTTCACCGAGCAGCCGACCCCCACCGTCGCGATGAGCGCGAGCAGGCCGACACGCACCCGCCAGAGCGCCGCAGGAACCTTTCTCATCATTGCAGAGCGACCTGAAGTGTCGCAAAGTGTGCTCACGATCCGCCTCCGGGGTCGTTCTTGCGCGATGCCCCCATGAGGATCATGGCGAGCTTCGCAGCCCTCTCGGGCGGCATGTCATTGAGAATCTGGCTGGCCACGCGTGGCGCGAGCTTGCTCAGGATCGCTGCAGCCGCACTCTCCTCGAGCTTCGCAAGCTGCTCGGAAGCGGCCTCCGGGCGCATGCCGGAGTAGATGGTCACCAGCTGCTCGTTGGTGCGATTGGCAAAATCCTCGCGCCGCGCCACCCACTCCTTGAGTTCTGCGATCCGCAACTCGATCTTGGCCATGCGATCGTCGAGCGCTCGGCTCAGCGCCTCGATCTCCGCCGTCTGGTGCGCGTAGCGCGCCTCGCGCGCCGGCTCAAGTACGGCCCGGCAGTACTGATCCGAAACGGAAAGCGCCTTCTCCGGCTCACGTGTCGGCGTGCGCTTGGGCTCCGGGACGATCGGCACCATGCGCGGCGCAGGTGGACGCGAGGCCACCGCCGCCTTGGGCGCGACCTTCATGACGTCCTTTGCGGGCGGTGTCTGAGCAGAAGCGGGGCCCGGCAGCGCGCCGAAGGCCAGCAGCAGCGCGATCGCCGCCGCACCCTTGGACCTCCCTTGCTGCACTGTCTTCATGATCCTCTCCACGCGCCGCACCTCACTGCACTACAAGCTCAGCCTGCAGCGCACCTGACGACTTGATGGCCTGTAGGATTGCGATAATGCCGAGCGGCTTCAGCCCCATCCGGTTGAGGCCGGTCACCAGGCTCTGCAGGTCGACGCCGTCGACGATCGCAAAGTTGCCGTTCTCCTGGCTGGCCGAGATCTCCGTCGTCGACGTGACCACCGTCTGCCCCTTCGAGAACGGTGCCGGCTGCGAGACGGCCGGTGTCTCGACCACCCGCACGGTCAGATTGCCGTGCGTGACCGCGACGCGGCTCACCTTCACATTGCGACTGATGACGATCGTGCCGGTGCGCTCGTCGACGATGATGCGGGCCGGCACATCCGGCTCCACCTTGAGCTGACCAATGGCCGCGAGGAAGCGAGCGGCGGTCGTGCCTGCCGGGACTTCGACAGCCAGCGAGCTCGGCCCTGCTTCCTTCGCGAGACGGCGCTTCGTCGTCTGCACAGTGTATGTATTGACGGCATCGACGATGGCGACGGCGGTGCCGAAATCCGGATTTTTCAGTTCGAGATGGAGCGTGCGCGTCGAGGCGAGCAGGTCCGGCGCATCGCGCTCGACGAGCGCTCCGCCCGTGATTCGCCCCGAGGTCGGCACGCCATGCGTCAAGCTCTCGTTCTGCCCCTGGGCCTGGAAGCCAGCGACGACGACGGACCCTTGCGCCACGGCATAGATCTGTCCATCGGCGCCTTGCAGCGGAGTCATCACGAGCGTGCCGCCAGCGAGCGAGGTGGAGTCGGCGAGCGAGGCTACGGAAACATCAATGCGGTTGCCGCCTACGGAGAACGCCGGCAGTTCAGCCGTCACCAGAACGGCGGCGACATTTTTCGTACGCATGTCGAGGCCGCGGACATTGACGCCGAGCCGCTCGAGCATCGCGTTCATCGACTGCTCGGTGAAAGGTGCGTTGCGCAGGCTGTCGCCGGTGCCTTTGAGACCGGTGACTAGGCCGTAGCCGACAAGCTGATTCGGACGGACGCCGCGCACGGTCGTGATGTCCTTGACGCGCACCTCGGCCCACACCTCGCTCGCGATCAGCGCGAGCGAGACGACGGCAAGGAGCAGCGTTCGCAACAGGGACATCATTCCCTCAATCCCCTCCCACATGGACACGGCCGCTGGCATTCACAACGCCGCGGACGATCAGACCCGTATCCGCGTTGCGCACGCCGATGAGTTTCCCGACGACGCCAGGCTCGAGCGCGATGCCCGTCGCCTCGATGCTGAGCCCGCCGGAGGCGAACAAGATCGACACCCGCTCCCCTTCCTTGAACACCCAGGGATCGCGTAGCGCATTGATCGGGATGGCGTGACCTGCCTGGAGAACTCGGCGGGCAACCTTTCCGACCACAGCCTCGCGCGTGGTGTGGAAACCCTGCACCTGGCGTGCATTCACAAGGAAGCGCTGTTCGCCGATGAACTCCTCGGAAACGATATCGCCTTGAAGGATGGTGACGGTCGGCACGGGCAGGGCCATGCCGCTGCTCTGCGCATCCGCGGAAAACGCGAACACGACCGCGAGACCGACCGCAGCCGTTTGCAGAATGCGTCGCATGGCTCCCCTCTGACTTGTCACGACCCCACCGGGCGCGGCGGAACGCTGTCCGTCACCTGATGCCCTTGGTGACGATGCCCATCATGTCGTCCGACGCCTGGATGATCTTGGAGTTCATCTCATAGGCGCGCTGCGCGGAGATCAACTCGGTGATTTCCTTGACCGGATCGACGTTGGAGGACTCGAGGTAGCCCTGCTTGATCTTGCCGAGGCCGTTCTCTCCGGGAATGCCGACTGTGGCAGCGCCCGAAGCGGAGGTTTCGCGCCACAGGTTGCCGCCGAGCGGCTCGAGGCCGACCTCATTGACGAAGCTCGCGACCGAGAGCTGACCGAGCAGACGCGGCTCGATCTCGTTCGGGATGGTGACGTAGACCTCGCCGCGCTCATTTACGGTGATGGCCGTCGCTTCAGGAGGAACGGTCATCTGCGGCTGCACGAGATAACCCTCGGCTGTCACGATGCGACCGGTATCGTCTTTGTTGAAAGCCGCGGCGCGCGTGTAGAGCGTTTCACCCTCGGGCCCGGTCACGCGGAAGAACCCGCGCCCCGTAATGGCCAGATCGAGGGAGTTGCCGGTCTGCGCGAGCGCGCCCTGCTGGTGGAGATTGCGGATCGCGGCCGCACGCACGCCAAGACCGACGCGCGCGCCCTCCGGAATGACCTCGACGCCACCCGCGGCCGGCGTGCCGGCGGCGAGCTGCGTTTGATAGAGCAAATCGACGAACTCGGCGCGGGAGCGCTTGAAGCTCGTCGTGTTGATGTTCGCGACGTTGTGGGCGATGACCTCGACGTTGAGTGCCTGGGCCGTCATGCCGGTCGCGGCGATAGATAGTGCGCGCATTCCCTGTCTCCGCTCCCGCTAGATCGCCATCCTGCTGATTTCCTGGTAGGCCGAGATGACCTTGTCGCGCACCGCGATGACCGTCTGCAGGCTCTGCTCGGCCGACATCACGTGCTCGACGACATCCTGCAGCGCCGCCGTTCCCTTGACGCCGCCGATCGAGACGGCCTCGGCCTGACGCATCTTCTGCCCGAACTCGCTGATCGCATTACCGAGCAGCGTCGCGAAGTCGTGGTCGGGCTGGTTGACAGCCGCGGCCCCTGGCGTGACTGGCGCCATCTTCGGCGCCGACACGGGCGTCGAGTCTGCCATTCCGCCGACCGGTCCGGCTGGTAGCGTGCGTCCGCCCACACCTGCAATCGAATCGATCATCACTTGCCTTTCAACAGGTCGATGAGGTCACCGATCATCTCGCGCGCCTGCCGCACCATCTGCAGGTTCGCCTCATAGGATCGGTGCGCCTCGCGCATGTCCGAAAGCTCAACCAGCGGATTGACGTTGGCGAGCTTCACATAGCCGTTCGCATCAGCCGCCGGATGCCCGGGCATGTGTTGTGCGGGATAGGGCGCCGAATCCCGGCCAATGGCATTGATGCGCACCAGATTGAGTCCGCTCGTGCGGTCGAGTTCCTGCGCGAAGCTGATCGTCTTGCGCGCATAAGGATCGCCGCCCGGCACAGTCGCCGTTGCGCTCGCGTTCGCGAGGTTCTCCGAGACGACGCGGATGCGCGTCGATTGCGCGCGCAGACCCGAGGACGAAGAGATGATCGCGGCCTTGAGCTCGTCAGCCATCGCCTACCCCCTGACACTCGAGAGCAGCATGCGATGGAAAGCACTGATCACGCCCGAGACCATCGAGTGTTGCGAGCGGGTCTCACCGAGATTGGCGAGCTCCGTCTCGAGGCTCACGGTGTTGCCGGAGTGCTTCGGCACCTCGCCAGGTCGCGCGACCGTCTCGAATGCGCGAGCCCCGAACTGGGTAGGTGCCAGATGGCTGGAATTCGTGCGCAGCATTGCGACATTCGCGGAGCTGAGCGCGGCCTCGAACGAAGGCACGTCCTTGGCCTTGAAGTTCGGCGTATCGGCATTGGCGATATTGTCGGCGAGCGCCGCACTGCGCGTCGCGAGCCAGCGGTTGCGGTCGCTGGCAATGGAAAAGAGAGCGAGGTCGTCCATCGGGGAGTCCTTCGGCTTTAGCTTCCCTGATAGCCGACATCTCTTGCCTGAAGCTGGCCGCCCCGATGCGGCAGGCGATTCGCACGCGCCGCGCCGAGGGCCGACGCGAGGCGTCGGCGCCTGCCGTCCTCACCTGCCTCTTGCGGCTCGAATCGGATGAGATCGAGTTGCACATGGGCATCGGCCGCCTCGAGCGTCAGCCGGTAGTAGAGCTCGACGCCGTGATGAGAGAACGACATGGCAAGGCGCACAGAGGGCGGCACGCGCCAACCGACGATCGCTTCGGCGTGGCCGCTGAACTGCATGGTACCGGGCTTGAAGAACAGCTCGCACTCGCCATCGAGCAGGCTTTGCAGCGTCGCCATAC
>JAEZAW010000312.1 GCA_023430315.1 Pseudomonadota bacterium | reverse complement strand
TCCCGAGCGAACTTCGGAATCAAAAGGGACACTAGAATCATAATCTTGCTAGTGTGATTCAGATCGAGAAATTCGCTCGATACCGTGCCGCGAGAGGTGGCGAATTTCTCGATCATCACACTAGTGCGGGCTCCTGACGCCAGCCCTCTGGCGCGCGGTTTAGACGGTCAATTCGGTTTACCACGGACGCATAGCCCCCTGGGACAAGGCAGCGCCTTGACGCTCAAGCGGATTACGCCGGGGGAGACTTGGCGGACATAGCCGCTCGGGGCGTTGATTTCAAGCAAACCCGGGGGCCTATGGTTGCCTGCGGCAACAAAGCCGAGTTGCGTGCGGTAAAGGCCCTCATTGTTCGCCTGAGGACCCACTCGAACGCCTTTGCTGCCAGGCCCGCGGATACTGGAATGGGGTGCTCATCAGGCTGCTTCGAATGGGTGCCCATTCCCCGCGCACTGGGCCAGCAAGCCTTTCTTTGTACGTTGTATTTTTCTTCCAGAGCGTGCTCCGACGCATGAGACAAAGTGCGCGGAAGGTCTGCAAATTCAAGCGTTTGAAAATGCTCTGGGCTCTGCCATCCTCGGCGCGACCAGCCACGGGGAACTCACCTAAATGCGCATCTTTACGGCCACGCTCGGCACCGAGACCAACACGTTTGCGCCCATGCCGACCGGCCTCGTCGAATTCCAGGGCAAGGGCTACGACATGGCCGCGACGCCCTCCGAAAAGCTGCCGGCCTTCGGGCAGCTCTGTAAGGCGCTGCGCGAACGGAGCGCGGAGGCCGGCTGGACGCTCATCGAGGGCAAGCTCGCCTTTGCCCAGCCCTCCGGCGTCACGGTGAAGAGTGCGTACGAGTTCCTGCGCGACCAGTTGCTGGCGGATTTGAAGGCGGCGATGCCGGTCGATGCGGTGCTGCTGCAGATCCATGGCGCCATGATCGCGGATGGCTACGAGGATGCCGAGGGCGATCTGCTCGCGCGTGTGCGCGAGCTCATTGGCCCGAATGTGCTCCTCGGCGCTGAGCTGGACCTGCACTGCAATCTCACCGAGAAGAAGGTCGGCTCTGTCGATCTCATGGTGATCTTCAAGGAATACCCGCACACCGACATCTACGACCGTGCGCGCGATCTCGTGCGGCTTTCCGAGGACGCCCTTGCCGGCCGTACGAAGCCTGTCATGCATCTGCGCGATCTCGGTTTCATCACGCTCATCCCGACGACGCGCGAGCCCGCGAGTAGTCTCGTCAAGAGCTTCTACGAGATGGAGGGCAAGGACGGTGTGCTCTCGATCTCGTTCGGACATGGTTTTCCCTGGGGCGACAATGCCGATCTCGGCGCGCGGCTTCTTGTCGTCACCGACGGCGACGCGGCGAAGGCCGAGCGCATCTGCAAGGAGCTCGGCGACGAGATCATCGCGATGCGCGACAAGTTTGCGCCGCCTTATCCCGATGCCGACGGCGCAATCACGCGCGGGCTCGGCAGCAATCACATGTCGGTCGTGATGGCCGACAGCGCCGACAATCCGGGTGCGGGTGCCGGCGGCGATTCGACTTTCATTCTGGCCCGGCTGCTCGAGCGCAAGGTCGAGAATGCCGTGCTAGGGCCGTTCTGGGATCCGGTGGCTGTGGGGTTCTGCCTGCAGGCCGGTGTTGGCGCCAACCTGAAGCTCCGGATCGGCGGCAAGGTGAGCCAGTATTCGGGACCGCCGCTCGATGTGAAAGTCGAGGTGTTGGCGGTGAAGAAGGATGCCTGGCAAGATGGGCTCAGCGGTACCATCGCGCCGCTGGGTGATGTCGCGGTCGTCCGCATCGATGGCGTCAAAGTCGTGCTGACGACGCACCGCACGCAGGGCTTCGGGACGAACCTCTTCGAGCAGTTCGGCATTGTTCTCGCCGAGACGAAGCTGATCGTCGTGAAGTCCTCGCAGCACTTCCACGCCAAGTTCGGCCCGATCGCCAGCGAAGTGGTCTATGTGGATACGCCGGGTGTCGCACCGGCGAACCTGCGCCTGCTGAAGTACGAGCGCGCGCCGAAGAGCCTGTGGCCGCTTAGTGGCTAGGCCCCGCGTCCGCGCGTCAGTTCAGTACCTCGATCATGGCCTGGTAGTTGCGTTGTCGTGCGTGCTCCAGAGGTGTCACGCCTGATCGGTCACCGAGGTCCTTACGTGCTCCCGCCTGCACCAAGGCCTTTGCCGTCGCGACGTAACGCCGGCCGCCGTCGCCCAGAACGACGGCTTCGATCAGCGCGGTCCAGCCGAGATTGTTGACGTGGTCTAGAGGCGCGCCCGCCTTGATCAGCGCCTCGACGACGCCTTCGTGCCCGAGATGCGCCGCCGCGATCAAGGCCGTGCCGTCGTAGCGGCTGGTAATCGCTTTTGGATTCCCGCCGAGTTCGATTGCTAGCTCGACCATGCGAACATCATCCTTCACGGCGGCGATGGTGATGACGTCATAGCGGCTGTCTTCGAGCGCATTGATGTCGGCACCGCCGGCAACCAAGGCGCGCAGGAGATCGTAGTGTGAGCCGAACGCTGCGACGTGAGCAGGCGTGCGGCCTGCGCCATCACGTGCGTTGGCATTGGCGCCGCTCGCGAGCAGTGCCTGCACTTCCTGCACGTGCCCCGCTGCCACGGCCTTGTGTAGTCCGGTATATTGCGAGATCTCGGTAGCGCTCGGAGGTGTTTGGGCACGAACGGCATTCGCGTGTGCTGCCAGGAGGGCAATGCACACCAGGACGAAACGTCTCGCGTATGCGCAGGGCATAGATGATCCCCAGATCTGGTCCGGAAGTGAACCCGAGCACAGCATACCGATTGGGTTCTGAACAGATAGTGCTTCGACGACTGCGCGCTTGCCGAGGGTGCGGAACCAGCTAGCCCGTATTGCGCAGGCCTGCCGCAATGCCGTTGATCGAAATGAGGATGCCGCGCTGGGCTTTCTCGTCGATCTGCCCGGCACGCCAGCGGCGCAGCAACTCCACCTGCAGGTGATTGAGCGGCGCGATGTAGGCAAAGCGATGCGCAATCGATCGCGCGAGCGATGGATTGTCGGCGAGCCGCCGGGATTCGCCGGTAATAGCTTCCAGCGCCTGCACCGTCTTCGACCACTCCAGCTCGATGGCCTCGAATATGGTCTTGGCGAGCTTCTGATCGGGCACCAGCGCAGCATAGCGGCGCGCGACGGCAAGATCGGCCTTTGCCAGCACCATATCCAGATTGGACAGGATCGTACGGAAGAATGGCCACTCGCTGTTCATGCGCCGCAGCAGGGTCAAGCGTGCGTCGCTGTTCGCTGACACGAAGTCCTCGACTGCCGAGCCAAAGCCGAACCATCCGGGCAACGTGACGCGGCTCTGCCCCCACGAGAAGCCCCAAGGAATGGCGCGCAGGTCTTCGATGCGCCGGTTGGCTTTTCGCGATGCGGGCCGTGAGCCGATGTTGAGCTCGGCAATTTCCGAGATCGGCGTCGCGGCGAAGAAGTAGTCCGTGAAGCCGTCCGTGCCGTAGACGAGCTTGCGGTAGGCGGCCATGCTGCTGACGGAGATTTCTGCTGCGGCGTCCAGGACCTCAGGAGCAGGCGCTTGTCGGTTTGTCAGAAGGGTTGCTTCCAGGGTCGCCGCCATGAAGGTCTCGAGATTCCGGCGGCCGATCTCCGGGTTCGCGTACTTGGCGTTGATGACTTCGCCCTGCTCCGTGACGCGGATCTGGCCTTTCACCGTGCCGGGCGGCTGCGCGAGAATGGCTTGATAGCTCGGACCGCCGCCACGTCCCACCGTGCCACCGCGACCGTGGAAGAGCCGAAGGGCGAGGCCCGGCTTCTCGTCGAAGACTTTCCCGAGCGCGGTCGAGGCGCGATAAAGCTCCCAGTTTGCGGTGAAGTAGCCGCCGTCCTTGTTGCTGTCGGAGTAGCCGAGCATGACATCCTGCACGGCACCGGAATTGCGCATGAGCGTCTCGACGCCCGGTAGGTCATAGAACTCGCGCATGATGGGTTCGGCGGCGCGCAGATCCTCGATGGTCTCGAACAGCGGCACGACGATGAGATCGACCTTGGCGCTGGAGGTATCGCCGGGGGCGAGTGATCCGTGCAGCAGGCCGCATTCTTTCTGGAGGAGCAGGACTTCCAGGAGATCGCTGACGCTCTCCGTGTGGCTGATGATGTAGTGGCGGATCGCTTCGGCGCCGAAAGCCTGGCGCAACTCGCGCGCGCGCTCGAAGATGGCCAGCTCGCCTTGTGAACTCGCGCTGTATTCGACGTCGCGGATTTGCAGTGAGCGCGGATCCTGCAGCTGCGCGAGCAGCACCGATTGCTTCTGCTCTTCGGGGAGCGCGGAATAGTTGGATTCGATACGGGCGGCGGCAAGCAATTCCGCGACGACGGCTTCATGGCGGTCGGAGTTCTGCCGGAGATCGGTCGTCGCGAGATAGAAGCCGAAGATCTGGACGGCGCGAATGAGCGGCGACAGCCGAAAGCGTATGAGCGGGCCGCCGTGATTGGCGAGCAGCGAATCGCGAATGACGGTGAGATCGGCGAGGAAGGTGGCTGCATCCGGATAGGGCGCGCTCGGCGCTACCGCGTGGCGCAGGGCTTCGGCCCCCGTGAGCACCTTGATGGTTGCGGAGAGGCGGCTGTAGATGCCCGTGAGCGCACGGCGGTAGGGCTCGTCCATGCGCCGCTGGCTGTTGTCTCCCGATCGCGCGGCAAGCTCCAGCAGTGCGGGCGTCGATGGTGTCAGCACGCTCGACATCGACAACTCGGCGCCGAGCTTGTGGGTTTCGATCAGGTAGTGGCGCAGCACCGTCTCGGCGTATCGCTTGACAGCCCAGTCGAGCGTACCGGCATTCACGTTCGGATTGCCGTCGCGGTCCCCGCCAATCCAATTCCCCATGCGAAAGAACGATGATACAGGACGCCCGAGAAGCTCCTCGAGCTCCGCGTAGAGGCGCGGGATCTCAGTCAGGAACGTCGATGTGTAGTAGCTCAGCGCGTTCTCGATCTCATCGCGCACGGTGAGCTTCTCGGTGCGCAGCAGCCGCGTCTGCCAGAGCTGGGCAATGCGTGCGCGCAGCCGCGCCTCGTTCTCGGCTCTTTCGCGCGGCGTGCGAAGGTTCTCGCGCTCGGCTAGCAGCTCCGCGATATCGCGTTCCGCGTCGAGCGTGCTCTTGCGCTGAACTTCCGTCGGATGGGCCGTCAGCACCGGCGAGACATAGCTGCCAGCGAGCGCGCGCTCTATGCGGTCGTCGGTGATGCGTGCCTCGCGCAGGCGGGTAAAGCAGCGGGCGAGACTGCCATCCTGCGGCTCGTCCTCGATCTCGTGGACCAGGCGGCGGCGGACGTGGTGGCGGTCCTCGGCCAGATTGGCCAGATGCGAGAAGTAGCTGAAGGCGCGAATGACCGACACGGTCTCCGCCGGGCTCAGTCGGCTCAGCAGGGTATCGAGATTGCGCCCCGCCGCTTCGTCGGACTTGCGCTGAAAGGCGACGGAGAGACGCCGGATGGCCTCGACGATCTCGAAGGCGTTCTCGCCGTCCTGCTCGCGAACGGTGTCGCCCAGGATCTGGCCAAGCAGGCGGATATCCTCCTGCAGGGGGCGGTCCTTTTCCAGGAAGGTCTGCTCACTCTCCGAGAAAACAGCGGACATGGTGTCGCTCGAACCTGGCGCCGGGGGCGTTCTGGCCACTGGCTGGGAATTGCTCCATGAACAATTCAAAGTCTGTGCAATACGGCCGCCATATCAAGCACAAATACTGTGCACGAACGGGCGATCGTGGGCCTGCGGTTCTCCGCTGAGCGTGTCCTGGGAGCGCCAGTTTCGTCCGTATTGTCAAAGGGCAAGCGAGTCGGCTTGTACCGATACCGTGCTTACGATTAATTTCGGACGGGCGACTCGGCGCAGCTCACACTGCGGCGCGAGGGGGAATGGGGGACGCGCATGAACGTGGCTCGAACGGCATTGCTTTGCGCCTTGGCTGGCGCTGGCCTCGCGTGGGGCGGGGCTCATGCTCTCGCGCAGTCGCAATGGGGGGCGGCCGGACCGGTTTTCCAGAGCGACGTCGAACGGCGCGAGCGCGAGGTTGAAGCCCAGCGTGCCGAGCGCCGCAAGAACTATGGCCCGACGGTCTATCCCAAGTTCATGGAGGGTGGCGGGAAGCCGGATATCAAGCCGCAGGAGCCTCCGACCGTCTACCTGGACAAAGGCGAGGAGCCGGGCACGATCATCGTCGATACCGGCGGGCGGCAGCTCTATTACGTGCTGCCGGGCAAGAAGGCCTAAGCCTATCCCATCTCCGTCGGGCGCGAGGGCTTCGAGTGGACGGGGACTGAGAAGATCAGCCGCATTGCCGACTGGCCTTCCTGGACGCCGCCACCCGAGATGCACAAGCGCCAGCCGGGACTGCCCATCACGGTCTCGGGCGGTGTCATCAATCCGCTCGGCGCCAAGGCGATGTACCTCGGCAGCACGATCTACCGCATTCACG
Organism: Pseudomonadota bacterium; assembly: GCA_023430315.1. Classification (GTDB taxonomy): domain Bacteria; phylum Pseudomonadota; class Alphaproteobacteria; order Rhizobiales; family Hyphomicrobiaceae. The sequence continues at coordinate 13,296 of JAEZAW010000312.1, read as the reverse complement.
GCACCAACAACGAGCGCTCGATCGGGCGCGCATCCTCGTCAGGATGCTTCCGGATGATGAACGAGCATGTCGTGCATTTGGCGACGATGGCCAAGGTCGGGACGACCGTGCGCGTCGTCGCGAACTATTCGGGCGCGAATACATCCGCGCCGATTTCCTCGATCTTTTCGGGCTTCGGATTTGGCAGCGATGATGCTCCGCCGGCGAAGAGGAAGGTGAAGAAGAAGGCGGCCAAGTCCACCAAGTCCGCGAGCAAGCAGTAGCGCTCACACGGCCCAGCAGGCACAGCCGAGTGCGCCCCAGAAGCTTTTGAGATCCGCAACGGGTGGTGCGCTCGACCATGCGCTCGCGTGGTCGTGTCCATGGACGTCGCACGCGTGCGAACATCCGCAATCGGCTGCCGCGCGCTGTTGGACGGTTTGATTTCCGGCCGCGTTATCGCTCCAAGCGCCATAGCCGCCGAACGTGCGCACGGGTGACCAATCGGGCATGGCGGGTGGCGGTCCGCCTTCGTCCAGCCTCGCGAAGGCGCCGGCAGCATACACAACTTTACCGCCGACGATGGTCAGCTCGGCAGTGGTGTCGACAATCTCCAGCTCCGGGCACTTGAAGTAGTCGCGGTCGGGCACTGTCAGGTCGGCGAACTGACCGACCTCGATGCGGCCCTTCTTGCCCTCCTCGTTGGAGAACCACGTGACCTTCTCCGTCCACATCCGCAGCGCAGTCTCGCGATCGAGGCAGTTGTGCTGCGGATAGATGCGCAGGCCGCCGACTGTGCGGCCCGTCACCATCCACGCCAGCGATACCCAGGGATTGTAGGAGGCGACGCGCGTGGCATCGGTGCCGGCTGAGACCTTCACGCCTTTTTCGAGCATCCGCGCAATCGGCGGCGTCGCCTCGGCCGCGCGGGCGCCGTAGCGCTCGACGAAGAACTCGCCCTGGTAGGCCATGCGGTGCTGCACGGCGATGCCGCCGCCGAGCGCCGCGACCCGGTCGATCGAGCGCTCCGAGATCGTCTCGGCATGATCGAAGAACCAGTTGAGCCCCGCGAGCGGGATGTCGCGGTTGACCTTCTCGAAGACGTCGAGTGCGCGGGAGATGGTCTCGTCGTAGGTGGCGTGCATGCGCCAGGGCCAGCGGTTCTCGGCGAGAATGCGCACGACGGCTTCGAGATCGCCTTCCATTTCGGACGGCATGTCCGGACGCGGTTGGCGGAAGTCCTCGAAGTCGGCGGCGGAGAAGACGAGCATCTCCCCGGCGCCGTTGTGGCGGAAGTAGTCGTCACCCTGCTTGTACTTCGACGTGCGTGTCCAGTTGAGGAAGTCGTCCTTTTCCTGCTTGGGCTTCTGCGTGAAGAGATTGTAGGCGAGGCGCACGGTCATCTGCCCATCGTCGGCGAGCTTCTGGATGACGGCGTAGTCCTCGGGGAAGTTCTGGAAGCCGCCACCGGCATCGATCACGCTCGTGATGCCAAGGCGGTTCAGTTCGCGCATGAAATGGCGCGTCGAGTTGACCTGATAGTCGAACGGGAGCTTAGGTCCCTTCGCGAGCGTCGCGTAGAGGATGGTCGCATTGGGTTTGGCGAGCAGGAGGCCGGTGGGATTGCCGCTGGCATCGCGCATGATCTCGCCGCCGGGAGGGTTGCGCGTATCCTTCGTGTAGCCGACGACGCGAAGCGCGGCGCCGTTGAGGATCGCGCGATCGTAGAGATGCAGGATGAAGACGGGCGTATCGGGTGCTGCGGCATTCAGCTCGTCGATGGTCGGCAGGCGCTTCTCGGCGAACTGCTGCTCGGTGAAGCCGCCGACGACGCGCACCCACTGCGGTGGCGGCGTGACGGCGACCTGCCGTTTCAGCATGTTCATGGCGTCGGCGAGCGAGCGCACACCGTCCCAGCGGAGTTCCATGTTGAAGTTGAGGCCGCCGCGCACGACGTGTGTGTGGTTGTCGCAGAGGCCCGGCAGAACGCGGCGCCCCATGAGATCGACGAGCTTCGTCTGAGGTCCGGCGAGCGGGACAACGTCCTTGTCGCTGCCGACGGCTGTAAACTTCCCGTCCTTGATGGCGACTGCTGTGGCTGAAGGATTAGTGCGGTCGAGCGTGGTGATCTGCGCGTTGTGCAGGATCAAGTCGGGGGCAGTGGCGGATGGCACCATGGTGCGCTGTTCCTTGAGGCTTTAGTGCTGTTGTTTGGGGCGCGCCGCGATCAAGTGCTGGACGAGAGGCGGCTTGGTGCCCTTGTGGAACTTGTGCAGGCGCTCCTGCACTTCCCGATCGTCGGCGGTGACGCGATGGTGCTGGCGCTGGTGCTCGATCCAGGAGGAGACGAGGAAGGTCTCGATCATGCGTCCGGGCTCGGCGGCGTCCTCGAACACATCCCAGTCGTAGGCGCCGTCACGCAGCCGCTCGTGGCTGAGCTCGCTGATCGCGGCGAGGAAGGCTTCGCGATCCTGGGGCGCGATTTTGTATTCGATGATGATCTGCACGGGGCCGCGGTCGAGTTCCACGTCGCCAGAAAGCACGGGATCGGGCCAGTGCAGGGAGGGCGTGAGATCGACATCGGCACCCGTTTGCAGCTTCCAGCGCATGAGCAGCGGAATGCAGGCCAGCGCGCCCACGGCCGCAATGATATGCGCCGCGGGAAGCCCGGCGAGCCTGCCCACCTGCCCCCATAGCGCGCTGCCGATCGTCATGGCGCCGAACTGCACGATCGCGAAGACAGCGAGACCGCGCCCCTTGACCCATCCGGGCAAGGCCACCTGCGCCGAGACATTCAACGGCGCGAGAACGGCGATCCAGGAAATGCCGGCAATAAGCGCTGCGGCGAGGCCTACGTACGATGATTGGGCGAGCCCGAAAAGCACGAGAGCGATGGCCGTTCCGGCCGTGGCGGCGGCGACGAGCTTGTCAGGACCGAGCAATGTTTTCAGGCGCGGCAGCAGGAATGCGCCGCCGACCGCACCCACACCGATCGAGCCGAGCAGCAAGCCATAGAGTTGCGGCCCGGTGGCGATCTGGTCGCGGGCCACGAGGGGGAGCAACGCCCAATAGGCGCTCGCGAAGACGAAAAAGCCGGCTGACCGCACGAGTGTCGCGACCAAGTGGCGATTGTGAAGAACGTGGCGCCAGCCGATGCCGAGCGCGGAACGAAAGCGCTCCGGCGGCAGCGCACCGGCAGCAGCTCCAACAGGGCGCCACCACCACAGCACACCGATCACGGCGAGCGTGCTGATGGCATTGAGCCAGAAGGGGGCGGCGAGGCCGGCAGCGCCAATCACGATGCCGGCGAGCGCGGGACCGATGGCACGGCTGATGTTGATGCCGACGCTATTGAGCGAGATCGCCGCTTGCAGATCATTGCGCGGTATGAGCGATGGCACGATGGCCTGCCATGCGGGCGCAATGAGCGCCGATCCTGCTCCGACGAGAAGCGTGAAGAACAGCAGAATCCACGGCGTCACCAGATCGTACCAGACCAATAAGCCGAGCACGGCGACGACGACCGTGACGGCGGCATTGACCGCGATGAGCAGCCAACGCCTGTCGATGATGTCGGCAAGGGCGCCCGCTGGCAGGCCGAGCAGGACGACCGGCAGCATCGTCGCCACCTGCACGAGCGAGACGATGAAGGCGTCCTGCGTCAGGCCGGCCATGAGCCAGCCGGCGGCCGCGTTCTGCATCCACGTGCCGACGTTCGACACGACCGTTGCAATCCACAGCGCCGCAAAAACGGTGTGCTTGAGCGGGGCGAGCGCCGAGCCCTCGGGCTGAGCCTTGGTGTTTTCGGACGTCGCCATTGCCCACCCGCCCTTTCAGAGGACCGATGGCCGTCACGGCCACCGGTCTCAGCTATCGATCTCAGACCTTGGCCGGGTTCGGGCCAATACGCTCGCCATGCTTCACGCGCTCTGGGGCCTTGTGGACCATCGTATAGGCGTAGTCGACACCCATGCCATAGGCGCCCGAATGCTCCTTAACGATCGCCATCACGGCATCGTAGGTGTCCTTCCGCGCCCAGTCGCGCTGCCACTCGAGCAGAACCTGCTGCCAGGTGACGGGAATGACACCCGCCTGGACCATGCGATCCATGGCGTACTTGTGTGCATCGACGGACGTGCCGCCAGAGGCATCGGCAACCATGTAGATTTCATAGTCGGTATCATGCAGACACGAGAGAGCGAACGTCATGTTGCAGACCTCTGTCCACAGGCCCGAGACGACGATCTTCTTGTGTCCCTTCTTGACGTTCGCGGCGAGAGCATCGCGGACATTCTGGTCGTCCCAGGAGTTCATCGACGTACGCTCGAGCAGCTTGTTCTCCGGGAAGACCGCGAGCAACTCGGGGTAGGTGTTGCCGGAGAAGCCATCCGTCTCCACCGTCGTAATCGTCGCCGGGATTTTGAACGCCTTTGCGGCCTTGGCCAGACCCACGACGTTGTTCTTGAGGACTTGGCGGTCGATCGACTGCACGCCGAAGGCCATCTGCGGCTGCTGGTCGATGAAAAGAACCTGGCTGTTCTGTGGGGTGAGGACTTCGAGATAGGATGGCTTGGACATTGCCGTTTCTCCTTGCTGGATGGTCAGTAGCGAACTGATGCAGGGTGAGTTAGTGGGCGTCTCGCGGGTTATTGCTGAATTCGGGATGGAGTATCCCCGATAGGGCGGCACGAACTTGCGAGATCTCGTCGTCGTTGATGGTGTGGCCCATCCCCGGATAGATGCGTTCGATGATATCACCACCGAGCGCAGTCAGGACGCGCGATGATTCCCTCACGCGGCCGACCGGGATGTGGGCATCGACATCACTGCAGCCGAGGACGACGCGCGTGCCGGCAAGTGAGCCGCCATAGTTGCGCGGCGTTCCCTCGGGGCCGATGAGCCCCGCGCTGAGCCCGATGACCGCGCCATAGCGCTGTGCATTGCGCGCCGCATACTCGAGCGCGAGACAGCCGCCCTGCGAGAAGCCGAGGAGGACTATTTTCTCAGGCCCGAAGCCCTTCCGGCCGAGATCCTCGACCAACGCGCCGACCTGAGCGAGCGCACGCGAAAGGTGCGGCTCGTTCTGGGCGATCGGCGCGAGGAACGAGTGCGGATACCAGGTTCTGCCCGGTGCCTGGGGTGCCAGATAGGCCATGTCCGGTTGAGCGAACACGTCGGCCAGATCCAGCATCCCCTCCGCGGTCGCGCCGCGGCCATGAAGAAGAATCATGGCCGCCTGAGCGCGGGAGAGCGGTGCACCGGCAGTCTCGATGTGAGCTGCGGTGTTCATGCTGCAACCTCCAGTGTGGGCAGAACGGCTTCGATCTGCTGACGCTTCGACTCCAGGAAGCGCGGGAGCTTCAGAGCCGTGCCGAGCGTGGCGATCGGCTCGTCGACGGTGAAGCCCGGCTCATCCGTGGCGATCTCGAAGAGGATGCCGCCCGGCTCGCGGAAGTAGATCGAGCGGAAGTACTGACGATCCCTCTGCTCGGTCGCATGGAGACCGTGAACCTCCGCGAGCTTCCTTCCGATTTCGGCCTGCTCGGTATCGTCCTTGGCGCGGAAGGCCACGTGATGCACGGAGCCACGCCCCATCCGGCCGGGAAGGAAACCCTTCGCCTCGCGGATGTCGACGATGCCGCCAACCGCACCTTCGCTCTTGAAGCGCACGTACGGACCTTCCTGCCCAACCTTCGTGAAGCCGAGGACATCCGTCAGGATGGCGCCCGTCGGTTCGACACTGTCGAGCATGAGCGTCACACCGTGGAAACCATGGATGGCGTGCTCGGCGGGAATGTCGCCGGTCGTCCAGGCAGGCTCGTTCTCCGCGCCGGGAACGCCGACAAGCGAGAGGCCCAAGCCGTCCGGATCGGTGAACTCGAGCACGACCTCGCCGAAACGCTTGATCGGCGCCTCGTGCTTCGCGCCGGCCTCGACGAGGCGGTGCGTCCAGTAGCCGATCGACTGCGCGGGAATGCGGACCGCGGGCGTCAGCGTCTGGCCGAAACCGACGCGGCCGGGGGCGGCGTGCTCCCAGGGGAAGAACGTCAGGATCGTGCCGGGGCTGCCGGCCTCGTCGCCGTAGTAGAAGTGATAGGTGCCGGGATCGTCGAAGTTGACGGTCTTCTTGACGAAGCGCAGGCCGAGCGTGCGCGTGTAGAAGTCGAAGTTGACGTTCGGCCGACCAGCGATCGCCGTCACATGATGAATGCCGCTCATTTGGGCCACCTTTCTCCGCTCGGGGCGGGTTCTTGAACTGCACGCAATATGTGGCCGTCCCGTATTATTGACAATGGCCTGAATTGTGCGCTTTGTGTCTCCAATTTATCGACAATGGGCGGGTCGAGGAGGAGATTGGATGGACAAGCTCACGCGGCTGCGTGCCTTCACCAAGGTCGTCGAGCTCGGCAGCTTCTCGGAGGCCGCGCGCAGCCTGCGCCTCTCGCGCTCGGCCATCAGTAAATATGTGATCGAGCTCGAAACCGAGCTAGGTGTGCAACTCCTCCATCGCACCACGCGGAGCGCGAGCCCGACCGACAACGGGCGCATCTACTACGAGCGGTGCGTGGCGATCCTGGCGGATATCGAAGAAGCGGATCTGACGGTCTCGCAGCTTCAGGCGGCGCCGCGCGGTACGCTTCGCGTGAATGCGCCCATGTCCTTCGGTACGCTCCATCTCGGCAAAGCCATCGCGGCGTTCATGAAGGAGTATCCGGAACTGCGCATTCATCTGATCCTCAGCGATCAGCAGCTCGATACGGTGCAGGAAGGCTTCGACGTGACGATCCGCATCGCCGACCTGGCGGACTCGAGCCTGATCGCGCGGCGTATCGTGCCGGCGCATCGGCTGCTCTGTGCGTCTCCGGCGTATCTGAAAGAACACGGCACGCCGAAGCATCCGAGCGATCTGCGCGGGCATGAGCTGCTGTCCTATGACTACCTCGGCACCGGCGTGCAGTGGAAACTCACCGGCAAGGACGGCGATCAATGGATCAACGTGCCGTGGCGGCTCTGCACGAACAACGCGGAAGTGCTGCGCGATGCTGCCTTCCAGGGGCTCGGCATCGCGCTGTTGCCGACTTTCATCGCCGGCCCGGAACTGCGCGCGGGAACTTTGAAGAGCATTCTTGCTGCCTACCGCGCACCGGAGCTTTCGGTGTGTGCGCTTTACCCGCCGACGCGGCATGTCTCGATGAAGGTGCGCGCGTTCATCGATTTTCTGGTCGCGCATTTCGGCGACAAGCCCTACTGGGATGCCGGCATATGAAGCTGATAGCCTGAGATCGACGATGTCGAAGAGAACGCGCGCGACGGATATGCTCGAAGGCGCGGGGGTGACCTTCTCCGTGCACAGCTACGAGTACGACCCCGATGCGCAGTCCATCGGGCTGCAGGCCGCCGAGGCCTTGGGGCAGGAGCCCGCGCGGGTGCTCAAGACGCTTATGGCGCTCGTCGATGGCAAGCCCGTGTGCGTCATCGTGCCTTCGGACCGGGAAGTCTCCATGAAGAAGCTCGCGGCGGCGTTCGGCGGAAAGTCGGCCGAGATGATGAAGCCAGCGGATGCCGAGCGGATCACGGGCTACAAGGTTGGCGGCATCAGCCCCTTCGGGCAGCGGCGGAAAGCACCGGCGGCCATCGAGATCGTGTCGCTGGGGCACGAGCAGGTCTTCATGAATGGTGGCCAGCGCGGACTACAGGTGTGCCTTTCGCCGGCCGATGCGCAGCGCGTGCTTGGCGCCATTGCCGCGCCGCTGATTGCCGAGGCTGATCCCTCGCGCGGCGGCCAGGCGTCGCGCTGATCCGGGCGCTGATGACCAAACCCAGCCCCAGCTTGATTGAATTGTCCGGCTTTCGGAAGTTAGGCTGGCTGTGCCATAAATTCGGGCAGCGGGCCGAGCAGCGCTGGGCTGAGCTGCGAGCGGATGGTGGGCTGAGAAGCATAACAGGAGACATGCGATGAGACGTTTGATCGGAGCCTTGGCTATCGGCGTTGTCGCCGCGCTGATGGGCAACACCGCGGCGAAGGCCGACCCGCTCGACGATATCAAGAAGAAGGGGACGCTCATTGTTGGCGTCAAGACCGACTATCCGCCGTGGGGCATGCGCGACGCGAGCGGCAACATCGTCGGCATGGAGCCCGACATGGCGGCCGACGTGGCCAAGCGGCTCGGCGTGAAGCTGGAACTGGTTTCGGTCGTGTCGTCGAACCGGATGCAGTTCCTGCAGCAGGGCAAGATCGATCTCATGATCGCGACCATGAGCGACACGCCCGAGCGCCGGAAGGTCGTCGGCATCGTCGACCCGGTCTACTACGCCTCGGGTGTGGCGATCCTCGCCAACAAGAAGGCCAACATAAAGGGTGTCGCCGATCTCAAGGGCAAGCCCGTGTGTGCGCTGCAGGGCGCCTTCTACAACAATGACCTGCAGTCGAAGTACACCGGCCAGGATCTCGTTGCCTTCAAGGGTATTCCCGAGGCCGAGCAGGCGCTCCTCGACGGACGCTGCGTTGGCTTCGTGTATGACGACGTCGTGCTCGTCTGGAAGAAGGCACAGGACAAGAAGTGGGAAGCTTTCGACGTCGTGGCGCTTCCTGACTGGAAGCCGGTTCCGTGGGGTCTCGCGGTGAAGGTCGAGGATCTCGGCGGTCCCTGGGGCAAGTTCATGGCCGAGACGACCAAGGATTGGCTGAAGTCCGGCACGCTGCTCGCGCTCGAGAAGAAGTGGGTCGGCAGCAATACGCAGTGGCTGGTCGACGCGAGCGCGGCAGCCAAGAAGTAATCACGTTCGTGCCGGGCTGGACGGTCTCGACCGTCCGCCCGGCATTTCTCTATCTCCTCATGGCATTCCGAGCGACGGGACTTGAATGGAAGGTCTTTGGGACTTCCTGCGCAGTCTGCATGACGCGTATGGCATCAATCTCGTCCACTTCTACGATACGTTCGAGCGCGCCCGCCTGCTGCGCGGCATGTGGACGACGATCCAGCTCGCGGCGACCTGCGTCGTCCTAAGCGTTCTCATCGGCATCATTGGCGCATGGCTGCAGGGGAGCCGATTCAAGCTCCTCAAGGGCTTTGTTCAGGGCTACATCCAATTCTTCCGGAACACGCCGCCGCTCGTGCAGATGTACTTTTTCTATTTCGCGCTCGGCCCGCAGATGCCGCGCATCGAGAACGAGTACGGCATTGCCCAACCCATGCTCGGCAGCTTCGCCTGGGCGGTGATCTCGCTCTCGTTCTTCGCCGGCGCTTTCAATATCGAGATCTTCCGGTCGGGCGTCGAAGCCGTCCAGAAGGCGACGGTCGAGGCGGCAGATTCGCTCGGCTTCAACCGCTGGCAGATCTACCGCCTCGTCGTGCTGCCCCTTGCCGTGCGCGTCTGCCTTCCGGCGCTCAACAACAATCTGGTGAACCTCATCAAGACAACGACGCAGGCCTATGCCATTGCCGTTCCCGAGACGCTCTATATCGCGAGCCAGATCTGGTCGGACCGCATCAACGTCTTCGAGATGATGGTGACGCTGCTGACGTTCTACCTTCTGCTGGTCGGTATCTTCGTGTGGCTCATGACGCGGCTCGAGCGCTCGCTGCGGGTTCCGGGGTTCGGCCAATGAGCGCGAGTGGCAACAGCAATATCGTGCTCCGCCCGGTTGCGCTCCCGTCGACGCAGGGCGAGACCGGCTTTCTCGCCAGCGCTTTCACGCCGCGGTCACTTGGCATTGCGCTGGGGCTCTTTGCGAGCGTTGCACTCGTCAGTGAGGCCTGGGCACAGCTCGTCGCCGGAGGCGAGAGGCTCGGTATTCTCGCGACGCTTTCGAAATGGGCGCCGCTCATCCTGGTCGGACCGCCGCGCGAGCTCGGTGGGTTTGCTCTCAATATTCTCGTCAGCTTTCTCGCCATGGCCATCGGTACGGTCAGCGGGCTCGTGCTCGGCCTCGGGCTGATCTCGAAATTCGCGCTCATGCGGTCGGTCGCGTGGGCGATCACGCAGTTCTTTCGCAATTCGCCCTGGCTCGTGCTGCTGTTCTTCGTGATGCTGCTGACGCCCTTCCAGTTCCGGATCGGCGGGCTCACGATACCCTTTCCGGCATGGTTCAAGGCGACCGTCGGCCTCGCGCTGCCGGTCATGGCCAATGTGGCCGAGATCGTGCGCGGCGCGGTTAATTCGATCCCGACCGGGCAATGGGAGTCGGCGGAAAGTCTCGCCTTCTCACGCCTTCAGACGCTCTGGCGCATCATCCTGCCGCAGTGCGTGAAACGCATGATCCCGCCATGGATGAACTGGTACGCGATCCTGACCATGTCGACGCCGCTGATCTCGATCGTCGGCGTGAACGACGCCATGACGCTGACGCAGGATGCGCTCGCTTCCGAGCAGCGCACCGACTTGCTCATGCCGATGTACGGAATGCTGCTGCTGTTCTTCTTCGTCTACTGCTATCCGATCGCGCGCTGGACCATCCGGCTCGAGCGCAAGTTCGCGGTCCGCATCTGAGGTGAGTGTCATGAACGCCGCGTGGACGCCGGACAAACCTATTGTCAGCATCAGAGCCGTACACAAGTCCTTCGGACCTATCGAGGTGCTGAAGGGCGTGAGCATGGACGTACGCAAAGGCGAGGTCGTCTGCATCATCGGGCCCTCGGGTTCAGGTAAGTCGACGCTGCTCCGCTGCATCAATGCGCTGGTGCCGATCAACGAAGGCTCGATCCAGGTCGAGGGGCAGGAAGTGCATGATCCCGCGCTCGACAAGTTGGAGCTGCGCAAGAAGGTCGGGATGGTTTTCCAGTCCTACAACCTCTTCCCGCACAAGACGGCACTCGAGAACGTCATGATGGCGCCGATCCATGTGCTGAAGCGGCAGAAGGATGAGGTCGAGGCGCAGGCACGCCGGCTCATCAAGAAGGTGCGCCTCGAAGGCAAGGAGGATGCCTATCCGGGCGAGCTGTCGGGCGGCCAGCAGCAGCGCGTCGCCATTGCGCGCTCGCTCGCCATGAACCCGGACATCATGCTGTTCGACGAGGTGACGGCGGCGCTCGATCCGGAAACGGTCAAGGAAGTGCTGGTGACCATTCGCGAGCTTGCCGAAGAAGGTATGACCTGCATGCTGGTCACCCATGAAATGGGCTTCGCGCGCGAAGTTGGCGATCACATCTACTTCACGGATCGCGGTATCATTGTCGAGCATGGACCGCCGGCAAGCTTCTTCAGTAGTGCCAGCGATCCGCGCACGCGCGCCTTCCTGAGCCAGATCCTCTGACGGACACGGCAGGAACTTCGCGAGCGACGCACGACAATACAGGAGAGAATGACCATGGCGCAGGGACGAGCTGCTGACGACGAGGCGCTTTGGAAGCGTGCCGACCGCTATCTCGTGCGCTACGGGCACTACTTCCAGCCCGTGCTCATCGACAAGGCGCAAGGCGCCTTCATGACGACGACCGATGGTCGCCGCATCCTCGATTTCGCGTCGGGGCAGATGAGCACGATCCTCGGCCACAGCCATCCCGAGATCACCGCCGTCATTCGCGAGCAGGCGGGCGAGCTCGTGCATCTCTACAGCCAGCTTCTGTCGCGACCGGTGATCGATCTTGCCGAGAAGCTCGCCGAGCTGGCGCCTGGAGATCTCTCTCGCGTGCTGCTGCTTTCGACGGGCGGCGAGTCCAACGAGGCGGCGCTGCGCATGGCGAAGACGGCAACGGGCCGTTACGAGGTGCTGGCGCTCTCGCGCTCGTGGCATGGCGTGACGGGTGGGGCGTCATCCGCAACATTCTCGAGCAGCCGGCAAGGGTACGGACCAGCTTTGCCGGGCTCCTTCGCGCTGGCGGCACCTGTGCCTTATCGCCCGGCCTTCATGAAGGGCGACACCTACGATTGGGAAGCGGAGCTCGACTATGGCTTCGAGCTGTTCGATCGCCAGTCCACTGGCAGCCCTGCAGCGCTGATCCTCGAGTCGATCCTGTCGAGTGGCGGCGTCATCGGGCCGCCGAAGGGATACTTGAAAGCTGCCGCCGAGCGGGCGCGCAAGCGCGGAATGCTCGTCATCGTCGATGAGGCGCAGACCGGGCTCGGGCGCACGGGGCGCATGTTCGACTCCGAGTATGACGATCTCGTCCCGGATTTCGTCACGCTCTCGAAGACGCTCGGCGCGGGTCTCGCGCTCTCGGCCGTGATCACGACGCCCGAGATCGAGCAGCAGTGCTTCGATAAGAAATTCCACTTCTACACGACGCACGCATCCGATCCGCTGCCTGCGGCGGTTGGCTTGAAGGTCATCAAGATCATCCTGCGGGATCGGCTGGCGGATCGTGCGCGTGTCGCGGGTGAGCGGTTGAAAGCAGGCTTCGAGAGCCTGATGCAGCGCTATGAGGTGATCGGTGACGTGCGTGGTCGCGGGCTCATGATGGGCGTGGAGCTGGTCAAGGATCGACGCACGAAGGAGCCGAACCCGGAGCTTGCCGCGCGCATCATGGGCCGCTGCCTGGAGCTTGGTCTCTCAACGAGCGTGGTGCGCGGCGGCTGGGGCATTTTCCGTATTGCCCCGCCGATCACCATCACCGACGAAGAGATCGACTTGGGTCTGTCGATCTTCGCTGAGGCCTTCAAGGATTGTGTGTGAGAACTCGTGCTGGCGTATTTCATTCCCTCTCCCCGCTCTTGCGGGGAGAGGGTTAGGGTGAGGGGCGGGAGCTTGTTCGACGTCGGTGTTTGCCGCCGCCCCTCATCCTAACCTTCTCCCCGTAAGCACGGGGAGAAGGGACATGTTGTGCTTGCCGGCGGCGTGTCACTTAGAGTGAGTGAGCGTTTGCTCAGCTCTCGGCGCCGTAGACGGCGCGGGCGGCTTCAGGACTGACGAAGCCTTCGAGCACGTCGGCGCGGACGCTTTCGCGATCGCGCTGACGCGGATCGCCGAAGCCGCCGCCGCCTGCCTCCGTAACGGTGATACGCGCGCCGGGCGCGACCTCGATGCGCCCCTTGGCGTGCACGGGCTTGCCGTCGACGGCGTGCACGCGCAGGGTGCCCGCGCCGCCGCCGAACTGTCCGCGCGCCGGAAACTCCATGCGATTGCCCATGCCGAGCATGGTCAGCGTGTGGCCGGTATCATTGCGGAGCACGACCTCCTGACCGTGGCCGCCACGCCAGCGACCGGGACCACCCGAGTCCGTGAGCAGACGCTTGCTCTCGATGGTCATGTTGGTCAGCGTCTCCCAGATCTCGACCGGCACGACCGCCATGTTCGAGGGATGGGGCAGTGTCGCCCAGCCATCGAGGTTTTCGAGCGCGCCATAGCCGCCCGCCGCGAAGTAGAGGCAGGAGAAGGCG
>JAEZAW010000300.1 GCA_023430315.1 Pseudomonadota bacterium | reverse complement strand
ACGGAGAAAGGTTCAATGACGGGCCATTGCCCCCTGCAATAATCGCGAGCAGCCTTCCATTTCTGCCGGTCTGTCCTAAGTCCGGACACCCTTGACCTGTCCTCCCCGGCCGCTCATCCTGCGGCCCAGCATCGAATAATGAACACTGGCGGCGGCCGGGATCGAGGAGCACGGGGATGAAGCGCAAAATCGCGATCGTGGGCGCCGGTGCGCTCGGCGGACACGTGGGCGGGTATCTCGCCAAGGCGGGACAGGACGTTACGCTGATCGATCCCTGGCCCGAGCACGTCGAGGCCATGCGCCGCGACGGCCTGACGCTGCGCGGTCAGACAGCGCCCGAGAACTTCACCGTCCCCGTCAACGCGATCCACATCACGGATCTGCAGAAGACCGGCAGCCAGCGCCCGTTCGACATCGCCTTCGTGTCCATGAAGTCCTACGACACGGTCTGGGCGACGCAGATGATCGCGCAATATCTCGCGGCCGACGGCTATGTCGTCTCGCTGCAGAACTCCATCAACGAGGAGCGCATTGCCTCGGTCGTCGGCTGGGGCAAGACGGTCGGCTGCATTGCCTCGACGATCTCCGTCGAGCTGGTCGGTCCGGCGAAAGTCCAGCGCAATGTCGCGCTCGGCGGATCGCGCCACACGGTCTTCCGCATCGGCGAGCCGCACGGGCGCGTTACACCGCGCGTGAAGGAGATCGCGGAGATGGTGAGCGTTGCCGACAGCTCCAAGACGACGAGCAATCTCTGGGGCGAGCGCTGGTCCAAGCTGATCGTGAATGCCATGCGCAATCCGGTTTCGGCGGCGACGGGACGCGGCGGCAACGGCAATGACCGCGATCCCATGACGCGCTGGCTTGCGATCCGGCTCGCCGCGGAGGCCATCAAGGTCGGCCTCGCGCATGGCTATGCGCTAGAGCCCGTCTATCACATCCCGCCCGAGAAGCTGCTCGCCGCGGGCGAGGGCGACAAGGCCGCGCGCGAGGAATGCGAAGGCATCCTGCTCGAGCAGGTCAAGCACAGGAACGATGAGCAGCGCCCGTCCATGGGCCAGGACATCATGAAGGGCCGACGCACGGAGATCGACTACATCAACGGTCTCGTCGCGGCAAAAGGTGCGGAGCTGAAGATCGCGACGCCCGCCAATGACGGCATCGTGGACGTGGTCCGCCGTGTCGAACGCGGCGCGCTTCCGCCGAGTCCCGAAGCCGTCGCCCACATCTGAGTTCGGAGAGATCTCGCATCATGCCTTCACGTTGGACTGAACGCCGCCAGAAGTTCCGCAGCTATCTTGCCGGCAAGCGCTGCTATCATCCGGGCTCCGTGCACGATCCCCTCGCGGCGCGCATTGCCGAAGACATCGGTTTCGAGATCGGCATGTTCGCGGGCTCGACGGGATCGCTCGGCGTGCTCTCCGCGCCCGATCTCATCATCCTCACACTCACGGAGTTCGCCGATCAGGCGCTCCGCATCAATCGCGCCATGGAGCTGCCGCTGATGGTCGATGCCGACCACGGCTATGGCAATGCGCTCTCGGTCATGCGCACGGTGGAGGAGCTGGAGATCGCCGGCGTCAGCGGCATGTCCATCGAGGATACGGCGCTGCCGCAGCCCTTCGGCACGACGGAGAAGCCGCAGATCCTCAGCATCGAGGAGGGCATCGGCAAGATGAAGGCCGCGCTCGCCGCGCGACGCGACCCCGATCTCTGCATTGCGGGGCGCACCAGCGCACCGATGATCACCGGCATCGAGGACACCATCAAACGCGCGCAGGCCTACGAGAAAGCCGGCGTCGACGCGATCTTCCTCGTCGGCGTCAAGACCCGCGCAGAGCTCGACGCCATCGCGCCGTCTATCAAAATTCCGCTCATTCTCGGCACGGCGACGCCCGAGCTTTCCGACCGTGAATACCTGGCGTCACGAGGCGTCCGCGTCTGCCTGCAGGGCCACCAGCCCATCCAAGCGGCCATCCAGGCCATCTACGATACGCTAAAGGCCCTGCGTGATGGGACTGCACCCAAGGATCTCAAGGGTCTTGCCTCGGCCGACCTTGTCAAACGCGTGACACGTGCCGATGACTATGACCGCTGGACAAAGGACTATCTGGCCACGAAACCCTGAGCCAACCTCGCTCGGGCGCGGCAGACCGGAGGACCGCTTGCGATGCTGACCCTCACCCTGTTCCGACACGCCAAGTCGAGCTGGGACATCTCCGGTCTCGACGACAGCGAGCGGCCGCTCAATGCGCGAGGGACAGCAGCCGCACCGCTCATGGGGCATTTCCTGAGAGAGCAGGGCCTCAAGCCCGATCTCGTGCTCTGCTCGACGTCGGTGCGCACGCGCCAGACCTTCGAGCTCGCGGCCGGTGGCTGGGAGCCCGAACCCAAAACGAAGTACGAGCGCGCGCTCTACCTCGCCGAGCCGATCGGCCTCATGGAGCGCGTGCGCAAGACGCCCTCGACGGTCAAGCATCTCATGATCGTCGGCCACAATCCGGGGCTGCAGGTCTTGGGACTGGAGCTGATCGGCGAGGGTGATCCCGCGCTGATCGCCACGCTGTCGGAGAAGCTGCCGACTGCGGGTGTCCTGGTCATGACGTTCGACGTCAAGAGCTGGAAGGACGTCGGCCCACGCAAGGGCCGTCTCGTCCACTTCGCGACACCGAAGTTGTTGGCGGTCGCTTGAAGACAGCGGCGTGTCGCCCCCCGAATTTTCACACCACGTGAGGCGTTGTCATGTGTAGCCTGCGACGCTTCACGCGATCGTCCCTGCTCACTCTCGGGCTGACGTACGGCAGGACGGCTGATCCGCGAGCGATCGAGCGCTTTCTCGAGATGGTGCGTCCTGTCGAAACGCAGCATGAGCTTATCCGCCTCGGCGGCGACACCGACGGCGGCTATCTTGTTCCGGATGATCTTGATGGAATAAGTGCCTGCTTTTCGCCTGGCGTCTCGGTCGTCGCCCGCTTCGAGGAGGATCTTGCAGCCCGCGGCATCAAGTGCTTCCTGGCAGACGCATCTGTTGGAGCGCCCCCGGTCGAGAACGATCTGTTCGACTTCGAGCGTAAATTTCTGGGGCCTGCCAACACCGACGAGTACATGACGCTCGACGACTGGGTCGACAGAAAGGCCCCTGGGGAATCCGACTTCATCCTGCAGATGGATATCGAGGGCGCCGAGTACGGCGTACTTCTGTCTGCAAGCCGCGAGACCCTACGCAAATTCAGGATCATCGTGATCGAATTCCACGGCCTCCCGAGGATCTACGATCGTACCGGCTTCGAACTGATCACGCTTGCATTCTCGAAGCTCCTGACGGACTTCGACCCCGTTCATATTCATCCGAACAATAACGGCGCGACGGTCAAGTTCGGAAAGTTCGAGACGCCACGCCTTGCCGAGTTCACCTTCCTGAGGAAGGACCGAATTCACACTCGGCGGCGTGCTTTGAATTTTCCGCATCGGCTCGACCGCAAGAATGTCTCCAAGAAGCCCGAGCTCCCGCTTCCGGCCTGCTGGTATCAGCCAGGATGACCCTGGCCGGGTCGCGGCCGCTGCCTGATGTCGCGGCGGCGTGTGCTGTCGGCGGAGCTTCCCTTCACCATGCGCAAGGAAGCTCGCGAGATCAGGCGGCAGATTGTTGCCGTCCATCGCGAGTGAGCTGCAGCGGTCGCGGTTTTCTCGCACCGCGACCGCATGCGCCCATGATTACGCTGCCTCTGCCGAATGGCCCGAGCAGGCCGTGCACATCTCGGCCACATGACGGTGATCCGTGCCGCAGCAGCCGCCGATCACCCGGATGTGCGGGAATGCACGCATCAGACTGCCATACTCACCGCCGAGCTCCACCGGATCGCCCGCATCGAGATCGGGCGCCGCGTCGAGCTCGGCATGACTGCGCTTCGAGGCATTGGCGCGAATGCCACGGATGCGCTCGATCCAACGGCCACCACCCGCAAGCGTCGTCTCGAAGTGCGTCGGGTGCGCACAGTTGATCATGTAGTAGGCGGGGGCCGCGTCCGTCGCGGCATCGACCTTCTCGATGGCTTCGGCGAGCGTCGCGCCGCTCGGCAGGCGGCCGTCGGTCTCGAGCGTGAAGGAGATCGCGACCGGCATTTGATGCCGCTTTGCCGCGACCACGATGCCGAGGGCCTCGTTGATGTTGGTCATCGTGAAGGCAGCGACCATGTCGGCCGCCGTCCCGGCGAAGACCGCAACCTGCTCGTCATGGTACTCGGCGGCTTCCTCGACCGTCATCTCGGCACCCGCGACATAGCCGTCGCCGCGCGGCCCGATATTGCCGCTGATCACCATCGGCGTCTTGCTGTTCTCGTGGGCAAAGCGCAGCTCCTCCATGAGAGCAATGCCCATGCGATTGACCTCGACAAGGGTCTCACGCGAGTAGCCGAGCTTCGCCCCCCAATCAGGATTCGCGCGCCATGTCGGCGCCTCCAGCACGAAGCCGAGCTTCGCCCGTCGCGCCATCTCGATGTAGGGCAGGAAGTACTCGATCAGCACGTCGCGGCCGGCCTTGCTGCGCAAGAGGTCGCAGGACGCGAAATACGGGAGGTCGATACCTTGCTGGAAGATGAGCGACGTCTCGAGACCGCCGTCCGTCAGGAAGAGGCGCGAGCCGAGCTGAGGCAATGCATTGCGATATTTGCTCATGATGATCTCCAACTCTGATTTGTTTGTTTCCCTGCCGAAAAATGCCTCCCGGCGTCGGCGGTTGGACTTGTAGGGGCCTTTGACACATGCCTCTAGAAGGCGCGTGGTGCAGTTGCGCCAGCTTTTGAATTCGTGTTAGAAGACAATCGCTTATGCGCTAGCGAAATGGATAATGGAGCGCCGTCACCGGCGCTGTTACCTGCGTAACTTGACCATAGGTACAGTTCGCCATGCCGACTCCAGCCGCAGTGACGAGGCGAAAAGGCGACGCGCGCGAGCGCATTCTCGATTGCGCCGAGGCCGCGGTGCTCGAAAAGGGCTTCGACGCCACGTCCATCGACGAGCTGATCGCCGCCGTTGGCATCACCAAGAGCGGCTTCTTCTATCATTTTCGGGACAAGACCGAGCTCGCCCGCGCTCTGCTGGTGCGCTACATCGAGCGCGAAGACACGATGTTCGACGAGTTGTTTGCGCGCGCCGACGAGCTGAACGAGGACCCGCTGCACGGCTTCCTGGTCGGCCTCAAAATGCTGGCCGAGCTGATGAGCGACCTGCCGAACGGACATCCCGGCTGCCTGATCGCCTCGTATTGCTACCAAGACCGCCTGTTCGATCAGCAGGTGCGCGCGCTCAACACGGAGGCCGTCCTCGCTTGGCGGAAGCGCTTCCGTACGCGCCTCGACCTCATCGCCGCCCGCTATCCGCCGCGTGTACCCATCGATCTCGATGACTTGGCCGATATGCTGTCAGCCGTCGCCGACGGAGGTATTATTATCTCCAAGGTTCTGAAGGACCCACGCGCGCTGTCGCGCCAAGTGCTGCTCTACCGCGAGTTCGTGAAAACCGTATTCGTTGGGACTTGACCTGCACGTCCGCCACCCATCCCACCAGTCTTGACGCCTAAGCACTGTCCGCGTAAGCAAAATCCCATGCTCCTGCTCATCGATAATTACGACAGCTTCACGTACAATCTCGTCCACTTCCTGGGCGAGCTCGGTGCTGAATGCGAGGTCATTCGCAACGACAAGATCACGGTCGACGCGGCCATCAAAATGGCCCCGCAGGCGATCGTGCTCTCGCCCGGCCCCTGCACGCCCAACGAAGCCGGTATCTGCCTTGAGCTGATCGAGAAGGCGGGGTCTAAGATCCCGCTGCTCGGCGTGTGCCTCGGCCATCAGGCCATCGGGCAGGTCTACGGCGGCAAGGTCGTGCGCGCGCCGACGGTCATGCACGGCAAACTCTCGACCATCGAGACTGCGGGCAAAGGCCTCTTCGCGGGAATGCCGAAGCGCTTCGAGGTCACGCGCTATCACTCGCTGATCGTCGATCGCGCGAGCCTGCCGGCTGATCTCGAGATCACGGCCGAGACGGCGGACGGCATCATCATGGGCGTGCAGCATCGATCGCACCCGGTTCACGGCGTGCAGTTTCATCCGGAGAGCATCGCCTCCGAGCACGGCCACGACATTCTCGCGAACTTCCTCCGCCTCGCCGGCCTCACGCCGCGCACCCGCAACACCAAGGCACCGCGCGTCGCCGCCTAGCTCCTCTCGCCACTCCGGAACCACGCGCCATGCCCGCCGCCGAGCTCACACGCCTCATCCAGAAGGTTTCCACGGGGGCCGTGCTCTCGACGGACGAGATCCGCACCGCACTGGAGATCATGACCGACGGTCATGCGTCACCGGCGCAGATGGGCGCTTTCCTCATGGCGCTTCGCGTGCGCGGCGAGACCGTCGAGGAGATCACCGGTGCCGCCCAAATGATGCGGGCGAAAATGAACCGCGTCACAGCCCCTCCGGGTGCAGTCGATATTGTCGGTACGGGTGGCGATAGCCACGGCACCTTCAACGTCTCGACGGCTTCGTCGATTGTGGCAGCGGGCGCTGGCCTCACCATCGCCAAGCACGGCAATCGCCGCGTTTCTTCCCTCTCGGGCGCCTCGGATGTGCTGACAGAGCTCGGCGTCAAGGTCGATGCGAGCCCTGACACTGTCGCGAAGGCGATCAGCGAGGCACGCGTCGGTTTCCTTTGGGCACCGATGTACCATCCGTCGATGAAGCATTGGGCGCCGATCCGTGCAGAGCTCGGCATCCGCACGATCTTCAATTTACTGGGACCGATTTCGAACCCGGCGGGCGTCAAGCGTCAGGTACTTGGCGTGTTCGCGCTCGAGTGGGTCGAGCCCATCGCGCACGTGCTGAAGAACCTCGGCGCCGAACATGTCTGGGT
>JAEZAW010000249.1 GCA_023430315.1 Pseudomonadota bacterium | reverse complement strand
CCGCGCCGAAGTCGGCATGGTCTTCCAGTCCTTCAATCTCTTCCCGCACCTCACCATCCTCGACAATCTCTGCCTCGCGCCCGTCTGGGTAAAGAAGAAGTCCCGCGCCGAGGCCGAGAAGCCCGCGCGCATGTATCTGGAGCGCGTCAAGATCCCCGAGCAGGCGCTGAAATATCCGGGCCAGCTCTCGGGCGGCCAGCAGCAGCGCGTCGCCATAGCCCGCGCGCTCTGCATGAACCCGAACATCATGCTGTTCGACGAGCCGACCTCGGCCCTCGATCCGGAGATGATCAAGGAAGTGCTCGACGTCATGATCGAGCTCGCGAACTCCGGCATGACCATGATGTGCGTCACGCACGAGATGGCCTTCGCGCGGTCCGTGGCCGATCGCGTGATCTTCATGGATCGCGGCGAGATCGTCGAGATGGCGCCGCCGGACGAGTTTTTCAGCAATCCGAAGTCCGACCGGACGAAGCACTTCCTCAGCCAGATTCTTAACCACTGATGCGGCGCTCCCGCATCGTGCACGTGCCGGCGTCCGACAGCCGGATGCCCGGCAGATCAGAAGGCACTACCAAAATGGAAAAGGGAAACTTCATGAAACGAGCGACCAAGCTATTCGCAACGGCCGCCGCAGTCGCGCTCGGCACTGCCGGCATGGCCAGCGCCCAGACACTCGACAAAGTGAAAAAGCAGGGCACGCTTTCGTGCGGCGTGAACGTCGGCCTCGCCGGCTTCTCGGCTCCCGACGACAAGGGCAACTGGACCGGCCTCGACGTCGACTACTGCCGCGCCATTGCTGCCTCCGTGCTCGGTGATGCAACGAAAGTGCGCTTCGTCCCGACGACCGCAAAGGAGCGCTTCACCGCGCTGCAATCAGGCGAGATCGACGTACTCGTCCGCAATACGACGTGGACGCTCGGCCGTGACAGCTCGCTGGGCTTGAGCTTTGTCGGCACGAACTACTACGACGGCCAGGGCCTGATGGTGAAGAAGTCGCTCGGCGTGAAGAGCGCGACCGAGCTCAGCGGCGCAACGGTTTGCGTGCAGACCGGCACCACGACGGAGCTCAACCTCGCTGACTTCTTCCGTCTGAACAAGCTCGAGTACAAGCCGGTCGTCTTCGAGAAGGCCGACGAGATCCTGCAGGCCTATCAGGCCGGCCGCTGCGACGTCTACACGACGGACGCTTCGGGCCTCTACGCACAGCGCCTGCAGATGCAGCAGCCGGACGAGCATATCGTGCTGCCCGAGATCATCTCGAAGGAGCCTCTCGGTCCGTCCGTGCGCCAGGGCGACAGCCAGTGGTTCACGATCGTGAGGTGGGTGCACTTCGCGCTGCTCAACGCGGAAGAGGCCGGCATCACCAAGGCCAACGTCGACCAGATGACCAGCTCCACGAACCCCGACATCCGCCGCATCCTCGGCAAGGAGGGTGAGTTCGGCAAGGGCATCGGCCTCGGCGCCGACTGGGCCTACCAGGCCATCAAGCAAGTCGGGAACTACGGCGAGATCTTCGAGAAGAACGTAGGCTCCGGCTCGCGCATCAATATCGCACGTGGCCAGAACAATCTCTGGACCAAGGGCGGCCTGCAGTACGCTCCGCCGATCCGCTGACGCGTCGTCCAACGCGCTGGTGCGTGCGGTCGTCTTCCGACATGCCGCACGCACCCAGTCTTTCCGATCGGCGAGGATCGCAGCGGCCATGACAGCAACCACGAACAGGCAGGGTCCGGGTCCACTTGTTCCGCCCGCGAAGCCTAGCCTCCTCTACCGGCCCGAGTTCCGGCAGGCTGTCTATCAGATCCTCCTCGTCGTCGGTCTCGTCGTCGGCTTCTGGGCCATCGCCCACAACGTCTCCGAAAACCTCGCCCGGCAGAACATCGCCTCGGGCTTCGGCTTCTGGAACCGGACGTCGGGCTTCGACATCTCGCAGTCGCTGATCGCCTACAACAACCAGTCGACTTACGGACAAGCCTTCTGGGCCGGGCTCTTCAATACACTGCTCGTCGCCGGACTCGGCATCGTGTTCGCAACGCTCCTCGGCTTCATCATCGGCATCGGTCGCCTTTCCTCGAACTGGTTGATCGCACGCCTCTGCGGCGCCTATGTCGAGACGCTGCGCAATCTGCCGCTGTTGCTGCAGCTCTTCTTCTGGTACTTCGCGGTGTTGAAGACCTTGCCCGGTCCGCGTCAGAGCATCGCTCTGCCCGCCGGCGCCACGCTCAATGTGCGCGGCCTCTACATTCCTGCGCCCGTGCCCGAGCAGGGTTTTCGTGCTGTCCTCATCGCGCTTGCTATCGGCATCGTTGCCTCGATCGGCGTCTACATGTGGGCTCGGCGCCGCCAGCTCGCGACCGGTGAGCGTTTCCCTGTTCTCTGGACGACGCTCGCGCTCATTCTGCTGCTGCCGGGCGCCGTCTACATCGCACTCGGCCAGCCGCTGAGCTGGGAATATCCGACGCTGCGCGGCTTCAACTTCCAGGGCGGCATTCCCATTCAGCCGGAGCTGATGGCCCTGCTCGTCGGGCTCTCGACGTACACGGCGAGCTTCATCGCCGAGATCGTGCGCGCCGGCATTGCAGGCGTGCCGCGCGGCCAGCGCGAAGCCGCCAATGCCCTCGGGCTTTCGAGTGGCCTCACCATGCGCCTCGTGATCATCCCGCAGGCGCTGCGCATCATCATCCCGCCGCTGACCAGCCAGTACCTGAACCTTGCGAAGAACTCCTCGCTCGCCGTGGCCATCGGCTATCCGGATTTCGTCAGCGTGTTCACCGGAACGGTGCTGAACCAGACCGGACAGGCCGTCGAGGTGATCCTGCTGACCATGCTCGTGTTCCTGACGATCAGCCTGCTCACGTCGGCATTCATGAACTGGTTCAACAAGCACATTGCGCTCGTCGAAAGATAAGGGACGCCCGCCATGACGAGCACCACTGCAGAGATGCGCCCGCCACGCAGCGAAGTCGGCGTCATCGGCTGGCTGCGCAAAAACCTTTTCTCGAGCGCGACGAACACGATCCTCACCTTCATCGGCATCTGGATCATCTGGACCGTCGTCAACGGCGTTGCACACTGGGCCTTTGCAAACGCGACGTGGGAGGGCACGAGCGGGAAGGACTGCACGTGGCCGGGCGCCGGCGCCTGCTGGCCGTTCATCAAGGCCAAATTCAGCCAGTTCATGTACGGCCGCTACCCGGAGCCGCAGCGCTGGCGCGTCGACCTCACGTACGTGCTCGCCGTGATCGGCCTCGTGCCGCTGATGATCCCGCGCGTTCCAGGCAAGCTGTTCAACACGCTCTACATGCTCGTGTTCTTTCCGATAGCGGCGTTCCTGTTGCTGTCGGGTGGCTATTTCGGCCTGCCCTATGTTCCGACCGAACTCTGGGGCGGCTTGCTCGTGACGCTCGTCGTCGCCAGCGTCGGCATCGCAGGCGCCTTCCCGCTCGGCATTGTGCTCGCGCTCGGCCGGCGATCACGCATGCCGATCGTCCGCTGGGTTTCCGTCGGCTTCATCGAGATCGTGCGCGGCGTGCCGCTCATCACCGTGCTCTTCATGGCCTCGGTGATGCTGCCGCTCTTCCTGCCCGAGGGCATGACCATCGACAAACTGCTGCGCGCGCTCATCATGGTGGCGCTGTTCGCCGCCGCCTATCTCGCCGAGGTCATTCGCGGCGGCCTGCAAGCCATCCCGCGCGGACAGTTCGAGGCGGCGGACGCCCTCGGCCTCACCTACGCGCAGAAGATGGGCCTCATCGTCCTGCCGCAGGCGCTGAAGCTCGTCATCCCGGGCATCGTCAACACCTTCATCGGTCTCTTCAAGGACACGAGCCTCGTCCTCATCATTGGCATTTTCGACCTGCTCGGCATCGTGCAGCTCAACCAGACCGATTCGAAGTGGGTCTCACACGCCACCGCCATGACCGGCTACGCGTTTGCGGGCCTCGTCTTCTGGATCTTCTGCTTCGGCATGTCGCGCTATTCGCTCTTCATCGAGCGGCGGCTCGCCGCGGGTGACCGACGGTAGGAGACGGGCAGCCCGGCCGCTGAGGCCTGGACCCGTCGGGCGGACTCGGCATAGGCTCATGGGCCGCTTCGGTGGCACCTGCCGCCCCTCCTGCCACACCCGCGATGTGCGCCCCCATGCGCACGTCCGCCGTCTTGCCGAGCCCCCGCATGATCTGGCTGCTCATTCTCGTGC
>JAEZAW010000254.1 GCA_023430315.1 Pseudomonadota bacterium | reverse complement strand
GCCTATGAAAAGGCGGGTGCCGACGTTCTCTTCGCGCCGGGATTGCCGGACATCGATGCCGTGCGCCAAGTGTGCGCGAGCCTCGAGCGTCCCTTCAACTTCATGGTCGGGATCAAGGGGCGCTCGTTCAGCGTCGCCGATCTCGCCGCTGCCGGCGTCAAGCGCATCAGTCTCGCGACGTCACTCTATCGTGCGGCGATGACCGGGCTCATCGATGCCGCCCGCGAGGTGAAGGAGCAGGGCACCTTCAGCTATCTCGATCACTCGGTGCCGACGCCCGATCTCAACAAGCTGCTGGGCGGCTGAGCGCAGCGCTAAATTCAGCCGCGCGCCTCGGCAGCGAGCCGCGCGATCGTTTCGCGGTGCTTGTCGAGCGGCTGGCCAGCGGTTGCGGCGGCCCTCAACAGATCGTCGATCGGCTCGCCACGGGCAGCGCGCGCGATGGCCCAGAGCAGTGCCGAGCGAAAGCCGCTGGCGCAGAACGCCAGCACGGGGCCGTTGGCACCATCGAGAACCGCGTTGAATTGCCGGGCGCGCTCGGCCGTAAGCGTCGGCATGGTGAAGGTAATGTGGTGGCACGCGATGCCGGCCGCTGTCGCCGCTTCGTCGAGGCTCGTTTCGCGCGGCTGCCCGATCCACGCCTCGCCTTCGGGGCGGTTGTTGACGATGGCGCGGAAGCCCTGCTTGGCCACGTCGGCGAGATCATCGGGCTTGAGTTGGCCGCAGACGGCGACATTCGGCGAGAGATGGGAGAATTCGGGCAAGCTCGGGCCTCCGGCTCAGGCGCGGGGATCGTCCGCCGTAAGCGGCAATTCCGGCTGGTCAGTCATGAGCGGACGCTAGCAGGCCTCGGCCCCGGGTCAACACGAGGCGCAGTAGCACTTCATAGGGAACGACTATCGGTTGATTATATAGTTCAATTAATGAGTTACCGGAGACGGCGTTCCGTGCGCAGAAGACGTTGCTGCAACGCAAAATATGCCAGCATTTACAATGCGAAACCCTATGTGTAATAGTTCTAATATTCGAGGAGTCTCGCCCGGGCGGTGGTCGGCTTCGAAGACGACAGTCTTCATCGTGCGACTCGTACAGAGGCGGGACTGGCAATCTCCGCAAACTCGGTACGATAGACAGGCGGAGAGGTACAATGAACGTGCAATTCTCACGACGTCAGTTCCTCAAGGGAACGGGCGCGGGAGTTGCGGGTTCGGCGATCGGGGCCTTTGGCTTCGGGGGAGCTGAAGTGGCGCTCGCGCAGGCAGCGCATTCCTTCAAGCTTTCGAAAGCGACCGAAACCCGTAACACATGCCCGTACTGCTCAGTGAGCTGCGGCATGATCCTTTACAGCCGCGGTGATGTGAAGAAAGGCGAGAAGGCCGACATCTTCCACATCGAAGGCGACGTCGACAACCCGGTGAACCGCGGCACGCTGTGCCCGAAGGGCGCCGGCGTCCTCGACTTCATCCACTCGAAGCAGCGCGTCACCCGGCCCATGCATCGGAAGCCGGGCAGCGACAAGTTCGAACCGGTCTCCTGGGATTTCGCGATGGAGCGCATCGCGAAGCTCATGAAGGAAGATCGCGACGCGAACTTCATCGAGAAGACGCGCGACGGCGTCACGGTGAACCGCTGGCCCACCATGGGTTTCCTCGCCGGCTGTGCCACCTCGAACGAGGCGGGCTGGTTGACCTGGAAGGCCGTTCGCGGTCTCGGGATCGTCGCAGTCGATAACCAGGCACGTATCTGACACGCCCCGACGGTAGCCAGTCTGGCTCCGACATACGGGCGTGGCGCGATGACGAACTCCTGGACCGACATCAAGAACGCCGATGTCGTGCTCATCATGGGCGGCAACGCGGCCGAAGCGCATCCGTGCGGCTTCAAGTGGGTCACGGAAGCCAAGCATCATAACAAGGCGCGCCTCATCGTCGTCGATCCGCGGTTCACGCGCTCGGCCTCGGTCTCGGACTTCTACTGTCCGATCCGTGCCGGCACCGACACCGCGTATCTGCTCGGCGTCATCAACTACCTGCTCACGAACGACAAGATCCATCGCGAGTACGTGGCGAACTACACCGACGTCTCGCTCATCGTGAAGGAAGGCTTCTCGTTCGACGAGCAGGAGGGCGTGTACTCCGGCTTCAACGCGAACAACCGGACGTACAACCGCGATACCTGGGACTACGAGATCGGGCCCGACGGCTTCGTCGTGCGCGATACGACCCTTCAGCATCCGCGTTCCGTCTACCAGCTTCTGAAGAAGCACGCCTCCCGCTACACGCCGGAGATGGTGGAGCGCATCTGCGGATCACCGAAGGACAAGTTCCTGAAGGTCTGCGAGATGATCTCATCGACCGCCAATGGCGAAAAGTCGATGACGGTCATGTACGCGCTGGGCTGGACACAGCACAGCTACGGATCGCAGACCATCCGCACGGCCGGCATGCTCCAGCTCCTGCTCGGCAACATCGGTGTGCCGGGCGGCGGCGTGAACGCGCTGCGCGGGCATTCGAACGTGCAGGGTCTGACCGACATCGGTCTGCTCTCGCAGTCGACGCCCGGATATCTCGGTCAGCCGCGTGACAGCGAGCCGACGCTTGCTGCGCATATGGCGAACCGGAACTTCCGGCCGCTCATGCAGAACTCGATCAGCTTCTGGCAGAACTACAAGAAGTTCTACGTCAGCTTGCTGAAGTCGATGTATGGCGCGAACGCGACAGCAGAGAACGACTTCGGCTACGAGTGGCTGCCGAAGCTCGACAAGGTCTACGACACGCTGCAGATGTTCGAGTTGGTCCATCAGGGCCAGATCAAAGGCTTCGTCTGCCAGGGCTTCAACCCGCTCCTCTCCGTGCCGAACAAGGCCAAGCTGGTCGAGGGTCTGTCGAAGCTGAAGTTCCTGGTGTCGATCGACCCGCTCGAGACGGACACGGCGAAGTTCTGGCAGAATCACGGTGAGGCCAATCCGGTCGATCCGTCGAAGATCCAGACCGAAGTGTTCATGCTGCCGGCGACCTGCTTTGCCGAGGACGAAGGCTCGTTCACGAACTCCTCGCGGACCATCAACTGGCGCTGGAAGGCGGCGGACGGTCCGGGCGAGGCGCGCAACGACATCGCGGTCGTGTCGGAGCTCTTCCTCCGCATTCGCGATCTCTATGTGAAGGAAGGCGGCAAGGCTCCCGACCCGATCACGAAGGTCGAGTGGGCCTACAAGGATCCCAAGCTGCCGACGGCCGATGAGCTCATGCGCGAGATCAACGGCAAGGCGCTCGTGGACATCCCGGATCCGGCGGATGCGACGAAGACCCTCTACAAGGCGGGTCAGCAGATCGCCTCGTTCGCCCAGCTCCGGGATGACGGCTCGACGTCGTCGGCCTGCTGGATCTATACCGGCGCCTACACCGAGCGCGGCAACATGACGGCGCGTCGGGACAACTCCGATCCGTCCGGTAGGTACGTCTACGGCAACTGGGGCTTCGCGTGGCCGGCCAACCGGCGCATCGTCTACAACCGCGCATCGGCGGATCCGTCCGGCAAGGCGTGGAGCGAGCGCAAGTCCTACATCACCTGGAACGGCAAGGCCTGGGGCGGCGCTGACGTCCCGGATTATCCGCCACCACTTCCGCCGGAACGGAATGCCGGCCCCTTCATCATGAACGCGGAGGGCGTCGCACGCTTCTTCGCGCGCAAGATGATGAACGAAGGCCCGTTCCCCGAGCACTACGAGCCGTTCGAGAGCCCGGTTGCAAACGCTCTGCACCCGAAGATGTCCACGAACCCAGCAGCGCGTGTGTTCAAGGCGGACGGCGCCGCGTTCGGCACGTCGAAGGACTTCCCCTATGTGGCGACGACCTATCGACTGACCGAGCATTTCCACTGGTGGACGAAGACCAACAAGCTGAATGCGATCACCCAACCCGAGTTCTTCGTCGAGATTTCTCCCGAGCTTGCGAAGGAGAAGAACATCTCCAACGGTCAGTGGGTGAAAGTGTCGTCGAACCGTGGCTCGGTCAAAGGCAAGGCGGTGATCTCGAAGCGGATCTCGTCGCTGATGGTCGATGGAAAGAAGGTCCATCACGTCGGCATGCCGATCCACTACGGCTTCATTGGCGAGACCAAGAAGGCGATCGGCGTGAACTCGCTGACGCCTTACGTCGGCGACGCCAATACCCAGACGCCGGAATACAAGGCGTTCCTCGTCAACATCGAGCCGCTCAGCGGCCCGGCCATAAGCTGAGGGAGGGCTGACATGTCTCAACTTCAACCGTCATTCGGCCTGACCAAGCGCTCCGCGACCACCGGGACTCTTCTGCCTGCCAAGGCGGAGGTTCCAGTCGCCAAGCTGATCGATGTTTCGAAGTGCATCGGCTGCAAGGCTTGCCAGGTCGCGTGCATGGAGTGGAACGATCTGCGCCAGGACATCGAGGAGAACGTGGGGCTTTACGACAACCCTCACGACCTCTCGCCGAATACCTGGACGCTGATGCGCTATGCCGAGTACGACAATCCGGAACGAAATCAGTTCGAGTGGCTCATCCGCAAGGATGGCTGCATGCACTGTCAGGATCCGGGCTGCCTCAAGGCCTGTCCGTCGCCCGGCGCGATCGTGCAGTACTCCAATGGTATCGTCGACTTCATCTCGGCGAACTGCATCGGCTGCGGGTATTGCGTGAAGGGCTGTCCCTTCAACATTCCCCGCATCTCGACGGCGGACAACAAGGCCTACAAGTGCACGCTGTGCTCCGACCGCGTTGCTGTCGGTCAGGGTCCTGCTTGCGCCAAAGCCTGCCCGACGAAGGCCATCACCTTCGGCACCAAGGACGAGATGAGGACGCTCGCCGCCGAGCGTATCGTGGACCTCAAGGACCGCGGCTACGCGCAGGCGGGCCTCTACGATCCGCCGGGCGTGCAGGGCACGCACGTGATGTACGTGTTGCACCATATCGACAAGCCGCAGCTCTATGCCGGCTTGCCGCTGAACCCGCGGATCAGTCCGCTCGTCGAGCTCTGGAAGGGCGCCGGCAAGTACGCCGGTCTCGCGCTTCTCGGCCTGACGGCAGCCTTCGGTGTTGTTCATCATCTGCTTGCGGGCGCCAACCGCGTCACGGAGGAGGATGAGGAGAACGCCGAGAAACTGCGGGGAGGTGGCGCATGACACAACATAAGGATGGCGAGGCGCACCTGCAGGTGCCTCGTTACTCCGGCAGCGCGCGCATTAACCATTGGGTCGTCGCGATCAGCTTTGTATTGCTGATGATCAGCGGGCTCGCGCTGTTCCATCCGAGCCTCTTCTGGCTGACGGGCCTCTTTGGTGGCGGCGCGACGGCGCGCTGGCTTCATCCGTGGCTCGGCGTGGTGCTGGTCATCGGCTTCCTCGGGTTGTTCCTGCGCTTCTTTACGGCGAACCTGCCGGAGCGGACAGATTGGGTCTGGCTCGCGCGCCTTCGCCATGTGCTTGCGGGGCGTGAGGAGTACCTGCCCGAGGTCGGAAAATACAATGCTGGCCAGAAGTTCGTCTTCTGGGCGCAGGCCATTCTGGTGCTGGTCATGTTCGTGACGGGCATCGGGCTCTGGCCGGTCGGTCTCGCCTACTTCGAGGAGCTCCTGGGCTTCAAGGCGACCATCGACCAGCGGCGCTTGGCGGCGGTTATCCATGCCGGGTCGGCCGTGATCACGATCGCGATCTGGATCATCCACGTCTATGCAGCGATCTGGGTTCGTGGCACGATCAGCGCCATGACGCGTGGCTCGGTGACGGGCGGTTGGGCCTGGCGGCACCATCGCAAGTGGCTGCGCAAGGAAATCGGTAAGGAGCCGGGTGGGCCTCAGCCCGCCGAGTAAGGCTTAAGTGTGAGAGTGACAGAAATCCGAGGCTTGGATGCCGCGTGACGGTTCCAGACGCCCGGCCGGCGATGCCGTGCCGTTGGCCCCCATGGATATCGGCGAAGTGGCGAACCCGCCTTTCGCCGTGCTCCCCGATCCTGGCCGAATTTTCCTCGCGCGCAGCGAGCGCTTTGCGGCGCTTGCGCCGGGACACGAGCTCGAGCCTTATCTGCGCCTGCTATCTGAGATCACGCGGGCGCAGCACGACATCCTCACGGACCTTCCCGAGCCGGTTCTGCCGTCGCCTGAGCGCCTTGCACTCGCGCGCGAAAACACCATGCCGCCCATGTCGACCGGCCAGATCGCGCTCGACGAGACGGCGGACGAGACATTCGACGCGCTCCTGAAGAAGCTGGCGGACGCCGATCATCTTGCGGAGACCTCCCGCGCGGCGCTGGAAACTGTCCAGAAGGCCGGCCGCGATGCGCGCCGGCTCATGATGCAGGCCGTCATCCTCGACGAGATCCCCGGCGATGCGATTGCCGAGCACGTGCTGGCTGCTGCTGCGGTGCAGGTGCTCTTCACGCGCCTTGCCGCCCGGCTCGATGTGGAGACGCTCCAGCGCGTAGCTGATGGGGCCTGTCCCTCCTGCGGCGGTGCGCCTGTCGCGAGTGCCGTCGTCGGCTGGGAAGGGGCGCACGGCACGCGCTTCTGCACGTGCTCGATCTGCGCGACGCAGTGGAATGTCGTCCGCATCAAGTGCCTCGTGTGCAGTAGCGAGAAAGGCATCGCCTATCACTCGATCGAGGGCGGCAATGAAACCGTCATGGGCGAGACCTGCGAGGCCTGCGACTCCTATGTGAAGATGCTCCATCAGCATAAGGATCCGAGCCTCGAGCCGATTGCCGACGATGTGGCATCCCTGGCGCTCGACCTCACCCTCACAAAGGAGGGGTGGACACGCGCCTCGGTGAATCCGTTCCTTATGGGCTACTAGAAAGAGAGCCTGGAGCGAGGTGTGAGCAAGGTATCCGGTCCGATACCCTCAGTGGACGAGGTGCTGCGTGGCGAGGCTGGCCGTGTGGTCGTCGCGCGCTTTGGCCACGCCGCAACGCTCGGCGCCGTACGCGGCGCGCTCGATGAGCTGCGTGCGGCAAGAGGCCATGCCAGCCCGCATCATTCTGT
>JAEZAW010000231.1 GCA_023430315.1 Pseudomonadota bacterium | reverse complement strand
CGAAACCCTGGTTGAACTTGCTGGCCGCATCGAGCCGGTCGATGAGCGTGTCGGGGATCGGTGCTCCCGTTTCGTAGTGGCGGGCGAACTGCCGCAGGACATCGCGCTCCTCGAGCCAGTGCTCGAAAAGCTGCGAGGGGAGCTCGACGAAGTCCGTCGAGACGGCCGTGCCAGCGATCGAGGGATAGGTCACATCGGACAGGAGCCCGTGGAGGGCGTGACCGAACTCGTGGAAGAGCGTGCGCGCGTCATCGAAGCTCAGCAGCGTCGGCGCACCATCTGCGCCACGCGCGAAGTTGAGATTATTGACGATGATGGGATGGATGTCGCCCTTGAGGCGCTGTTGGCTGCGGAATGCGCTCATCCAGGCGCCGGAACGCTTCGAAGGCCGCGCGAAGTAGTCGCCGAAGAAAACGCCGACGTGCGTGCCGTCCGCGCGCTTCACCTCCCAGGTGCGGACGTCGAGGTGATACTTCGGCAGATCGGTGCGCTCTTCGAAGGTGAGGCCGAAGAGCCGCGTCGCTGTATTGAAAGCCGCTTCGATCATGCGGTCGAGCTGCAGGTAAGGCTTGATCGCGCCCTCGTCGAGATCGAACTCGGCCTTGCGCACTTTCTCCGCGTAGTG
This sequence comes from Pseudomonadota bacterium, assembly GCA_023430315.1. Taxonomy (GTDB): domain Bacteria; phylum Pseudomonadota; class Alphaproteobacteria; order Rhizobiales; family Hyphomicrobiaceae. The sequence goes on along the minus strand of JAEZAW010000231.1, from coordinate 4,485 downwards.
CCGCCAGTCCCAGGCCTCGACCTGGAAGTTGCCGCCCTCGCGATCGATCATACGCTGAAGCATGTCACGCTCTTCACCTGCTTTCTTGACAGCCGCAACCCACACTTCGTCGAGCAGTCCACGCACCGCTTCCGGTGTCTTCGCCATGGCATCTTCGAGGCGGAACTTCGCGAAGGTCTCGAAGCCGAGAAGCTGCGCGCGCTCGGCCCTGAGCGTCAGGATCTCCGTCGCGACAGCGCGATTGTCGTGCTCGCCGCCGCCCTCGCCGCGCCGGATCCAGGCTGCGAACGCCGCTTCGCGCAGATCACGCCGCGTCGAGAATTGCAAGAAGCTCTCTATGCTCGAACGTCCGAGCGTGATGACGTGCTTGCCGGGATGGCCGAGGTCGTCACCGGCACGCTTTGCTGCCGCGCGCACGAAGTCAGGGAGCCCCGCGAGATCGGCTTCGTTCTCCAGCACAAGCTTGTAGCTCTGCTCGTCGGCAAGCACGTTCTGGCCGAATGTGGTGCCGAGTGACGCAAGTCGCGCATTGATCTCGGCCATGCGCTTCTTGGCTTCTGGATCGAGTTGAGCGCCGGCGCGAACGAGACTCGAGTGCGTACGCTCCAGTACGCGGCGCTGCTCGGCATCGAGCTTCTGGCGCTTGCCGCGCTGGAAGATCGTGTCGACGCGTGCGAAGAAACGCGGATCCAGAGAGATTTCGGTGCTGTGTCGCGACAGGATCGGCGCGATGTCGCGCTCGATGGCCTGCAGCTCCGGGTTCGTATCCGAGCTTGTCAGATTGTAGAACACGCGAAGCACGCGCGTGAGAAGAGCGCCGGATTTCTCCATGGCCGCGATCGTGTTGCCGAAGTTCGGCGAGGCCGTATTGGAGAGGATCTTCTCAACCTCGGCCTTATGCGTCTCGATAGCCTTGTCGATGGCTGGACGGAAGTGCGCAGGCTTGATCTTCTCGAAGGGGGGCAGCTCGAAGGGCGTCTTCCATGAGCCGAGCAGGGGATTGCGCGCGGAGGCCGCGCCGTTGGCCTTCGCCTTTTGATCGCTCATGCGTGTCTGCTTTCTGTGTTCGGGGCATTGAGGCCGGCAACCAGGTATCGGTTCAGCCGCTCGGCGAAGCGTGCGGGATCGCTCGGCAGCTCGCCTTCGACGATGCGAGCCTGGTCAAGCAGCAAGTGTGCGAGGTCATCGACCGCCGTCAGGTCGGTCGCGAGACGTGCGCGGTCGATGGCCGCGATCAGCGGATGACCGGGATTGATTTCCAGCACCGGCTTCACGTTGATGCCGCGCTGCTGGCGTTGCAGCATCCGCTCGAGCGTGCGGTCGGGACCGTGGGCGTTTGCAACGAGGCAGGCCGGCGAGCTGACGAGCCGCTGCGAGACCTTGACGTCGTCGACCTCATCACCGAGCGCCGCCTTGAGTGAGGAAATGAGGTCGACGACATCCTTCGGCGGATCGGCCTTCGGCGTCGCGCTTTCTTTTAGCGGGACTGCGGAGAGATCGACGTCGCCCTGTGAGAGCGACTTCAGAGTTTTGCCATCGAACTTGGGGCTCGCCGTCGTCCAGAACGCATCCACGGGATCAGCCAGCAGCAGCACCTCGACACCGCGCTCTTTCGCGGCTTCGAGCTGCGGGCTCGCCTTGAGGCGATCGAGGCTTTCGCCGACGAGATAGTAGATATCCGTCTGTCCCTCGCGCATATCCGCGACATACTCGCTAAGCGAACGCCAGCCATCGCCCGCTGTCGAACGGAAGCGTGCGAGCTTCAGGAGTGCATCGCGCCGCTCGAAATCCTCATAGATCCCTTCCTTGAGCGCCTGCCCGAAGGTTTCCCAAATCTGCGTGAAATCTTTTGGGTCTTTATTCGCAAGCGTCTCCAGCTCGCCGATGACCTTACCCGTCACAGCGCGGCGGATCTGCGCCACGGCCGGATTGTTCTGCAGCACCTCGCGGCTGATGTTGAGCGGCACATCCTCGCTATCGATCACGCCGCGCACGAAGCGCAGGTAACCCGGCAACAGCGCCGCATCCTCGGTGATGAACACACGACGGACGTAGAGCTTCACACGCCCCTTGCGCTCGACATCGAAGAGATCGAACGGCCGCTGCGTCGGTACGAACAGGAGCGCGGCGTAGGACTGGCGACCTTCGGCCTTGTAGTGGACTGTCAGCGCCGGCTGGTCGAGCTGTCCGGCAAGGCTGCGATAGGCCTCGGTGTATTCCTCCGGCTTCACCTCGCTCTTCGAGCGCTGCCAGAGCGCACTCGCCGAGTTGAGCTGTTTTGCTGCGCCATCCGCACCGATCAGCTCGACGGGGAAGAGAATGTGATCGGAGTAGGTTTTGACGATGCGCTCGATCTCGTAGTCGTCGAGGAAGTTCTTCGCATCGTCCTTCAGATGCAGCGTGATCCGCGTGCCGCGTACGGCCTTGGCGGACTCGCCTTCCTCTGCCGGCCCGATCGTGAAACCGTTCGCGCCGTCCGACGACCAGAGCCACACCGTATCCTCGCCGGCCTTGCGGCTCAGAACCTCGATGTGGTCGGCGACCATGAAGGCCGAATAGAAGCCGACGCCGAATTGACCGATGAGCGCGGAGTTCTCGCCGTCCTTGCCGAGGCGTTCGATGAAGGCGCGGGTGCCGGAGCGCGCTATCGTGCCGAGATTCTCGGCGAGCTCGCTCTCGTTCATGCCGATGCCGTTGTCGGCGATGACGAGCCGGCCTGCTTCCTTGTCCGTCTCGATGCGGATCGCGAGGCGCGCGTCGTCGCCGATCAGCTCGGGACGCGCAATCGCCTCGTAGCGGAGCTTGTCGCATGCGTCGGACGCATTCGAGATCAGCTCACGAAGGAAGATGTCTTTTTCCGTGTAGACGGAATGCACCATGAGGTGCAGCAGGCGCGACACCTCGGCCTGAAAGGGGCGTGCTCCCGCGGGCGACGGGCGGTCGGTGCTCATCGCGGCGTTTCTCCTTGCTGCTTAGCATTTGGCTGCATCTGATAAAGCGCGGGACCGCGCTCATTCAAGCCCCGTGGTGGTCAGCATCCGGATGGACAGGGTTGCAAAGCGTGTTTGCGGGGCCGCGCGTCCGCGCTAGGTTGTGGCCGCCGATTGCGCCCACAAAGAACTCCTGAGGAACGCCATGCCTTTCGATCCAGCCGCCGCTGCCCGCTATATCGCAGATGCACACCGCACGCGTGCGCCGTTCCGCAATTTGCCCGAGGACATTGCGCCACAGACCATCGAAGAGGCCTATGCGGCGCAGGAAGCACTCCGCGATCTGTGGATTCCTCTCTATGGCCCGGTCGGTGGTCTCAAGATCGCCACGACGACGAAGGTCATGCAGGCGCTCATGGGCATCGATCATCCCTGCGGCGGCGTGATCTATTCCAAGCGCATTCACACCTCGCCCGCCACCATCAAGCTCGCCGATCACATGCACGTCGTCATGGAGTGCGAGCTTGCCGTGCGCGTCAGCAAGACCTTCGAGCCGCGCGCCACGCCGTACTCGCGCGAGGAAGTGCGCGCTGCTATCGTCGAGGTCATGCCGGCCTTCGAGCTGATCGAGGACCGCAATGCTGACTACAAAACCTCGAAGGCGCCCACGCTCATTTGTGACAACGCGTGGAATGCCGGCATCGTTCTCGGCGCGCCGGTGAAAGTGCCCGCAAGCCTCGAACTGAATGGCCTGGCCGGCAACCTGACCACGGGCTCGGGCAAGCACAGCGGCAAGACCGACGATCCCATGGGTGCGCTCGCGTGGATCGCGAACCTTGCGGCCTCGCGCGGCAAACCGCTTGCCGCTGGGCAGGTCGTCATCACTGGGAGCCTCATCCCGACATTGCCCATTGCTGCGAGCGAGACTTTCGATTTCACGATAGAAGGCATCGGCAGCGTGCGCGCCACCGGCGCGTGATCCGACAAAAATCAAAACACTGGGATGATCCGCGAGACATGCAACACGACACGGCCAAGGACCTGACCCGGCGCGCGACCTTCGAGCTTTTCACGCCGGTAACGGTTCGCTTCTGCGACACGGACAAGCTCGGACACGTCAACAACGTCTCGATCGCTTCGTATGTCGAGGCGGGGCGCTGCGAGCTCTACTACAAGCTCCTGCAGGATGCTGGCACGGACGCGCGTATCGACTTCGTGCTGGCGCGGGCGGCGATCGATTTCCGCCGCGAGATTTTCTATCCCGGAACGGTGGAGGTTGGCTCGCGCTTCCTGAAGCTCGGCAACCGCTCGGTCACGACGGGCTACGGCATCTTCGTCGGCGACGCGTGTGTCGCGACCTCGGAGTGCGTGAACGTGTTCTTCGACATGGAGACGCGCAAATCGGTCGCGCCGACCGGTTCGCTGCGCTTGCTACTCGAAGCGGCCGTCGCGCGCTGAAAGTCACAAAGACCGGGGATCGGGGGTGTCCCGTCGTGTCGAAGACGCCCTCCGGCACGGCGGGGCGCGGGGGCTGAAGCCCCGCTCGCGTCGAAGA
>JAEZAW010000159.1 GCA_023430315.1 Pseudomonadota bacterium | reverse complement strand
GCACGACACCGAGATAGCGGATGCGTCCGACGCATGTTTCTGAGCACACTGTCGGCTGCCCCGCCTCGATGCGCGGATAGCAGAAGATGCACTTCTCGCTCTTGCCGCTCGACCAGTTGAAGTAGATCTTCTTGTAGGGGCACCCGGAGACGCACATGCGCCAGCCGCGACACTTGTCCTGGTCGATCAGGACGATGCCGTCCTCCTCGCGCTTGTAGATCGCGCCGGACGGACAGGCGGCCACGCACGCGGGATTGAGGCAGTGCTCGCAGAGCCGCGGCAGGTACATCATGAACGTGTTTTCGAATTGGCCGTAGATCTCCTTCTGCACGCCATCGAAGTTGACGTCGGCCGAGCGCTTGGAGAACTCGCCGCCCAGGATCTCCTCCCAGTTCGGCCCCCACTCGATCTTCTCCATCCGCTCGCCGGAAATCAGCGACCGCGGACGCGCGGTTGGGAACGCCTGCAGCTCCGGTGCCTTCTGCAGGTGCTCGTAGTCGAAGGTGAAGGGCTCGTAGTAGTCATCGATCTCGGGCAAGTCGGGATTGGCGAAGATGTTCGCGAGGACGCGCCACTTGCCGCCGATCCTCGGCTCGATCTTGCCGTTGCGCTTGCGCTTCCAGCCGCCGTTCCAGCGGTCCTGGTTCTCCCACTCCTTGGGATAGCCGATACCAGGCTTGGTCTCGACATTGTTGAACCACGCGTATTCCATGCCTTCGCGATTGGTCCACACGTTCTTGCAGGTGACCGAGCAAGTATGGCAACCGATGCACTTGTCGAGGTTGAGCACCATCGCGATTTGAGCGCGGATTTTCATTTTCCTCGTTCCTCTTATTCGGCGGCCTGGAGAGTGGAAGCAGCGCCCAGCGGTCGCTCGAGCCAGTCGACATTCTTGAGCTTTCGCACGATGACGAACTCGTCGCGGTTGGTGCCTATGGTGCCGTAGTAGTTGAAGCCGTAGGCCAGCTGCACATAGCCGCCGATCATGTGTGTCGGCTTGAGGACGGTGCGCGTCACGGAGTTATGGATGCCGCCACGTTGCCCGGTCATCTCGGAGCCGGGCACGTTCACGATCTTCTCCTGTGCGTGGTACATGAAGACCGTGCCGTCCTTCATGCGCTGTGAGACGACGGCGCGGGCAACGAGCGCGCCGTTGCTGTTGTAGGCCTCGACCCAGTCGTTATCGACGATGCCGGCCTTGCGTGCGTCCGCCTCGCTGAGCCACACGATCGGCCCGCCGCGCGACAGCGTGAGCATGAGCAGGTTGTCGGTGTACGTGGAGTGGATGCCCCACTTCTGATGCGGCGTGATGAAGTTCAGCACCACTTCCTTCTCGCCGTTCGGCTTCATGCCTTGCACCGGCTTGATGGTGCGCAGGTCGACCGGCGGGCGGTAGACGCAGAAACCCTCGCCGAAGGCCCGCATCCACTGGTGATCCTGATAGAGCTGCTGACGGCCGGTCAGCGTGCGCCACGGGATCAGCTCGTGGACGTTGGTGTAGCCGGCGTTGTAGCAAACTTTCTCGCTCTCGAGGCCGGACCACGTTGGTGCCGAGATGATCTTGCGTGGCTGTGCGACGACGTCGCGGAAGCGGATCTTCTCGTCCTCCTTGGGGAGCGCCAGGTGGGCGTGTTCGCGACCTGTCGTCTTCGACAGCGCCTCCCACGATTTCACCGCGACCTCGCCATTGGTCTCCGGCGCCAGCATGAGCAGGACTTCCGCCGCATCGATATCGCTGTCGATGCGCGCCATTCCTTTGGTCGCGCCTTCCTCGGTCACGACACCGTTGAGGTGCTTGAGGTGCTCGACCTCGTGTCCCGTTGGCCAGGCAATGCCCTTGATGCCGTTACCGATCTTCTCCATGAGCGGACCGAGAGCCGTGAAGCGCTTGTAGAGGTTTGGATAGTCTCGCTCGACGACGGCAACCGCGGGCATGGTCTTGCCCGGTATCGGCTCGCATTCGCCCTGCTGCCAGTCCTTCGGCTCGAACGCTTGCGCGATCTCGCCGGGGCTGTCGTGCATGATGGGCGTCAGGACGACATCCTTCTCGACGCCGAGAACTTCCGGCGCGACCTTGGAGAAGGCTTTCGCAATTGCCTTGTAGATTTCCCAATCGGACCTCGCCTCCCACGCAGGATCGACTGCACCCGTCAGCGGGTGGATGAACGGGTGCATGTCGGAGGTGTTGAGATCGTTCTTCTCGTACCAAGTCGCGGTCGGCAGAACGATGTCGGAGTAGACGCATGTCGTCGACATGCGGAAGTCGAGCGTCACAAGGAGATCGAGCTTCCCGCGCGGCGCCTCGTCGTGCCAGCGTACTTCCTTAGGCTTCTCTCGGCCCTCTTGCCCAAGGTCCTTGCCGAGCACGCCGTGCGAGGTGCCGAGAAGATGCTTGAGTAAATACTCGTGGCCCTTGCCCGAGCTGCCGAGAATATTCGAGCGCCATACGAACATGTTGCGCGGGAAGTTCTGCGGACTGTCCGGATCCGCCCACGCGAATGAGAGCTCGCCAGACTTCAGCGCCTTGGCGACGTAGTCCTTGGGCTCGATCTTCGCATCGGCCGCCTTCTTCGCGATCGATAGGGAGTTCTGCGTGAGCGTCGGATAGGCTGGCAGCCAGCCCATGCGGATCGCGCGCATGTTGTAGTCGATGATCGCACCATCCCAGGGGCCGGGAGGGGCCGTCGATGAAAGGATATCCGTGGTGTGCATCGTCTCATAGCGCCACTGGTCGGTGTGCACATAGAAGAACGATGTCGAGTTCTGCTGCCGCGGCGGACGGCCCCAGTCGAGCGCGAACGCGAGCGGTGCCCAGCCGGCTTGCGGACGCAGTTTCTCCTGCCCGACATAGTGCGACCAGCCACCGCCCGACTGACCGACGCAACCGCACATGACCAGCATGTTGATCACGCCGCGGTAGTTCATGTCGCAGTGGTACCAGTGGTTCATGGCGGCGCCGATGATCACCATCGAGCGACCGTTGGTCTTCTCCGCGTTGGTCGCGAACTCACGGGCGACCTGAATGATCTTGTCGCGCGAGACGCCGGTGATGCGCTCGGCCCAGGCCGGCGTATATGGCGTATCCTCGTCGTAGGACTTGGCGACGTTCTCGCCGCCAAAACCCTGGTCGACGCCGTAGTTGGCAATGAAGAGGTCGTGGACGGTCGCGACCAGCGTCTCACCCTCCGTGAGGGCCAGCTTCTTCACGGGCACGCGGCGGCTCAGAATGCTCGCATGGTCGGAGTGCGTGAAGTGCTCATTCTCGATATTGCCGAAGTAGGGGAAGGCGACGTCTGCGAATTCGTCCTTTATGTCGGCGAGCGATAAACGGAGCGTCGTCGCGCGACCTTTGGATTCCTTCTCCTCGATGTTCCACTTACCTGTCTCGCCCCAGCGGAAGCCGACCGAGCCGTTCGGCACGACGATGCTGCCGGATGTTTCGTCGAAGGCAACCGTCTTCCATTCGGGATTGTTGGCCTCGCCGAGCTTTTGCGTGAAATCGCTCGCGCGCAGGAAGCGGTCCGGCACGAGGCGACCATCCTGGCGCACGAGCTTCACCAGCATGGGCATGTCGGTGTATTGGCGCACGTAGTCGCGGAAGTACTTCGCCTGCCGATCGACGTGATACTCCTTGAGGATCACGTGACCCATGGCCATGGCGAGAGCCGAGTCCGTGCCTTGCTTCACGGAGAGCCAGATGTCGCCGAACTTCGACGCCTCGGAGTAGTCCGGGCAGATCACCGCGCTCTTCGTGCCGCGGTAGCGTGCTTCCGTATAGAAGTGCGCATCCGGCGTCCGTGTCTGCGGGACATTGGAGCCCCATAGGATGATGAAGCCGGCGTTGTACCAGTCGGCACTTTCCGGGACGTCCGTCTGCTCGCCCCAGGTCTGTGGCGAAGCTGGCGGCAGATCGCAGTACCAGTCGTAGAACGACATGCAGACGCCGCCGAGCAGCGACAGGTAGCGCGATCCTGCCGCGTACGAGACCATCGACATCGCCGGAATCGGCGAGAAGCCGATGACGCGATCAGGGCCGTAGGTCTTCGCGGTGTAGGCATTGGCGGCACCGATGATCTCGGTAACCTCGTCCCACTTGGCGCGCACGAAGCCGCCATGACCGCGCACGGAGATATAGTCGTTACGCTTTGCAGGATCCTCGACGATGCTCTTCCAGGCGGCGACTGGCGACAGGCTCTTGCGCGCTGCGCGCCAGTGCCGGAGCAGGCGCGAGCGGATCAGCGGGTATTTCACCCGATTGCCGGAATAGAGATACCAGCTGTAGCTCGCCCCGCGTGAGCAGCCGCGCGGTTCGTGGTTCGGCAGATCGGGCCGCGTGCGCGGGTAGTCGGTCTGTTGCGTCTCCCAGGTGACGATGCCGCCCTTGACGTAGATCTTCCAGGAGCAGGACCCGGTGCAGTTGGCGCCGTGCGTCGAGCGAACGATCTTGTCGTGCTGCCAGCGACGGCGATAGCCGTCCTCCCAGTCGCGGTCCTCGGCCGTAGTCATGCCGTGACCGTTGGCGAAGGGCTCGGATGTCTTCTTGAAGAAGCTCAGGCGGTCGAGAAAGTGGCTCATGGTCGGTCGCCTCGGGTGTTGGTGATGATCATGTGACGGGGGTGAGAGCGGACGTCGGTGCCTGCGGTCCGCCGCCTCGCTCGACGTCGAAGAGCAAGCCGCCGCGCCGCGTGTAGAACCACCACGTGATGGCGATGCAGCTCATGTAGAAGACGAGGAAGCCGTAGAGGGCGGCTTCGGCGCCACCGGTCATGCTGATCGAGCTGCCGAAGCTCTTCGGGATGAAGAATGCGCCAAACGCTGCGATCGCCGAGGTGAAGCCGATGATGGCGGCGGATTCCTTGTCCGACTGCTTGACGCGGTCGAGCGCGGAAAGTTGAGGTTCGAGCCGCGCTACCTCTTTGCGCATGATCGCGGGGATCATCTGGAAGGTAGAAGCGTTACCGACGCCGGTTGCCGCGAACAGGAACAGGAAGCTCGCGAAGAACACCGGGAACGCGCTCGGGCGGCCCTTCATGCCGATGGCATAGAGGATGCCGACGACGCCGAGGCTCATGGCGACGAACACCCAGAAGGTGATGCGACCGCCGCCGATACGATCACTGGGTTTGCCGGCCACGGCGCGGGCGACGGCACCGACGAGCGGACCGAGGAAGGCGTACTGAAGCGCGTTGACCTCGGGAAAGAGGATCTTCGCAAGCAGTGGGAACGCCGCGGAGAAGCCGATGAACGATCCGAACGTGCCCGTATAGAGCCAGCACATGATCCAATTGTGCGCCCGGCTGAAGATCACCGACTGATCGGCGAAGCTCGCCTTCATTGTCGCGATGTCATCCATGCCGAACCACGCGGCGAACGCCGACGCGACGATGAAAGGAACAAAAACGAAGCCCGCGTTCTGAAGCCAGAGTGTCGTGGTGACGCCGTTGACGGTCGCGGTCTGAGGGTCTCCGCCGAGCCAACCGAATACGCCGGCCGTGATCACCAGCGGCACCACGAACTGCACGACGCTGACGCCGAGATTGCCGAGGCCCGCGTTGATCGCAAGCGCGTTCCCCTTCTCCGCCTTCGGGAAGAAGAAGGAGATGTTGGCCATGGAGGAGGCAAAGTTACCGCCGCCGAAGCCGCAGAGCAGCGCCAGCCCAAGGAAAATCCAGTAGGGCGTATTGGGGTTCTGGACGGCGAAACCCATGCCGAGCGCTGGAATGAGCAGCGACCAGGTTGCCAGCGTCGTCCACAAGCGACCGCCGAAGATGGCCGGCATGAAGCTGTAGAAGATGCGCAGCGTCGCACCGGAGAGACCAGGCAGCGCGGCGAGCCAGAAAAGCTGATCGTTGTTGAAGGCAAAGCCGACGCTTGGCAGCTTCGCCACCACCACCGACCACACCATCCATACGGCGAAGGAAAGCAGCAGGCAGGGGACGGAGATCCACAGATTGCGCCGTGCGATCGCGCGCCCACCGCCCTCCCAGAAGTTTTTCTCCTCCGGCCGCCAGTCCTGGATGGCACCCTTGGCCGCGAGCGCACCTTCCTGGGCCGGTCCATGGACGGGCTGCATTTCGGGAAGCTCGGGGAGCTTACGCACCGGCACGCCGGCTTCGACCGCGCTTTTTTCCATCTCGCGGATGGCGAAGTGCATCCAGGCGAGCGAGACCGTCACGATCAGGAACAGCAGCCAGAAGCAGCTCTGCCAGACACCTGTCAGATCATTGAGAGCACCGAAGGCGATCGGCAGAACGAAGCCACCGAGACCGCCGACAAGGCCGACCACGCCGCCGACCGCGCCTACGCGATCTGGGTAATAGACGGGGATGTGCTTGTAGACGGCGGCCTTGCCGAGACTCATGAAGAAGCCGAGCACGAACGCGACAGCGATGAAGCCGACGAGGCCCATGCGCGTGGAGAACGTGACCGGTCCGCGGATGCCTTCGACCACATACTGCGTCGGCGGGTAGGAGAGGACGAACGTGCACGCGACCGAGACGAGGAAAGTCCAGTACATGATGCGCCGCGCACCGAACTTGTCCGAGAGATGGCCACCGTAGGCACGGAAGATTGAGGCTGGAATCGAGTACATCGCACCGATCGCGCCGGCTGTCGCGATGTCGAGGCCGTAGACGCCGATAAGGTAGCGCGGCAGCCATAGTGCCAGCGCCACGAATGCTCCGAAGACGAAGAAGTAGTAGAGCGAGAAGCGCCAGACCTGGACGCTCTTGAGCGGCGCAAGCATCGCGGAGAGCGGCTCGGGCTGCTGGCCTGTCGCGCGGCGGCGCGCCAGATCCGGATCATCCTTCGTAAAGAGAAAGAAGACGACGGCGGTCACGGCCAAGGCTGCCGCCCACACGAGCGCCACAGTCTTCCACCCGTAGGCGACCATGACGATAGGCGCCGCAAATTTGGTCACGGCTGCGCCGACGTTGCCGGCACCGAAGATGCCGAGCGCCGTACCTTGCTTCTCCTTCGGATACCACTTCGCGACGTAGGCGATGCCGACGGAGAAGGAGCCGCCTGCGATGCCGACGCCGAGGGCCGCGAGCAGGAACGTCGGATAATCGTAGGCGTAGGTCAGCAGGGCCGTCATTACGGCCGCCGAAAGCATCGTCAGCGTGTAGACGATGCGCCCGCCGTACTGATCCGACCAGATGCCGAGGATCAGGCGTATCAGCGAGCCCGTCAGGATCGGCGTGCCGACGAGAAGACCGAACTGCGTATCGCTGAGACCGAGGTCTGCTTTGATCTGGATGCCAATGATGGCGAAGATCGTCCAGACGGCGAAGCAGACAGTGAAGGCGATCGTGGAGAGCCAAAGGGCTCGGCCTTGATCGGATGGATTGATCGTGGAGCTCGACATGCTCACCCTCTGTGCTGAAGCGCACCAACGAGGGGAACGGTGAGGCGAGGAGGGGGGGCGCGATTTGACCTTGGTCAACGCCTGCTGCGCTGCGCAGACTTGCAAGAGCACAAACAACCAACGTCAAATATGGCGCCAACTATGCGCAGGATGTATATTTGTAGAAATCAATTATTGAGATGACATAAGTCAAATCGCACGCGACGCCGCCGGGCTAATTGAGAATCCTGGGAGGTTGGCCATGCGCTCCGAAGAGATCGAGGAGATGCGTCGACTGCCGCTGTTTCACGGCGTCGACGCGGCACATACTGAAGCGCTGCTGCGGGCTTCCTTCCTGCAGCGCTTTCCGGCGTACGTGGAGCTCGCGAGCGAGGGAGAGCCGGCGGACTTTCTGCATGTCGTCGTCGATGGACGGGTCGAGGTGTTCTCGGCCTATCGTGATCGCGAGACGACGGTCTCCGTTCTCGGCCCCGGACACAGCTTCATCGTTGCCGCCGTGATCCTCGACAAGGTCTATCTGAAGTCCGCGCGATCACTGACGGCAGCCCGCGTGCTGCTGATCCCGGCTGCGGCAGTGCGCCAGGTTTTTGCCGCCGACGCTGCTTTTGCCCGCGCTCTGGCGCAGGAGCTCGCCTATGCCTACCGCGGTCTCGTCAAGGAGCTGAAGAACCAGAAGCTGCGGTCGAGCCTCGAGCGGTTAGCCAACTGGCTGCTCGCGCACGATGCAGAGATGGGGTCCAAAGGGCATTTCACGCTGCCCTTCGAGAAGAAGGTCCTCGCCTCCCGCCTCGGCATGGCGCCGGAAGTCCTCTCCCGGTCGTTCGCGTCGCTTGTGCCTTACAAGGTGTTGGTGCGCGGGTCGAATGTCGAGCTTCGCGATGTCAGTGCGCTACGCAACCTGGCGAAGCCGGCGGCGACCATCGATGATCCGGACGTGTGAGGCAGGGCATCGACGTGCACGGCTTCCGGCCCCTGTTCCCCGCCGCCCGAAAGATCTTCATTGTCGGGGTAGATGATACGCGCCAGCAGCGTCGCCATGATCCCATGCACGGTCGTCCATCTACTGAGTTGCCGCGGCGAAATGGGCTCTCCGATCAGCACGCGCGTTTGTGTATCGCGGAAGCGGCGACACATGACTTGCAGCGTAGCGGCCGCCCATTCGCGCTCTTTGGGATCGGCGAAACGCCTGGCTATTCGATGTTGATGAGCCGCTCTGGAGATCACGCCGGAGACAGCGATCGGTAACACAACGGTCTCGGGTACCAAGCGGACGAACAGCTCCGGGCTCCTCGACCAACCCACGAGCGGAACTGCAGCTCTTACCAACGGATCGGGCTCTATGGTTCCTGCCGGAAAGGTCAACAATGCCCCGCCTTGCCGCAAATGAGCCGCTGCCTCGCGCAGCAGCTCTGTGCGGCATCTTGTTCGCGGGTCGACGAGTAGGAGCCGACTGCGGATGTTCGGAATGAGGCGCAGGATATCGCGGTCGGCTGCGATGATCTTCAGATCAGGCCGGCGCTCCAGAGCGACCCAGATTGCCATGGCATCGACCATGCCCGGGTGGTTCGCGACCGCGAGTATTGGCCCGGATCGCGGAACATGTTGCTGACCTTCAATCCGAGTGGTGCTCGTGAACTCGTGCAGGAGATAGCGGCCACCGGCTGCCAGTCCATGCAGTCCGACAAGATCATCGAAACGCAGCATCTCGTGCGCGAGCCGTCGCGCCGGAAAGCGCGCCAGCCAACTCGCGACGGACCGGAAACGGCCGAGATGATCGAGCTTGAATGCCGCCAGGATTTCGCGAGCGTTGGCTTGGGTGAGCAGACTCAGATTGTCGTCCATGTAGCCCTCCACGAGTGGTGGCGCGGCCGTGAACCCATCCAAGCACGATCAGGCTGGTCAGTGAGCCGAACGCGATCCAAGCACGCGCACTTGCGCTCATGCGGAACATAGAACTGCGGCAGATGGCATAGATGGCGATGCCGTCCCATTTCTGCGACTCTGACGCTACGCGTTGGCCAAGGCCATCCATCTGCTCAGCGAGATTATTTTCTCTGTGCGATCGCCGCGTGCCATTTCACGCGCGCGCCACTAGAGATCGCCTCATTGCCGGCAGATTCGTACCGCAATTTGGTGCGCTACGCGTGTTCAAGTGGAGGCCCTCCGGTACCTACAAAAGCGCGCGAAGGATCGAAGGCACGTTGCGCTTCGAACGGCTGAGTTTTTCCCACTGCTCGAGAAAAGCACTTAGCTCCAGCCCGGTCTCCAGCTCAATCAGCAGCCGATTGTCGCGCAAGATGCGCTCGTGTCCGAGATTGGTGAAGATGTGCCGGGCGAGCGCTTGGCACGGGCCTGTCAGGGTGGCGGCGCCGTGCAGCGCCCCCCGATGTGCGTGGAACCAGGCTTGGTCGACTGCCTTGCTTTGGGGCTCAGCAAGCAGGTCTCGCAGGTAAGCATCGGCGCCCGTCTTGAGTGAGCCGTCGAGCTGACGCAGTCGATGCAGCGCGATGAGGGAATGGCAATCGGCCAGGACCTCCTCGATCCAAAACAACCCGTCCCGCCGTGGAAACCGCAGGTCTGACCGCGCCGACATATGCCCGAACTCGTGGGCTAACTGGTGGGCGTATTGCCAGGGTGCGTTGCCCGAGGATTTCAGGATGATCCTCTCCTGCGGGCTCCCGAAGCAATACATGGGGCCCTTGCAAAGCGGATCGTTGCGCACGACCACGATATCGGATTTCAGCTGCGGGTATCCGATGGTTCCAAAGAGAGCCTCCTTCACTGCAACGGCTACTGTTTCGTGCAGCGGCTGCTGAGAGGGATCTATCCCGTCCAATTGCAATGTGGGCACCGGCTCCTCCTTCTTTTCGTGCCTAGGCACGGGTTGGCTTCTCGACGCATGCCGAGCTGTCGGGTCATTCGGTCAAAATGATCATGAAGGCGAAGCCTATGAGGAGCGCCACGATGAGAAGTCCCGCGAACAGGGCGGCCTCATTGATCAAGCGCATGGCTTCGGCGCTCGGGGGCGAAAGCGGATAGATGCCGCGAAGCCTACTGACGGCGCGTAGAAGTGTTTTGCGGCTCCTGGCGATGGCCGTCCGTTTGCGAATGGAACGTCGATGCTCCGGTTCACCCATTGGACATCCTCACTGCAAACCGATCCGGGCCTTTTCAACGAGCTGGTCGTCCACGAAAACGAGAATGACGTTCGAGCCATCCGCGTTGTGCCAGGAGTACGTGGTCACGACGGATTCGCCCGTCGCGGTAGAGATGCGGGTGCTTGAAACTTCTTTGCCGGGGCGGCCCAATACCTCCAGGGCATTGGGATAAGACATGCCGATTTGAAGCTGTCGAAAGTGCGCGGCGGTTATCCAGGATTCCCCATATGCGTAAGTTTGAATAATGCGCATGAGCCATATATCGGTGTACGCAATCGCCCCCGCGAGAGCGATAACGCTAAGTAAACACAGCGCAATCAGCTTACGCATTACCGGCTCTCCCGGAGCACACCCCGAATACGCAAAAAGAGGCGGATTACCGCCTCTTCGTGCGCACCCTACGTCATGTCCGTACTTATGCCAATCAGGTAATCAGCGTTGTGACGATCGCTCATATGATTAATGTTGCGATCTGGTAACAATCGCTTTGCTCATAAGCGAGCCGAAAATTGCGACAAGCCAACGGAGCGAGCGGGCAAAAAAATGCGCGCGCCTCGATATGAGCCCCGCCATTTATCGCCGAGGGAAATTCCGCTGCGTTATTGGAGGACGATGTGGGATGGCCGCGAGTGAGATGAGTTACGCTGCCGCATATGGCTCAAACGGAGGCCATCTCGGGTACAGTTCATTGAACCGCCCACTCGAGCATTTGGTCGCCGCCGCCATCACGCTAAGTGAGGCGCGTCCTTCTGCCCGAAGTACATGCGCTCCAATTTTGTCGGCAGACCCGGCTCCTTCGCCGGCGCTTCGAGCGCCACCGCACCCTGTGTCAGCGCATAGACGCGATCGGCGACCGCCAGCGACTTTTCGATCAACTGCTCGACCAGCAACACAGCCGTGCCTGCGGCCCGCAGCTGCGCGGCGGCGGCGAGAACGCGATCCACGAGAACCGGAGAGAGGCCAGCCGACGGCTCGTCCAGCATCAGAAGTTCCGGCTTGCGCACGAGCCCCTGCGTCACCGCCAGCATCTGCTGTTGGCCGCCAGACAGAGTAACGGCGCGATCGTGGCGCTTGGCTTTGATCTCGGGGAAGAAGTCCAGCGCCTCCTCCACCTGTTTCCGGCCCTGAGCCCGCGGCATGCCGTAGCTGGCCAGCAGCACGTTGTCCTCGACCGTCAGCTGCGTGAAGATGCGATGGCCCTCGACGACGTGCACGAGGCCGGCGTTCACGGCCTCTCGCGGCGAGGCGCCCGCCATGCTTTTACCCGCGAAAGTGACCACGCCGGTCCAGGGAAGCAGCCCCGACACAGCCTTGAGCAGCGTGGTCTTGCCGGCACCGTTGGGGCCGAGCATGGCAACGATCTCGCCCGGGTAGACGACGATGTCGACGTCGCTGAGCACGCCGATCTTGCCGTAGCCCGCGGACAAGCCCTTGACCGCAAGGAGAGGCTCACGCGCCGAGGTAGGCATTGACGACCTCCCGATGCGTGCGGACCTCGTCCGGCTTTCCGGATGCGAGCACTTTGCCAAGATTGAGCACGGTCACCCGATCGCAAATGTCGAAGATGAGATCAGCGTGATGCTCGACGAGCAGGACGCCGGTTCCTTGCTTGCTGATGGCGGTGACAAGTGTGCCGAGCCGTTTGATCTCATCGACCGACAGGCCGGCTGCCGGCTCGTCGAGGAGCAGGAAGGCGGGCTTCATCATGAGCCCGCGGGCAATCTCGACGAAGCGCAGCTCACTGTGTTGCAGGCGATCGGCGCGCACATTGGCGAGCCGCTCCAGGCCGACGATGGTGAGCGCCGCCATGGCGTTCTCACGCAAGTGCGCCTCGTCGCGCCAGTGACGCGGTAGTGCCAGGAGCGATTCGACGAACGTTCCCGATGCGTCGATGTTGCCGCCGATCATGACGTTCTCGAGCACAGAGGATTCGCCGATCAGTCGCGGGGTCTGGAACGTGCGCGCGATGTGATGCGCGGCGCGCGTATGGGGCCCTTCTTTCGTGAAGTCGGCGCCGTCCTGACTGACAGTGCCTTCCTGGGGCGCGTAGTAGCCCGAGATGACGTTGAGCGTCGTCGTTTTGCCGCTGCCGTTCGGACCGATGAGGCCATGTACCTCGCCCGTATGGATGTCGAGGTCGACACCATCGACGGCGCGTACGCCGCCAAAACTCAGCACGATGTTCTTGAGGCGGAGCTCGCTCTTGCGCGGCGCGCTGAGAACCTGTCCCAGCAGCTCCGGTCGCGGACGGATCTCGCGGTGCTTTTCGAGCGGCCGCCGGTTCTTGAAATCGAGCAAGTCGGCGATGCCACCCGGGACCAGAAGCACAATGGCCAGGAGCAATACTGCGTACAGGAACGTGGACCATTGAACGAGTGGGGCGGCGAAGTCCGGCAGGATGGTCAGGACGGCCGTGCCGATCATCGGCCCGACGATCGATCCGCGTCCGCCGATCAGAATGGCGATGAAGAACAGCACCGACAGATCGAAGGTGAACGCGTCAGGGGTGATGTAGGACTGCAGTGAGGCAAACAGGCCGCCGGCAACGCCCGCCAGCGCACCACTGAACAGGAACACGGCGATCAGCAGCCGAGGTTTGTAGATGCCGACGGCTTCGGCTGCCACCTCGGCGTCGCGGATGGCGACGAGCGAACGTCCATAGCGACTGGCGGAGATGTTGCAGGTCATCCATGTGACGAACAGCGCGAGGGCCAGGCAGAAAAAATAGAAGCCCCATGGCGAGTCGAGTGGCGCAGGCATCGCAGGGCCGGAAATACCGACGCCGCCGCCGGTCACAGACTTCCAGGCGAGCGCAATCTGCGTGACGATGGTCGATAGTCCAAGCGTCGTCATCGCGAAGTAGAACGTGCGCAGTCGCAAGGCAGGGAGGCCGGCAATAAGGCCGAAGACGGCACCGAGCAGGCCGGCTGCGACCAATGCGAGGAGCGTGGGAATCTCCGGCGTCACGCGTCCTTCCGCCAGCGCGCTCGCCGTGTACGCGCCAATCGTCAACAGCGAGACCCAGCCGATAGCGAGTTGGCCGGCGAAGCCGACAACAAGATTGAGGCCCGCGACCAGCACCCAGTAGATGCAGACGCGCGTAGCAACAAGACCGAAGAAGGAATCGCCCCAGAGCGGGAGGCTCGCCCCAACCGCAGCCAGTAGCAAGACTGGCAGCCACGCATCAAATCTGCCGGTGCCCACGCCGGTTCTTCTAGCCTCCAAGGTCTCGTGATGCATCGCAGCCCTCATACGCGCCGAGCGGTTGCCGCACCGGCGAGGCCTTCAGGCCGCACGAGGAGCGCAATGATGAACACGACGAACACCGCGACGGAGGAGAAAACGCCGCCGAAGAAGTAGTTTGCCGTTTGCTGGAACAGTCCGAGTGCAAGTCCGCCAATGACTGCGCCGCGATTTGACCCCATGCCACCGAGGGCTACTGGAACGAAGCCGTAGAAATTCAGCAGCGGGCCGTTCGCCAACGAGGCAAACATCAGCTGTCCCGCCGAGAAGCCGGCCAGCACGCCGATCACGCCCGCAAGCGCAAAACTCGTCATGCGAAGCCGCTGCTCGGGAAGGCCGAGCGCGCGAGCCGCGTAGTTGTCCTCCGAGATTGCGAGAAAGGCACGCCCCACCAATGTGCGGCGGAAGAGATATTCCAGTCCGACGATCGTTCCGATGCAGGCCAGGATCGGGAGCCAGATCTTCTGATCCAGAAATCCGGTCTCGATCGGTATGACACGCGGAAAAGGCACTGCGTCCGTGCTGAAGTAGATCGCCGTCAACTGCTGGATCATCAGCGCGGCGGCGAGCGTAGAAAGCACGTAAAGATGCTGGTCCAGGCTCTTGAGCACGGGACGCACAGTCACGACTTCGACGACGATCCCGAGAATGGCGCCGAGCAACAATGTGAGGAGAAAGCCGATGATCACCGGCATTCCCATCTGGCCTATGAATACGGCGCCGAACACGCCACCGAGCATGCCGACCGACCCCGCGGTGAAACTGAATACCCGCGAGGCCGAGAACATCACATTGTAGGTGATGCCTATGAGCGCGTAGACCGCGCCCACCGCCAGCCCGTTCGAAATAATCGACTGAACGAGCATCGATCAAGTGTACCCAGGGGCCAGCTTGAACGCGCCGTCCTTGAGTGAATTCGCCTGGCACATGATGACGTCTTCGTCCTGGAAGCCGTTATGCTCTTCCGGGGAGAAGATGATGGTGCCGTAGATCCCCTTCCAGCCCTTGATCTTCGTGTTCCAGTACGTGGTGATGTCTCGGGCATCCGTGCCGGCTTCCCGCAGTGCCTCGGCGATAAGACGCGGGCCGTCGTAGCCGAGCCCCACCCACCAGAACAGCGTATCGGCAAACTCCACTTTCGCCTTTTTCAGACGCTCGACGAACTCTACCGACTGCGGCGGCAGCTTGTCGTTGGCGTCATAACAAACGTTGCGGAAGTTGTTCGGATAGACCTTCTCCCAGTTCTCGGGCTTCGCGAGCAGGGCTTTCGTCTGCCCTGAGCCGAGCGTGGTCTGGCCGACAATCGGAACGTCCCACTTCAGCTCGGCACGCGTGTTGATGATGCGTGCGAGGAAGCCGGCATTCACACTCCATGGCATGATCGCTTCTGCACCACCGGACTGCATGCGCAGCAGCTCCGGTTTGAGATCTGGGTTGTTGGCGTCGACGCTGCCCGAATAGACGACCTCGCCATTGATCTTCTTCAGCATCGGCACGTAGGCGTCGAGCGACGCCGTGCCGTAGCCGGACGTATCGCTGATGACCGCGACTTTCTTGGCCTTCAGCACATTGACGACGTAGCGATTTGCTGCAGCGCCGATCTGCTGGTTGCTCGGCGCATTCCGAAACGACATCGGATACTTCTTGACGTCGACCAGGACATCCACCCAGCACGGATGGAGATGGGGCACGTTATCGCGCGCTATGTTGGCAATGGCGGCCGCCGTCTCACCGGAATTGAGAGGACCCCACATGACGCTCACCTTGTGGCGGCGGGTCAGCTCCACTGCGGCGTTCACGGCCTTGGTCGGCTCGCTCTGCGTGTCGCGCATCACGAGCTCGATCTTGCGGCCCTTGATGCCGCCAGCGGCGTTGATCTCGTCAACGGCCAGCTGCGTACCGCGACCGATGCCGATGCCGGTCGACGAGCTTGGTCCCGTGAAGGCCGGCAGATAGCCGATCTGGATCGGGTCGGTGTTAGCGATGGCTGGCTTAAAGATGCCCGTTGCGATGGTTGCTGTCGTTGCGGCAGCACCGGTCAACGCCTTGCGGCGCGTAATCCGCATGGTTTCCTCCCATTGGTGACGTCAACTCCCAAGACGGCTTGTTTTTTTTTCGGCTGTGACGATTGCTCAATCGATACACAGCCAGACCGTCCTATTTTCAAGCTAACACGGGATTTGCGACGCTAGCTAGGCCTTCACACAAGGCATCGATATGAGCGTATGCCCCTTGTCGCTCTGCAAATGATCGCTGAAATCAGCGTGGCGGGGGCGAACGAGCGACGTTCGGTGGGTAACGGAAACAATACGGCGATCGGCGTGCAGACTCACCCGCCGGCAGCGAGAAATTCTCTTTCGGGTCAGTGATGCACGACAACCGATATCAGCATCGGTTAGCCATATGACTGTCGCTCAATTGAAGTTGAGTTTCAGTCCCGGCTCCGGCCACTGCATCACACCCAACTGACCGCTGTCGGATAGGGTGATGTATGCTGTGCGCATATCTGCACCGCCGAAACAGATGTTCGTTGGATAGCAATCCGGCATCTTCACAGCGCGAACGATCTGTCCGGTCGGAGAAAACTCGGTGATGTAACCCGTGTTGAGGGTCGCAACCGCGATATTGCCGCTGGCCATGACCTTGAGGCTGTCGAAGCGCGCATTGCCGCTGAGGCCGGCGATGCACTGACCACTATGGGGTGCAAACGCGGCTTTTGGCTTGAGCTTGCCAGGGCCTTCGACTTCGAATGCCCAGAGACGCGCACCTTCAGTGTCGGCGACATAGAGTGTCTGGCCGTCGGGAGACAAGCCGCAGCCATTTGGGCTCAGAACTGGATAGGCCACTTCCACAATCTTCGTGCCGTCGGGCAGCGCGTAGTAGACACCGCCATTGTCCCGATGGCGCGGATAGCGCTTGCCAAGATCGGTGAAATAGAAGCCGCCTTCCTTGTCGAACACCAGATCATTCGGTGCTGACAGGGCATGACCGTTGACGTCCTTGTAGAGCAGCGTCGTCTTCCCGGTCTTGGGGTCCATTCGCTCCACGTAACCGAACTTGTAGTCCGGGTGGGGGCCGAGGCCCATGGAGTGGCCGTCCTCGTAGCGATTGCCACCATTGTTGCAGAGATAGAAATAGCCATCGGGGCCAATCGCCAGCCCATTGGGGCCGCCACCGCAACTCGAAAAGACGCTGACCGTCCCGTCCGCCGCCACGCGCGTGCAGCGCTGATTGCGAATTTCCGTCAACACCACCGAGCCATCGGTGCAGACGACCGGACCTTCCGGAAAGCCCAGTCCCGTCGCCAGGATCTTCACGTCCGTCATGGCAAAATCCCCCTGCCGATATCGAGAAGTGTCGCCGACAAAGTAGCAGCCTCAAGCCGGCTCGAGGCAGCATTCTGGGTTCACCGATCCGGGTATCCGGAACCGACCGCGGCGAGCCGCGTTCAATCTTTGTGGATATAACCAACTTTTAACCAGGGTTGCCGCATATTGGTGCAGATGCCTACTTGCACAACCTTGGGTAATGCCCGATTGACGCCCAAGTACCGTGCTGTGTGCGGGGGGCCGATCATACGCACGGGAGACCGCTGACCTCGGAGGGACGCGGCGAGAGAGACCGAAATGATCTGGATTGCTCTGTTGATCTCCCTGATGTTCTCCATGGGCTTCCTCTGCGGCGTCGTATGGGCGTCGCGCGACAGGTCCGAGGAGCCGTGGCGCTCACCCAGGGGAGTGGCGCCGGCGACGGCTGGTTCGCCTTGGGCGCATCAGGCTGCGCTGTCTTCAATCGAACCCGTGGTCGCCCGTTCGCTCGATGACACCGCAAGGTGGCGCGCGATGAGCGCACGGGAGTAGCTGGCGACGGCCTCGATCTTCGCAGCGTCGCGTGATTCGTCGGAGCCCGGCTGCACGGTCCGGCCATCGACGTACTGACCACGCAAAGCTTCACCATTCGCCTCGCTCACCAGCCACAGCAGGTCGCCGGCCGAGCGGTTGAGCGATCGCGCGCCGGGCAGAATGGGCGCCAGCGTCGGCAGCAGATGTTTCCACAGCAGGATCTGGAGCAGGTTCCGTTCGCGGGCGATGTCCGTACCGGGGACGACGCTCGGGTTGAACGCGTACGTCGAGAAGCGCGGCGCACTGGCGGCGAAGTGGCGTGCCGACATGAGATTGAGCAATTTCGAAGCGCTGTAGCGCGCCTCGCCGCGCTCGACACCCTCGGCGAGATGCATCTGTGAGCGTGCACCATCTGCCAGTGCGTCGGGCGACTGCCACTCGGCGCGTGCAATGCCCATCAGGCAGAAGGCCAGGGGATCGTGGACCTCGCTTGCGGTGAAGACCAACCGGCCACCGGCCTTGATGTGAGGTGCCAGGCTCGCTGCGAGGAAGAAGTGCGCGAGGTGATTGACGGCGAAGGTCAGCTCGAGGCCGTCGGCAGAGAGGCGATCGCCTTCGACCACCTGCACGCCGGCATTGAGCGCCACGGCGTCGATCGACCGGCCATCGAGAATGCGCGTGACCGCGCCGATGCTTGCTGCGACAGAGTCCAGGCTCGCGAGATCAGCATCCACGACGCTGAGGCGATGGGGTGCTGCGATGGTGGCGGTCAATTCGTTGACGTGTGCGGAAGGGCGCGCCAGCAAAATGATCCGCCAATCGGGCTGTTCTGCCAGGAGGCGTTCGACCATGCGCCGGCCGAAACCTCGCGTGCCTCCCGTCATCACTAGGATGCGGCTGCTCGTCATTGTTCACGTCTCGGAAGCTAGAGGGGTTTGGCGCCGTTGTTGATATTGGAAGGAGGCTAGCGGCTTAGCCGCGCCTTCGTTATCTCAATGCAATTCGTGCGTGCAAGGCATCTGGTTATCTGCTGGCCAATATGACAAGCCCGCTGGATGCAGGGAAGTCATGCGAAAGAGGGCAGCTCCGCGGCTCAATTGCTGGCAAAGCTACTCCATTGCTAGGATCATGTTCCTGACAACAGGGTAGATCTCCTTCTCCCAGCGTTTGCCGTTGAAGACGCCGTAGTGGCCGACATTGGCCTGCAGATGATGGCGCTTCAGGTGTGGGCGCAGGGAATTGCAGAGATCGTGTGCGGCGGCGGTCTGGCCGAGCGCGCAGATGTCGTCGCGGCCGCCTTCCACGGTGAGCAGCGCGGTCTTGCGGATGGTTCCGGGATCGACCTTGTGACCGCGATAGGTGAACTGGCCCTGCGCCAGCTCTGCCTTCTGAAAGACCCGGTCGATGGTCTCCATGTAGAACTCCTCGGTCAGATCGAGGACCGCGAAATATTCATCATAGAAATCCTTGATCTTCGCCGCTTCCTTCTCCTCGCCGTTGGCGATGTGATTGTAGAGCTTGCGGTGCGCCGCCGTGTGGCGCGCCGTGTTCATCGCCATGAAGGCGATGAGCTGGATGAAGCCGGGATAGACGCGCCGGCCGCCACCCTTGTAGCGATGCGGCACGGTGTGGATCACCGAGTTCTCGAACCAGGAGAGTGATTTCGCGACGGCGAGCTCGTTGACCTCGGTCGGGCTTTCGCGTGGATCGATCGGCCCGGCCATGAGCGTCATGGAAATCGGCGTTGCCGGATGGTTCGTCTGCGACATGACGGCAACGGCGGCGAGCGTCTGCACACACGGCTGGCAGACGGCGAGGACATGCGCGCCGGGGCCGACCTTTTCGACGAACTTGATGACGTAGTCGACATAGTCATCGACGCCGAACGTGCCGGCATCGGTCGGAACGTCGCGGGCATTGGCCCAATCGGTGATGTAGACGTCGTGGTCGGAGAGCATCGTCCTGACGGTGCCGGCGAGCAGCGTCGAGAAATGCCCCGAGAGCGGCGCCACGATCATGATGCGCGGCTGCGGCGTGTCGATGTCCTTGGCGAAGTGGAGGAGCTTGCCGAAGGGAAGATCGAGCGCGACCTCCTCCGTCACAGGCACATCGCGATTGCCGACGCGCACCGTATGGATGCCGAAGGCCGGCCTCGTGTGCGTCAGCTCGAAGCGGGAGATCATGGCAAGCGCCGCCAGGAAGTGTCCGCCGAGCGGCGCCGGTATGCTCAGGCCACTGCCGAAGGCGCCCATGGCCAGCCGTGCGCTCGAGCGGAACACCGACACCAGATCATCCTGAAGCTGGTAGGCCTGATAAAGCATAGGTGCCGGGCTCCTAACCGCATGGGCTTGCGTCCGAGATTAAAACTATTGCAGTCTATTGTGCAGCGCGAGAACAATTTTGTGCATCGCGGCGGCTCAGGCAGATCAGGTTTGCAGAGATGGCGCAGGGTAGGCTGACGATATCCTCCAAGAACTACTCGTCCTGGTCCCTGCGCGGCTGGTTGCTGTGCAAAATGGGCGGTTTGGATATCGTCGAGGAGCGGGTCGATATCGACGATCCGGACAATCGCCAGGAGCTGCTGCTGCTGTCCCCCTCGGTCCTGGTCCCGCGACTGGTCCACGATGGCGTGACGGTCTGGGATACGCTGGCAATCGCGGGATACGTTAACGAAATCGCGCCCGGCGCCGGGCTCTATCCCGGTGATCGGGTGGCGCGCGCGCATTGCCGCGCCGTTTCAGGCGAGATGCATTCGGGCTTCCACAACTTGCGCTCGGCGTTGCCGATGAATCTCAAGACGCGGCACAAGAAGTTCAAGATCTTCTCGGGCGCGCGGCCAGACGTGGAGCGCGTCAAGACGATCTGGACGGAGTGTTTGGAAAAGTACGGTGGGCCGTTCCTGTTCGGTAGCCGGCCGACGGTGGCCGATGCGATGTACGCGCCGGTCTGCACGCGCTTCCGCACCTATGCCGTCGAGCTCTATCCGTTGCTGACTGCCTATTGCGAGACGATCTTCGGCTGGCCGCTCATGCAGGAGTGGACCGAGGGCGCTCTCGCCGAGCCCGACGAGATCATCGAGCTCGAGGTGGAGTTTTAGGGCTCCCGATCGCTTCGCAAGCGAGGGGTTCGCGCTGAAAAAGGCATTTCGATGCCGAGTTATATTGCTCTACTGCGCGCCGTGAATGTCGGCGGTACCGGCAAGTTGCCGATGTCCGAGCTGAAGGCCATGTGCGTCGCGGAAGGCTTCGAGCGCGTCCAGACCTACATCGCCAGTGGCAACGTGGTTTTCTCGGCGCGCCAAGCCGAGGCTGAGGTCAAGGCCGCGCTTGAAAAGCGTCTGACAGCCTACGCCGGCAAGCCGGTGGGCGTCGTCGTTCGCACGGCGAAGGAAATGCAAAGGGTACTCAAGTCCAATCCATTTCCGGATGCTGCTCCCAACTGGACTGTCGCCATTTTCCTGGACGAGCCACCACCTCCGGATGCTCTCGACCAGATCCGAGGTCGGAATGATGAGGAGGTTCGCTTGGGCAAAGGGAAATCTATGTTTCGTACGGTTCGGGTATGGGGCGCTCCAAGCTCAAGATCCCCGCCGCTGCGAATGGCACCGCCCGCAATATCAACACGATCGCGAAGCTTGCGGAACTCGCAGCCTCAACGTGACGTCCTGACCGTTGGGCGCGGCGGGGCGTGGGGGCTGCTGCTCGTTCCTGTGAGTGCAATCCACTCCTGACGCGCTGTTGGCAGGAGCCGGCCATTGTGTCGCCGGACGCGTGAGGCCATATTCCGGGCAATGGCCAAATCCCCCAAATCACCCTCAAAATCACCCAAGGACGCCGACACGACGCCGCGCCCGCGCCCGTCGCGTGGCCGCTCGGGCAAACCTACCGGCCCGCCGGTCGAGACGGTCGCGGGCACGCCCGGATTCGGCGAGGCCCCACAGGCACCGTTCCTCCCCCACACCGAGGTGGCAGGACCCGCCGGCACCGGCGTGCTGCCCGCGTTGCGCCAAGTGAAGCCGCGCCCGGAGGACTTCTCGCCATCGGCGACGCTGAACGCGATCCTCGCGCGTCCCGATGAGCGGTCTGATCGCGCCAAGGAGCTGATCGCCCGGCAGCCGATGATCGCCGCGCATCCGCTCGTCAACGGCAACCTGCCGATGTTCATGCCGCATCGTCCGGAGCGGCCGGAGAAGTCGGAGGGCGGCGTTGCGTTCGAGCTTGCGTCGGAGTTCGAGCCGCGCGGCGACCAGCCGCAGGCGATTGCCGAACTGGTCGCGGGCGTGAACCAGCACGAGCGCAACCAGGTGCTGCTCGGCGTCACTGGCTCGGGCAAGACCTTCACGATGGCGCACGTGATCGCCGCGACGCAGCGTCCCGCGCTCATCCTCGCGCCGAACAAGACGCTTGCTGCGCAGCTCTACGGTGAGTTCAAGAGCTTCTTCCCCTCGAACGCGGTCGAGTACTTCGTCTCGTACTACGACTACTACCAGCCCGAGGCGTACGTGCCGCGCACCGACACGTACATCGAGAAGGAAGCTTCGGTGAACGAGCAGATCGATCGCATGCGCCACGCCGCGACGCGTTCTCTGCTCGAGCGCGACGATGTGATCATCGTGGCGTCCGTCTCATGCATCTATGGTATCGGTTCGGTCGAGACCTACACGGCGATGACGCTGCAGGTGCAGGTCGGCGATCAGATCTCGCGCGACCAGCTTCTCGCCGACCTCGTGGCGCTGCACTACCGTCGCAATGACGCCTCGTTCCAGCGCGGCGCCTTCCGCGTGCGTGGCGATACCGTGGAAGTGTTCCCGGCGCATTTGGAAGATCGCGCGTGGCGGATCTCGCTATTCGGCGACGAGATCGAGACGATCACCGAGTTCGATCCGCTGACGGGCCAGAAGTCCGATGACCTGAAGCTCGTGAAGGTCTACGCGAACTCGCACTATGTGACGCCGAAGCCGACGCTGCAGCAGGCAGTCGGCGCCATCAAGATCGAGCTGAAGCAGCGTCTCGAAGAGCTGTACGCGGCGGGCAAACTACTCGAAGCGCAACGGCTCGAGCAACGCACGCTCTTCGATATCGAGATGATGGAGGCGACGGGGTCGTGCGCCGGCATCGAGAACTACTCGCGCTATCTCACGGGCCGCAATCCCGGCGAGCCGCCGCCGACGCTGTTCGAGTATCTGCCGGACAACGCGCTCGTGTTCGCCGACGAGAGCCACGTCACGGTGCCGCAGATCGGCGGCATGTTCCGCGGCGACTACAGGCGCAAGGCGACGCTCGCGGAATTCGGGTTCCGTCTGCCCTCGTGCATGGACAATCGCCCGCTCCGCTTCGAGGAGTGGGACGCCATGCGGCCGCAGACGACGTACGTCTCGGCGACGCCGGGCGGCTGGGAGCTGGAGCAGTCGGGCGGCACGTTCGTCGAGCAGGTGATCCGTCCGACGGGGCTCGTCGATCCGGTGGTCGAGGTGCGGCCGGCGAAATCGCAGGTGGACGATCTGCTGGATGAAGTGCGGAATGTGACGCGGGCCGGCTACCGTACACTCGTGACGGTGCTGACGAAGCGCATGGCCGAGGATCTCACGGAGTACATGCACGAAAGCGGCATCCGCGTGCGCTATATGCACTCGGACATCGAGACGCTGGAGCGCATCGAGATCATCCGCGATCTGCGGCTCGGCGCCTTCGATGTGCTGATCGGCATCAACCTGCTGCGCGAGGGCCTGGACATTCCCGAGTGCGGTCTCGTCGCGATCCTCGATGCCGACAAGGAAGGCTTCCTGCGCTCGGAGACATCGCTCATCCAGACCATCGGCCGCGCGGCGCGCAACGTCGATGGCAAGGTGATCCTCTACGCCGATCAGATCACCGGTTCGATGGATCGCGCCATGAGCGAGACGGATCGCCGTCGCGAGAAGCAGATGGCGTGGAACACCGCGAACGGCATCACGCCGGAGAGCGTGCGCAAGTCCATCGGCGACGCCATGGCGTCGGTCTACGAGCAGGATCACGTGACGGTGGATATCGGGCTCGCGGATCAGCCACTCGTCGGCCACAACCTCGCGAAGGTCATCGAGGACATGGAGCGGCGCATGCGCGATGCGGCCGCCGATCTCGAGTTTGAAGAAGCGGCGCGACTGCGCGACGAGGTCAAGCGTTTGCGCGATACGGAGCTCGCCATCGCCGACGATCCGCTCGCGCGGCAGTCGGATGTCGAGGATCGCGCAGGCGCCTTCAAGGGCGCACGCAAGTACGGCGCGGCGGCGAATGTGCCTCCGACGAAGGCCGCCGGCACGGGCTCGCGCATCAACGATGCATACGAGCCCGTACAACCCACCTACGCGCAGTCGACCTCGCGCATCCGCAAGCCGACGCTCGATGAGATGACGGTCGGTCGAACAGAGGTGCCGATGGGCGGCACGCCGCCACAGAAGCCGACGCGCACCGTCGATGTGCCGACGAAAGCCGAGAAGAAGGGCCGTCGCGGGCGTCCACGCAAGACGGGGCGGCCGGGGATGTGACAAGCGAGGGCCCGCGCGGCCCTCGCGCTCCCGCGGCAGGGGCTCGCCCCTGCACCCAACTATTTAAGCTACATTCCTTCGCCCAAACACCGCCTCCATCTCGCGGCGGACCTTGATGGCGTTGTCGTTGGCGTCGTAGACGACATCGTCCCACTTCAGGCGCTCGCCCGTCTTGATGTCGCGCTTGAGCGGGACTTTGTGCGCGAGGCCGAGCGGCAGATAGCCCTCCTTGAGCGACATCTCCGCAGGTGTCTGCTTGCCCCACACGCAGAAGCCGCCTTCGCCATCGAGCATCTCGCCCTTCTTGAGATCGCGCTTCGCCGTCGCAACGACGTCCGAGTTGAAGCAGATCGGCGTGCCGGTCGGCTCCTTGCGCAGCGCGGCGGAGGCAATCGAGAGACCGAGCTCCAGCCCGATCATGTGCGTCGGACGATAGAGCGACGCGTACTTGCCGCTGCTATCGGGGAGCATATTGTACTCCTTGAAGCACTCGCGGCTGTAGGCGCTGTCCGACGTGATCACGACATACGTGCCCATCGCGAGGTGATGCGGCACGTCGGCTTCGGTGCGGGTGACAGACGAAACGACTTCCGTGACGCCCTTCTTCTCCAGCGTGCCGCCGTCGCTTTTCGGCTTGCACACCTCGGCCAGCTCGAAGCGCGACGCCGGTGGGAACGCGAGCCCGTCCGTTTGCGGCACGAGGCCCGTGGCATTGCAGATCGCCGTCATCTCGATGCCCGACTTCGTGCCATCGATGAACGAGTTGAACATCTTCGGGTTGATGTGGCTGCGATCCTCGATCTTGAGATACTTCGAGAGGATGTCCCACACCGTGTCGGGGTTCGACTGATGGTAGGTCGGGTGGTAACGCGTGCCCTTGCCGGCCGCGACGACCTCGAAGCCGCACGTGCGTGCCCAGTCGACATGCTCACAGACGAGCGCGGGCTGGTCGCCCCACGCGAGCGAGTACACGACGCCGGCCGCGCGCGCCTTCTGTGCGAGCAGCGGTCCCGCGACGCTATCGGCTTCAACGTTGACCATCACGATGTGCTTGCCGTGCTCGATGGCGGCGAGGCAAAGCTTGATGCCGGTCGCAGGATCGCCTGTCGCCTCGACGATGACGTCGATGTCGGGGCACGCGAGGAGCGACATGGCGTCATCGGTGATGTGTGTGGCGCCCGACTTGAGCGCGTCGCCGAGAGATTTGGCCTGCGTCTGCTCTGTCGGCCAGCCCACTTCGACCATGCGGCTGCGGGCGCGGTCGGGAAAAAGATCAGCGAGACCGACGAGGTGCATACCGGTCGTCAGGCGCGCTTGCGCAAGGTGCATGGTGCCGAACTTGCCGGCGCCAATCTGGCCGATGCGCACGGGTTTGCCCTGCGCGGCGCGCTCCTTGAGCATGTACGAGAGATTCACGGGCCGTCCTCCGGAGTGATGCTGTTGTTTTGCAGACAGCAGCACAGGGCGGACGCGCGGGCAAGATGTCACGAG
>JAEZAW010000119.1 GCA_023430315.1 Pseudomonadota bacterium | reverse complement strand
ACCTACGCCAACATCGCGCAGGCCGCCTACGAGGATTCGGTCGTCCGCGCGAAGGCGCTGAAGGCCGCCATCGACCGCATGATCGAAGCGCCGACTCCCGACAATCTCGCGGCAGCGCGCACGGCCTGGATCGCGGCGCGCGTTCCCTACATGCAGACCGAGGCCTTTCGCTTCGGCAACAAGATTGTCGACGATTGGGAGGGTCGGGTGAATTCCTGGCCGCTCGATGAGGGCCTCATCGATTACGTCGACAAGAGCTACGGCGCAGCGTCCGATAGCAACCCACTCTACGCCGCCAATGTCATCGCCAACCGCTCGCTCACCGTCGGCGGGCGCAAGGTCGATGCGAGCAAGATCACTAAGGAGCTGCTGGCCGACACGCTGCAGGAGGCCGAGCGGATCGAGGCCAACGTCGCGACCGGCTATCACGCCATAGAATTCCTGCTCTGGGGTCAGGATCTGAACGGCACTGGCCCGGGCGCAGGCAAACGTCCGGTCACCGACTTCGATCCGAAGAAGTGCACCGGCGGCAACTGCGACCGCCGTATTGCCTACCTGCGCGTGGTCACCGATCTGCTGATCGAGGACCTCGAGGAAATGGCAGGGAAGTGGGGTCCGGATGGCGAGGCGCGCAAGGCGCTCTTCGCGCCCGAGGCCGACCCACTCACGATCATCTTCACCGGCCTCGGCAGCCTCTCGTACGGCGAGCTTGCGGGCGAGCGCATGAAGCTCGGTCTGCTGCTGAACGATCCCGAGGAGGAGCACGACTGCTTCTCCGACAACACGCACAACTCGCACTATTACAACGTCATTGGCATGGAGAACGTGTACTTCGGCCGCTACACGCGGATCGACGGCAAGGAGATCAAGGGCGCGAGCGTGTCCGATCTCGTGCGTGCGAAGTCCGCGGAGATCGACGATCGCGTGCGTCAGGCGCTGGCGGAGACGAACAAGCGCATGGCCGCGCTCAAGACGCGCGCCGAGACGGTCGAGGCTTATGATCAGATGCTCGGCGAAGGCAACAAGGCGGGCAACGCCGTCATCGAGGCGGCGATCGAAGCGCTGATCGCGCAGACCAAGGAGTTCGAGCGCGCCGTTGCCGTGCTGGAGCTGCGCGCGATCACTTTCGAGGGCTCGGACAGCCTCGACAATCCGGCGAAGGCGCTCGAAGGCAAGAAGTAGACGGTCGACATGAACGAGGAGGGACGCGCCCCTGGTGTCGTCGGCGCAGCGAAGCTCGCTGCGCTCGCGGGTGCGCTCGTGCTCGCCATAGGAATTGCGTTCTCCGAAAGTGCGCCGCAGTCCGCGCTCGAGGCGGGCGAGGAGCATCCCGGTGGCGAAGCGACATCGCAACGCCGCACGGACTCGACGGAGGCGTTCTCTCACTTCTCGCCCAACATGGGCCTCGCGAAGGAGATGGACTTCAAGATCGGCAATGCGATCTTCCGCAAGTTCTGGGTCTCCGCACCGGCTTCGACCAAATCATCGGATGGTCTCGGGCCGCTCTACAACGCGCGCGCCTGCCAGAGTTGCCATCTGAAGGATGGTCGCGGCGAGCCGCAGCGCGGGCCCGACGTCGAAGACCGCTCCGTCTCGATGTTTCTGCGCCTTTCCATTCCGCCGGAGACGGACGAGCAACGCGCGGCACTCGCCGAGGGCCGCGTATCTGTCATTCCCGAACCGACCTACGGCACACAGCTCCAGGAGCTGGGCATCCAGGGCCATGTCGGCGAGGGGCGCATGGTCATCGACTACAAGGAAGAGTCGGTCACGCTCGCCGGCGGTGAAGTCGTCTCGCTCAGGCGGCCGACGTACCGCATCGAGGATCTCGGCTATGGTCCGATGCACCCGAAGGTGATGATGTCGCCGCGCCTGACACCGCAGATGATCGGTCTCGGCCTCGTCGAGGCCATTCCTGTCGGCGACATTCTCGCGCGCGAGGACCCGGACGATCGCGATGGCGATGGCATTTCCGGGCGCGCCAACTGGGTGTGGTCGGTCGAGGACAAGAAGCTGATGCTCGGCCGCTTTGGTTGGAAGGCCGGGCAGCCGAGCGTTCACCAGCAGTCCGCGGATGCCTTCGCCGGTGACATAGGCATCGGCAATTGGATCGCACCCTATCCATGGGGTGACTGCACACCTGCGCAGTCAATCTGCCGGCAGGCGCCGCACGGCGGCACGCCGAGTGCGCCGAATTCTGAGATAAACGCCAAGCTTCTCGAGCTCGTCGCCTTCTATGCGCGCAATCTCGCGGTGCCGCCGCGCCGCGATCCCGATGCGCCGGACGTGCTGGCCGGCAAGCGGATCTTCCATGAGGTCGGCTGCGCATCCTGCCACGCGCCGAGCTTCACGACCGGCGATGCTTCGCCCGATGCGCACCTGCGCAGGCAGAAGATCTGGCCCTATTCCGACTTCCTGCTGCACGACATGGGCGATGGACTCGCCGATGGTCGGCCTGAGGC
Organism: Pseudomonadota bacterium; assembly: GCA_023430315.1. Classification (GTDB taxonomy): domain Bacteria; phylum Pseudomonadota; class Alphaproteobacteria; order Rhizobiales; family Hyphomicrobiaceae. The sequence continues at coordinate 3,087 of JAEZAW010000119.1, read as the reverse complement.
GCGCGCGGATGGCCGCGAATGGCGCACGGCACCGCTCTGGGGCATCGGTTTGACCGAGATCGTGAACGGACACGCGTTCTTCCTGCACGATGGTCGTGCGCGCAATCTGACCGAGGCCATTCTCTGGCACGGCGGCGAGGCGCAACGCGCACGTGACGGCTTCGCGCAGCTTGCGCCCGCGGATCGCGCGCGCCTCCTCGCTTTCGTCAACTCACTGTGAGGCGTGAGCCCATGTCTCTCGCAGGCACAATGATCAAAGCGTTTGCCACGGTCGCACTGATCGTATCGGCAGGTGGCGCTGCGCGCGCGCAGGAGCCAGCGTTCGATCATGCAGGGCTCGCGCGGCAGGCGCTGGAGATGCACATCCGGCCGGGCTATGCCGCGCTCGTCTCGGCGGGCGACAAGCTTGCGAAGGTGCTCGACGGCTATTGCGCGCGTCGCACCGCCGAGCGCCAGCGCAATATGGAGCGCGCGTTCGACGGCCTCGTCACCGCGTGGGGTCGCATCGAGCACATTCGTTTCGGCCCGATCACGCAGGAGAACCGACTCGAGCGCATGTTCTTCTGGCCAGATCGTCGCGGGATTGGCGGACGTCAGATCGCTCAGACGCTTCAGACACGTGATCAGGATGCGCTCGATCCGGCGAAGCTCGCGAGCAAGCGCGTCGCCATTCAGGGTCTTGCTGCGCTCGAAACCGCGCTCTTCGATCCACCGACGAAAGATGCCGATGAGCGGGCATATCGCTGTGCCTATGCCACGGCGGTCAGCGCGAACACCAGGAATCTCGCAGCAGCCGTGCTCGCCGAATGGACGGAGCCCGATCGCTTCGTGCGTCACTGGCTCAATCCGGGCGAAGGCAATCCGTATTTCCTGAAGCCGTCAGAGACGACACTGGCGCTTGCTAAGGCGCTCGACAATGGCCTCGAGCGTGTGCGCGACGAGTGGATCGGCGCCCCGCTGGGCCTCGGGCCACAGCGGCGGCGCATGACGCCTGTGTTCGCCAAGAGCAAGCGCACGCTCGCGTACTTCGACGCCGGTATAAGTGGGCTGCACCACCTCTACATGGCCGCAGGCATGAACAAGGCGATTGTCGATACGAGCCCCACGCATCCGGAAGTCACCGTGCCGCTCAATGCCAAGCTCGTGCAGAATGAAATCGAGACGGCACGCGATCAAGTTCGCCGGCTCGTGCGCCAGGGCAAGCCCTTCGATCCCGATGCCATGATGCAGCCGTTCGTTGCTGTCGGCTTTCCGCTGAAGAATGCGCGCCAGCAGCTCACAGCTTTGCTCGGTCTCACGGCTGGTGTTTCCATGGGGTTCAATGCGAGCGATGGCGATTGATCGCAGGACACTGCTGATCAGCTCCGCTTGCGGGCTTCTCGCCGGCGGTGGCGTGGGCATCGCGCGTGCCGAGCAGTCGCCAGCCCTTTACGCCGCGGCGCGACGGAGCGCGGATGGGCGCTACTCGGCGGCGCTCTTTACCGAGGATGGCCGCGATGTCCATACCGTGCCGCTACCGGGGCGCGGGCACGACATCACGGTTTCGCCCACGGACCACACATGCGTGGCCTTCGCGCGGCGGCCGGGAATCTTCGCGATTGCCTTCTCCGCGGATCGCGCGCGCGCGCCGATCGTCTTCACGACGCCGGCGGATCGGCACTTCTACGGTCATGGCGTGTTCTCGCGCGACGGACGTCTGCTCTATGCAACCGAGAACGACTTCGACGGCGCGCGTGGTGTCATCGGCGTGTACGACGTCGGCGCCGGCTACCGCCGCATTGGCGAGTTCTCCTCGGGTGGCATCGGCCCGCACGACTTGGCGCTTATTGGTGACGGATCGGTGCTCGTGATTGCCAATGGCGGCCTCATCGAGCATCCCGATTTCGGTGAAGGTCGGCGCATTCTCAATCCCGATTCCATCGAGACGTCGCTTGCCTATGTGGACCTGCGCACGGGCAGTCTGCTCGAGCGTCACGATCTCGACGCGGCGGGCGCCTTGTCGCTTCGCCATCTGGATGTCGCGCGCGACGGGACGGTCATCATCGGCGCCCAGGTCGCGGATGGCCCAGTCGGCAGCGAGGCGCTCGTTTACAGGCATCGCCGTCAGCGTCCATTGGATGCGATTGCACTACCTACTGCCGCTCTGCGGGGTCTCTCGGGTTACGTAAGCTCCATCGCCTGCGACAGGGCGGGAGAGTTCGTCGCCGTCACGAGCTCGAAAGGTGCGCGCGCGCTCGTGCTCGACATTGCCTCGAGCAAGCTCGTGCATACGCATCAGCTCGATGATGTTTCGGGAATTGCGCCGACGAGCACGCCCGCTGAATTCCTCGCGACGGCGGGCACAGGGCGCATCGAGCACTGGAGCGATCGTGCGCAGGCGCCAACAGGCGCAGCGTCGACGCCTTGGATTTGGGACAACCACGCCGTATTCGTCGGCGGCGAGATCAGTTGATGAGCTTCGGCAACTCGATGGCCACGTCCTCGACCATGATCTCGATCTTCACCGCGCCCGCCTTCTTGAAGTTCAGCGCCATCGGGAAGTAGTCGTACATATCGATCAGCTTGTTGAAGCCGAATACGCGCAGATAGACGCTCTTCGTCGACAGCTCGACGCGCTCGCCCGCCTTGATCTCGACGGCCTTTTGCGGGCCCGTCGCGACGTTGATGATCTCGATGCGCTGCGCGAGCGGAGAGGAGGCGCCAATGAGCACGTCCGCTGCCTTGCCCGTATTGCGGATGACCATCTGCACGACGATGTCGAACGGCGGCTTGGCCTCGGCCATGTCGCCGGTCCATGGATGATCAATCTGAAGCGTTTTGGTCTTGATGCGATGCGCGTCCGCGTCCGGCGTGACGGCCAGCAGGACGAATAGCGCAAGGGGAATGGATCTGATCATGGACGCGAGACTTCGGTGATTATCAGAGTGTAGCGCTGTCGGCTGATGTGATACGCGCGCCTCGGAGGGCTGTCCAGCCACTCCCGATCAGACTTAACCGCAGGCTTTGGCAGCAAAAATTAACCTCACGAGGCTTGCCCCGTGAGGCCCGAAGAGCGTCCCAGTGTCCGGCGATCTCACTTCTTCTGGA
>JAEZAW010000118.1 GCA_023430315.1 Pseudomonadota bacterium | reverse complement strand
TCAATAAAAGCGGGTGGGTCCGGGAGGGTGTCCCTCCCGGTTGGGGTGCGGGGCGAAAGCCCCGTCGCGCCGAAGGCGCGAGTGCGCGGCAAACAACACAAAGGCCGCGGACATGAGCCCGCGGCCTGAAGGATCGTGAAACTTGGCGAGGCTTACGCTTTGGCTTCAGCCGCAGCCTTGGCAAGCGCGACGCGGCGCTGGCCGGCGAGCTTCTTCGCCTTCGTGCGGGCGCCGATGGTGTTGCCAGTGATGCCGCTCGCCTTCTTTCGCGGGATGGCGTGGGCATTCTTCTTGCGACGCTTCTCGGCATTGCGCGGCGAACGTGCTGCACGGTTCGACATAATGGTATCTCCTTGGCTTGGCGCGTCAGGGCGCCGGCTTGTCCCTAACGATCAATCCCAGTCGCGTGGCGGACGGCGTTCGCGGTCGCGGCCACCCCCGCCGCCACCACGACCTCCGCGGTCACCGCCGCGGTCGCGACGCTCGCGACGCTCGCCACCTTCGCCTTCGCCACCTTCACCGCCCTCGCGCGGCGGCTCGGGCGGCAACTCCTGGCCGGTCTCCTGATCGACGACGCGCATGGAGAGGCGCACCTTGCCGCGATCGTCGAAGCCGAGGAGCTTCACATAGACTTCCTGGCCTTCCTTCACGACCTCGCCGACGGTCTGCGGACGCCCGCGCGTGAGCTGCGAGATGTGCACGAGACCGTCCTTGGGACCGAAGAAGTTCACGAACGCGCCGAACTCCATGATCTTCACGATCTTACCCTTGTAGATCTGGCCGACCTCGGGCTCGGACGTGATGCCGCGGATGCGCTTCAACGCCTTCTCGATCGACTCGCGATTGGCGGAGGCGATCTGGATGGTGCCGTCGTCCTCGACGTTGATCTTGGCGCCGCTCTCCGCGACGATGTCGCGGATGACCGAGCCGCCGGAGCCGATCACGTCGCGGATCTTGTCGACGGGGATCTTGATCGTCTCGATGCGCGGCGCGTGCTCGCCGAGCTCCGAGCGGGCGCCGGTCAGCGCCTTCGACATCTCGCCGAGAATGTGGATGCGGCCGGCATGTGCCTGCTCGAGCGCGATCCGCATGATCTCTTCGGTGATGCCGGTGATCTTAATGTCCATCTGCAGCGACGTGACACCGACTTCCGTGCCCGCGACCTTGAAGTCCATGTCGCCGAGATGGTCCTCGTCGCCGAGGATGTCGGAGAGCACGGCGAAGTCGTTGGCTTCCTTGATGAGGCCCATGGCGATGCCGGCGACCGGCCGCTTCAGCGGTACGCCCGCGTCCATCAGGGCCAGCGAGGTGCCGCAGACCGTTGCCATCGAGGACGAGCCGTTCGACTCGGTGATCTCCGAGACGACGCGCATCGTGTAGGGGAATTCCTCGGGCGTCGGCAGGAGCGGATGCACGGCGCGCCAGGCGAGCTTGCCGTGGCCGATCTCGCGGCGGCCTGGCGAGCCCATGCGGCCCGTCTCGCCGACCGAGAAGGGCGGGAAGTTATAGTGGAGCATGAAGCGCTCTTTGCGCGTGCCCTCGAGCGCGTCGATCATCTGCTCGTCGTCGCCGGTGCCGAGCGTCGCAATGACGACGGCCTGGGTCTCGCCGCGCGTGAAGAGCGCCGAGCCGTGCGTGCGCGGCAGCACGTGCACTTCCGACAGGATCGGGCGCACGGTCTTGAGGTCGCGGCCGTCGATGCGCTTGCCGGTGCGGATGATGTCACCGCGGACGACGTCAGCCTCGAGCGCCTTGAACACACCGCCGAGCTTCGTCTTCAGCGTGGCGTCGGCATCGGCCGGCACCATCGCCGCCATGGCCTTTTCCTTGGCCGCGTCGATGAGCGCGTAGCGCTTCTGCTTCTCGGGCGTCGCGAAGGCCGTGCGGAGGTCCTCCTCGATCAGACCTTTCATCTGCGCCTTCTCGGCGCTGGTGTCGGTCGGCTGGAAGTCCCACGGCTCCTTGGCGGCCTTCTCGGCGAGCTTGATGATCGCATTGATCACCGGCTGGAAGCCCTTCTGGCCGAAGACGACCGCGTCGAGCATCTGCTTTTCCGAGAGCTCCTTCGCTTCGGACTCGACCATCATCACGGCGTCGGTGGTGCCGGCGATGACGAGATCGAGCGCGCTCTCGGCCATCTCGTCAATCATCGGGTTGAGCACGAACTCGCTATTGATGACGCCGACGCGGGCGGCGCCGATCGGGCCGAGGAAGGGAAGACCCGAGAGCGTCAGGGCAGCCGAGGCGGCGACCATCGAGAGAATGTCAGGATCGTTCTCGAGATCATGGCTCAGCGTTGTGACGACGACCTGCGTCTCGTGCTTGAAGCCCTCGACGAAGAGCGGGCGGATCGGGCGGTCGATGAGGCGCGAAGTCAGCGTCTCCTTCTCGGTCGGGCGCCCTTCGCGCTTGAAAAAGCCGCCGGGAATCTTGCCGGCGGCGTAGAATTTCTCCTGGTAATTCACGGTCAGCGGGAAGAAGTCGATGCCGGGCTTCACGCTCTTTGCGGCAACGACTGTCGCGAGCACGCTCGTCTCGCCATACTGTGCATAGACGGCGGCGTCTGCCTGGCGCGCCATGCGGCCGGTCTCGAGCGTCAGCTTGCGCCCGCCCCAGTCAATCTCGACCTTGTGGGTGTTGAACATTTCCGTACGTATCCTTCATCATCAACAGCTCGGGCGCCGCAGCCCCCCATGGGCGCGGCGCCTGTTCGCATCATTCGGAAAGCGGGTTCGAGCTCATATCCCGCCTCGTCTTTCTCGAGGTTTCGATCAGCGACGCAGCTCGAGCCGCTCGATGATCTTCTGGTAGCGGGCCTCGTCCTTGGACCGCACATAGTCGAGCAGACGGCGCCGCTGGCTCACCATCTTGAGCAGGCCACGGCGCGAGTGATTGT
>JAEZAW010000089.1 GCA_023430315.1 Pseudomonadota bacterium | reverse complement strand
CATCCTGGCCATGCTGCCGGATACGGGCGAGCGCTATCTCAGCACGCCGCTGTTCGGGAATGTGCCTGCCGACATGACGCCGGAAGAGATCGAGATCTCGCGCTCGACGCCGAGCGCGCAGTTCCCGACGGCCTGACGATCGGAACGGCGCCCGCGCGGAGAAACGACAATGATCGAGGATCCTCGCGGGCGGGTTGACTATGAAGAGACCGGCGCCGGCCCCACCGTGGTGCTGGTGCCGGGCTCATGCAGCACCGGTGCGGCATGGCGGCCGATGATGGCGGCCTGGAATGGCCGCTTCCGCTGCGTCACGACCAGTCTGCTCGGCTACGGCGGCACTGTCGAGCGGCGCAATCCCAAGTCGCCGATCATCGAGCCTGAGATCGATGTGATCGAGGCCGTCATCCGCCGCGCCGGGGGACCGGTACATCTGGTCGGGCATTCCTTCGGCGGTTCGGTGTCGATTGCGACCGCATTGCGCGATCGGGTTCCCGTTGCCAGCCTCAGCATTGTCGAAGCGCCGATGGCCGCGCTTCTGCACCATCTCGGCGAGAGTGATCTCTATGCCTGCTTCCGTCGGATGACGGATATCTACTTCACCGCCTTCGATCGCGGCGAGCCTGAAGCGGTCGCTGAAATGATCGACTTCTATGGCGGTGCCGGAACATTCGCCTCCTGGCCGCCGCGATTGCGCGCCTATGCCATCGAGACGACGCACGTGAACATCCTCGATTGGTCGTGCGGCTATGCCTTTCCCGAGGCTGCGGAACAGCTGGCAGGCATCGATATCCCGACGCTCGTTCTGTATGGCGGCGCGAGCCCGCGTGCCGTGCAACGCGCCAATGAGCTGCTGGCCGATCAAATTCCAGGCGCGCGGCGGAAGATGGTCGCCGGTGCCGCCCATTTCATGATCGCGACCCATGCGGCCGAGGTGGCGGAAGCCGTCGCGCGCCACATCGATGGCGCAGCAGCATGAGGGGCGTGCAGATCGCACGCCCCTCATGATCAGCTCTACGCTTGCGGAGAAGGAGGAGGCGCGTCGCTTGCGGCGGGTGCCTCCTCGGCTGCCGCTGTCTCGCGCGGTCCAAGCCAGCGCATGACGAACACGTAGAACACCGGCACGAAGAAGATGGAGAATATCGTCGCGGCGATCATACCGCCGAGGACGCCCGTGCCGATCGCGTTCTGGCTCGCCGCGCTGGCGCCGGTCGCGCGCGCGAGTGGCACGACGCCGAGCGTGAAGGCGAGCGACGTCATGAGAATGGGCCGGAAGCGCAGATGTGCGGCCTCGATCGTCGACTCGATGAGCGACTTGCCTTCGGCGTGCAGGTCCTTGGCGAACTCGACGATGAGAATGGCGTTCTTGGCGGAGAGGCCGATGATGGTGATGAGGCCCACCATGAAGTAAACGTCATTCGGCAGGCCGCGCATCGTCACGGCGAGGATCGATCCGATCACGCCGAGCGGCACGACGAGCATGACCGAGAGCGGGATCGACCAGCTCTCATAGAGAGCCGCGAGCAGCAGGAATACGAAGAGGATGCTGAGGCCGATCAGATACGGCGCCTGCGATCCGGATTGGATTTCCTGAAGCGACTGTCCCGTCCATTCATAGCCGAAGCCCGGCGGCAGGGCGGCGACGAGGCGCTGCATCTCCTGGATGGCATCGCCTGACGAATGGCCCGGCGTCGTCTGGCCGCTGATGCGGATGGCCGGATAACCGTTGTAGCCGACGACCTGTGAGGGGCCCTTTGCCCATTCGATGCGCGAGAAGGCCGAGAGAGGCACCATGCCGCCCGCGGCATTGCGCACATTCAGCTTGAGGAGGTCAGCGGTCTGCATGCGCTGAGCTTCCCCGGCCTGTACGGTGACGCGTTGCATGCGGCCCGCATTCGGGAAGTCATTGACGTAGCTGGATCCGAGGTTCGCAGTGATCGTCGAGTTGATGTCGGCGAAGGTGACGCCGAAGGTATTTGCCTTTTCACGATCGATGATCAGCATCACCTGGGCAGCGTCCGGCAACCCTTCCACGCGCACGCCGGCAAGCACCGGGCTCGCGCGCGCAGCGGCAAGAAGCTGATCTCGCGCTGCCGCGAGCTGGGCCTGCCCGAGGCCGCCGCGGTCCTGAAGGCGGAATGAGAACCCGGACGTTGTGCCGAGGCCCTGGATGGCGGGTGGCGACAGCGCGAAAGTCAGCGCGTCGCGGATCTGCATGAGCTTGCCGTTGACGCGATTGGCGATCGCTTGCGCGGAATCCTCAGGCCCGCGCACGCTCCAGTCCTTAAGCGGCACGAACGCCAGACCGGCATTCTGTCCCGCGCCGGAGAAGCTGAAGCCGGAGATGCCGAAGATGCGGGCGACGCCCTTCTCTGCGAGGAAGGCATCCTCGACCTGACGGATGACCTCCGTCGTGCGGTTGGCGCTGGCTTCCGGAGGCGTCTGAATGTCGACGATCAGGTAGCCTTGGTCTTCGTTTGGCAGAAAGCCCGTCGGCAGGCGCATATAGGCCCAGCCGAGAGCGGCGGCCAGTGCGAGATAGATGATCATGAAGCGCCCGGAGCGGCGCACGATGCGGCTGACGATGCCGCTGTAGCCATGCGAGGCGCGATTGAAGCCACGGTTGAACCAGCCGAAAAAGCCGCCTTTCTCATGGTGGCCCGGCTGGATGGGTTTCAGGAAGGTCGCGCACAGTGCCGGCGTGAGAGAGAGCGCCAGGAATCCCGAAAACAGGATCGAGACGACCATTGTGAGGCTGAACTGCTGATAGATGATGCCGACGGCGCCCGGGAAGAATGCCATGGGCACGAACACGGCGGTCAGCACGAGCGTGATGCCGATGATGGCGCCGGTGATCTGGCCCATGGCCTTGACCGTGGCCTCGCGCGGTGACAATCCCTCCTCGGCCATGATGCGCTCGACGTTCTCGATGACGACGATGGCGTCATCAACGAGGATGCCGATGGCGAGCACCATCGCGAACATCGTCAGCACGTTGATCGAGAAGCCAGCCGCAAACATGACGGCACAGGTACCGAGCAGCGCGATCGGCACGACGATCGTTGGGATGATCGTGTAGCGGAAGCTCTGCAGGAACAGGAACATCACGAGGAAGACGAGCACCATCGCTTCCGCGAGTGTCTCCAGCACCTTCTGGATCGAGACCTTCACAAAGGGCGACGTATCGTAGGGGATCGCGTACTCAATTCCCGGCGGAAAGAAGCGCGCCAATTCCTGCATCTTCGCGTGAATGGCGGTGGAGGTTGCGAGCGCGTTGCCCGTCGGGGAGAGCTGCACGCCGATCGCGCCGGCCGGCTGGCGATCGAGGCGTGAGGAGAACGCATAGCTCTCGCCGCCGATCTCGACCCGCGCGACATCGCGCAGCCGCACGGACGATCCATCTGGGTTGGCACGAAGGACGATCGCTCCGAACTCATCCGTGGAGGTGAGCTGCCCTTGGACGAGAACCGTCGCGGAGATCTGCTGTGTGATCGGATTGGGCTGGGCGCCGATGGCACCGGCAGCGACCTGGGCATTCTGCGCGCGGATGGCGGTCAGGATGTCGCCGGCCGTAAGCCTCAGACCCAGCATCTTGTCGGGGTCCATCCAGATGCGCATGGACCGCTGGGTCGCGAAGAGCGTCGCGCTGCCGACGCCGGGAATGCGGCGTAGCTCGCCGATGATATTCCGATTCATGTAATCGCCGAGGCCGACGGCATCGAGACGGCCGTCCGGCGATCGCAGCGTGACCACGAGGAGAAAGCCCGTGCCTGCCTGCTCGACGCGTAGTCCTTGCTGCGTGACCGATTGCGGCAGGCGTGGCTCGACGCGGCGAATGCGGTTCTGCACTTCGACCTGTGCCTCGCCGACCGGCGTGCCGGGCGCAAAGGTCACCGTGAGCTGGATGCGGCCCGAAGAGTCGGAGGTCGATTCGAAATAGATGAGACCGGGAACGCCGTTGAGCTCCTCCTCGATCGGCCGGGTCACGCTCTGGTACATGTCCTCCGGCGAGGCACCGGGATAGTTTGTTTGCACCGAGATCTGAGGTGGCGCGACGTTCGGGTACTGGGCGATCGGCAGCAGCGGTATGGCGATCGCGCCGGCGATCATGATGAAGATGGCGACCACCCAAGCGAAGATGGGGCGGCTGATGAAAAAGCTTGGCATGGTTCTGAACTTCTCGGCTGCTGAGGTGCGGCGTGCGTGTGTTGCCTACGGCTTGGCGGCGCCTTTGCTCGATGCACCCTTCCAAGGCTGGGCTGCTACGGGGGCGCCTGGCCGAAGTTTCTGGAAACCCTCGACGATGACTTGATCGCCGGCCTGCAGGCCGCTTTCGATGACCCAGCGGTTCTCGAAGATCCGCCCCGTCATCACCATGCGGAGCTCAGCCGTCTTGCCGTCCTTGAGCACATAGATCTGCGAGCGGCCGCTGCCATCGCGCTGTACGGCCTGCTGTGGCACCGCGATGACGCCGCGCTGGATGCCCTGCTGGATGACGACGCGCACATACATACCGGGCAGGAGATCACCGTCCGGATTGGGGAATTCGCCTCGCAACGTGACCTGGCCTGTCATGGCATCAACAGCGGCTTCCGAGAACAGCAACCGCCCTGCGTGCTGATAGGGAGAGCCGTCGTCGAAGTGAAGCCGCACCATGGCCTCGCCCGACTTGTTGCTCCCGAGGTCGCCGGCCTTCATCGCTTTCCGCAGATAGAGGAGCTCGTTCGCCGACTGCGTGAAGTCGGCATAGACGGGATCGAGCTGCTGGATGGTGGCCAGGATATCGGCAGCACCCGTTCCGACCAGCGCGCCTTCCGTGATGAGCGCGCGACCGATGCGGCCGCTGATCGGTGCCTTGACATCGGTGTACTGCAGGTTCAGCTCCGCGGCTGCGAGGCCGGCCTTTGCTGCCGCCACATCGGCATCGGCCTGCGCGAGCACGGCGGCCGCAGTCTCGTACTGCTGGGCGCTCGAGATATCGCGCTGACGCAGTGCAGTCTGTCGATCGGCGTTCTGGCGCGCCTGCAGCTGCGTCGCCTCGGCGCGCTGAAGTGTGGCGCGTGCGCTATCGACCTGAACTTTGAATGGCGCGGCGTCGATCCGATAGAGCACGTCCCCCTGCTTGACGATGCTGCCTTGCTCGAACACGCGCTCGACAACGATACCGGAGATGCGCGGGCGCACCTCCGCGATCCGAGTCGGGGCAATGCGTCCCGGCAGCTCGTTCATGATCGGCACATCTGCTGGCGCAACAGTGAGCACGCTGACCGGCACCGGCATATTCGGCGGCATCTGTGCGAAGGCTGGTGTGCTGATTGGGCCATTGGTCATCAGGATCGCGGCGCTCAACGCGGCGACTGCGGTCGTGAACATCTTGCTCGGCATGCTGGAAGTCCTGCGATGTAGATTGCCTATGGCCTGCGCCCCTCGATCAGGGTCGCTCGGTTGTTTCTTTGTTTGATGCAGTGCCCGGTGCGTCGGGGCGCAGAAGGGCGCGAATATCTTCGATGATCTGATCGCGTTCGCTCTGCTCCCACTCGTAGAAGCCGAAGGATTCGATGAGCTTGAGACCTTCGATTGCCAGAAACGCGACCTGAGCTCGACGCGGATTGACGGATGTCCTTTCCACGCCGTTGAAGAATGCGCCGAAGTTTTCCCGGATCGAGATGCGCAGATCATCGTGCTGGTTTAGAGACACCGCGAGATCGAGCGCCACGTTGCGATCGAACGCGCCGTCGTCCTTTTCCACGGCTGCGATCAGTCCGAGGATATCCGCGTTCGGCTTGTCGCCTTCCCGATCGATGAACGAGCGCAGTCGAGCAACCTCGGTTGCCATGCGGTGCTCGATCACGGCCTTTATGAGAGCCTGCTTGGTCTTGTAGTCGTAGAGGACGCTGGCCTTGCTGATGCCCGCTTCCGCGGCGACTGCGTCGAGCGTCAGCCGGGTGGCACCGTCGCGCGCGACGACGCGCTCAGCGGCGTCCAACATGGCCGTCCGGTCGATGGTTCGCGTGCGTGCCATTGATCAACCCGAATTTCTATCCGTCCGGACGGTTATTATTGGCCGCAGCGCAGTCGGTCAAGTCACGTTAACATGACGAGCAGCGCACGGCGCGAAGTGCCGAATGCGTACAGGCGCCATGAAAGCGTGTAGAAACAAATGCTTAATGTGACGGACGTCAGGGCAACTAGCGGCGGACGCCGACGGTGGCACGGGTGAAGCTCTCGACATAGTCGAGCAGCTTGTCGGAGGCGGCCATGGCGCGCGGGCCGTTGCCTTTGGCGATTGCGCGGGCCTCGTCCGCATGGAGGCGCGCGCACTTCGGCAGGTCGGCGGCTTCCTTGTAGTGCTGGTACCAGAAACGCCGCGAATGCCCATTGAGGAAGCGCATCGAGCGAGCGGCGTAGTCGTTATGGGCTGCCTGGATGAGCAGCCCATTCATCTCGCGATCGAGGCGCATGAAAGCGATGTCGTCGTTGGCCTGAGCGGCGGCACTCATGCCGTCGGCAATGGCCAGGAAACGTGCCCGTTCGGCGTCGGTGGCACGCTCGCAGCTGGCGCGCGCCAGAAGCCGTTCGAGCTCGCGACGAACCTCCAGCACGAGGAGCTGACGCCGCGGGTCCGTATCGGTGACGATGATCGCCTTGCGCGGCAGCACCAGCACCAGCCCTTCATGAGAGAGCCGCTGCAAGGCCTCGCGGACTGGCGTGCGGCCGATGGCGAGCTCGGTGGCGAGCGCCTGCTCCGAGAGGACGGCGCCGGGCGCAAGCCGCAAGGTGACGATCATCTCCTCGAGGCGGTCGTAGGCTTGCTCCGTCAGTGTTACCGACTTCGCCGCAAGCTGATCCTGCATCTTGGTCGGCAAGGTGATCGTCATGCTGTGAGCTCAGGCCTCCGTTCGCCTCAATGCGGCCGCTTCGGCGGCATGTCGCCCTTCTTCACTCCGGCCTCGGGAAAGATCCACATCGCGACGACGGCGAATATCGCGAAGCCGATCACGAACCAAGCCGGCACGGCTTGGCCGATGGTCGCCTCCCAGTAGGCGAAGGCAAGCGCTGCAAGCAGCGTTACGACTGAGACGATTGCTTTGACGTCATTCGGCATGGGATGCCTCAGTAGTTGCCCATGGTTGCCGCTGCGGCCTCATCCGGCCTCTTCGGCGTTCCCCTCAGATCTTTCTTGAGATGGCTCGTATCGTAGCCGTTGAAGATGTGGCCGAGAAGTCCGCGCTTCAGATCCGATGTTCCGAATAACCAGTCCGCAATGGGGAACGTGAGGTTCATGTTCACTTCCATCATCAGCCGCGCATTGTGGTGTGCGGTGTGATGGCGGCGCAGCGTATTGACGAACGGACAGTTACGCACGAACCAGTTCTCGTCGACATGGCAGCAGAAGTGCATGAACTCGTAGATGAGATACATGCCCGTTGTCGTGCACATGAAGAGCCAGCCGACGTTCGGCGAGAAAAGTTGGCCGAGAATGAGCCCGCCCGGGATCGACATCAGGATGAAGACGACGAGCGCGTAGGGCGGGAAGACGGTGACGCGCCAGTCCTTGTGATCGCGGAAGCGCATCTCCTCGTCGGTGAAGAACTGATGGTGGTTGAGCGTGTGGCGCTCGTATACAGAGCGCAGGCCTTTGATGTTGATCGGCCGGTGCATGACGTACTTGTGCACGAACCACTCGAAGGCGTTCGTGAACAGGAACGTAACAGGAATGGTGAGCAGCTCGAGCCACGTCGGCGCATTGATGTGCTGGAGGTAGATGTAGAAGGCCGCGGCACCCATCGCGTAGATGATCGCGATGTGCAGGTAGCCGTCATAGAAGCCCATGATGCGGTCGCGGTACTGCGCCCGGAATTGTATCTGGCGTTCCGTGATCATGTTTTTCTCCTCTCGTCCGTCTGGCCCCCGGCGCCGACGGCAAGTCCGCGCCTCCAGTCGCCAGCGTTGCCGCTCTTACAGCCCCGCTCGCCGACTAATAGATGAGTGATATATCATAATGGCCCGTCTTGCCATAGCCTTCGTGAGGCGCATTTGTGGCGTGCGGTCGGCCCCTATGGTATCGCGTCCGCAGAGGGTTGTGGGGCATTCACCTGATGTGCAGTAGCTTTGCCTGCGCACGATATTGAGCTGACGGAGAAAGATTTTGCAGGCACGCACCAGCGTACGGACTGACGGTGACCGAGAAACCTCTGCTTCGCGAAAGACGGTACTGGTAACGGGTGGTGCGGGCTTCCTTGGCTCGCATCTCTGCGATCGGCTGATCGCCGACGGTCACGATGTCATCTGTCTCGACAACTTCTTCACCGGCGCCAAGCAGAACATCGAGCATCTCATATCGCACCCTCGATTCGAGCTGATGCGCCATGACGTGACGTTTCCGCTCTACGTTGAGGTCGACGAGATCTACAATCTGGCCTGTCCCGCCTCGCCGATTCACTACCAGCACGATCCCGTGCAGACGACGAAGACGAGCGTGCACGGCGCGATCAACATGCTGGGGCTGGCGAAGCGCCTCAAGTGCCGGGTCTTCCAGGCCTCGACGTCGGAGGTTTACGGGGATCCGTCAGTGCATCCGCAGACGGAGGCGTATTGGGGCAACGTCAATCCGATCGGGCCGCGCTCGTGCTACGATGAAGGCAAGCGCTGCGCCGAGACGCTCTTCTTCGACTATCATCGCCAGCACCGTCTGGAGATCAAGGTGGCCCGCATTTTCAATACCTATGGGCCGCGGATGCATCCAAACGACGGCCGCGTCGTCTCGAACTTCATCGTCCAGGCGCTCCGCGGCTCGCCGATCACGATCTATGGAGACGGCAGCCAGACGCGCTCGTTCTGCTATGTGGACGACCTGATCGAAGGCTTCGTTCGGCTCATGGGGAGTCCGGCCGACGTCACGGGGCCTGTGAACCTCGGCAACCCCGGCGAATTCTCGATCCGCGAGCTTGCCGAGCAGACCATCGAGATGACGGGCTCGAAATCGACGCTGACGTTCATGCCGCTGCCGCAGGACGATCCCAAGCAGCGCCAGCCCGATATCTCCCTCGCTCAGGGCAAGCTCGGCTGGCAGCCCAAAGTGCCGCTGTGTGAAGGCCTCAAGCATACGATCGAATACTTCGATCGGCTCATGTCGGCGCAGGCGAACGCTCGATAGTCGAGCGAGGCAAAGCTCACGCCGCCGGGCGCCCGTAGTAGAGCATGGAAACGTGCTCGGCTTCGGCGAAGAACAGCCAGCGCTCGACGGCGACGCCGACGCCTGCCGCAGCGACCGCGAGTAGCGCGGCCAATGTCGCAAGCAGCGCGCTCGGCACGAGGGTGATCAAGCACAGCGCGCCGGGTAGGAGAAATGCGAGCAGTCGCACGTAGCCGCGCAGCTTCTCGGCGTGATTGCGGGCGACCGCGTAGCCCATCTCGCGCATGACGAAGTTGGCCTGCGTATGTGGTAGGTCGAGCACGCGCACCTCGCCGTGTTTGCCGAGGCCCGTCGCATCGCCGATCGTCCAGGTCTTCTTCTCGCTGTCGATGGTTGTCCAGTAGCGTTGCTTCAGGAAGAGCGCGAGGCCAATCAGCGCCGCCGTGATTAGTGAGAACCACGTGCTTTTGATGCCAAAGACATGCATGAGCGCCAGCATCAGCAACGCCCCCGTCGCGAGCGCGAGCGCGATGTAGATCCACGGCACCAGTGGCTGGTTCCACTGCCTGATCGTTCTCAGCGAGGCATAGATCATGCCGGTGCAATAGACCGTGACGAGTGCGAGCGCTGCAGCCAGCAGACCCAAAAACGCGAAGATGCCGTCTGTGCGCTCGAGAAAGACCCAGCCAATGCCGAAGAGGCCTGCGGGGACGTAGGTCGCGACCGCCGCGACACCCTCCCGCGAGAGCCAAGAGCTGCGCCACTGCGAGAAGGCACGCCACGCACGCTCCGGATGGCCGAGATGGAATGTCGAAGCGAGCAGCCCGACGGTGATCAGCCCCAGTGAGATCGCGAAACCCGTGAAGCCGAGCCAGCGATCGGCCGGGAGGACGCCGAAAGCGGACAGCACCGCGAGCCAGACGAGCAGGCCGTAGCCGGCGCCGGACGCGGTAGTGAACAGGATGACCGAATAGGCGGGATGCATCGGGATTCCGCAGCGAGGAGGAATGCAATCTATCGCGAAAGCGCGCGATCGACCCAGGAGAAGAGATTTTCGATCGCGTTCGTCGGAGCCGCGACTTTTGCTTTCTGTGGTGCCTTGTCGGCCGCGTCCACCGAGACGGTGCGCGCGTCGCGCCGCGGGCGAGGCGGCAGGTACTTGTTCACGGGCTTGTAGCCGAAGGCGCCGAGCAGATCGAAGCCGCCGCGTTCGGCGACGAGCTTCGAGACGGCACTGTCGGGATCACCGAGATCGCCGAAGTGGCGCGCACCCGTCGGGCAGGCGCGCACGCATGCCGGTGTACGGTCCTCCGGTGCGAGATGCTCGTTATAGATGCGGTCAACGCACAGCGTGCACTTCTTCATGACGCCGTGGGTTGGGTCGTACTCGCGCGCACCGTAGGCACAGGCCCACGAGCAGAGCTTGCAGCCGATGCAGAGATCGGGATCGACGAGCACGATGCCATCCTCGGCGCGCTTGAATGACGCGCCGGTGGGACAGACGGTCACGCAGTCCGGTGTCTCGCAGTGTAGACAGGAACGCGGGAAATGGACCGTCCGGCTTTCGGTGCCGTCGCCGACTTCGTAGCCGTGAATGCGGTTGAGCCAGGCGCCATCAGGATCGGCGCCATAGGGATCGGTGTCGGAGAGCGGCGCCGAGTAACCGCCGGTGTTCCATTCCTTGCAGCTCGTCGCGCAGCCGTGACAGCCGACGCACGTGTCGAGGTCGATGACGAGGCCGAGCTTGCGCTCCGTGTGTGTGGGCAGGCACGTCATGAACGTGCCCTCTTGAATTCGGCGCCGTAGGAAATGGAGTCCGGTTGAGGTCGTCCGAGCGGATTGTCGAAGGGCTCGAAGCGTGGCTCGCTATGCTCGACTTCCTCGGGCGCGGCCTTCTCAATGTGGACGCGCAGGTCGTACCACGCAGCCTGTCCGGTGATCGGATCGGAATTCGAGTAGCGGTAGCCGCCGCCCTTGGCCGGGAGCAGCTCGGAGATGAGATGGTTCAGCAGGAAGCCGCGTTCCGCTTCCGGCGCATCATTCGAGAGGCCCCAGGCGCCCTTGCGCTTGCCGATGGCGTTCCAGGTCCAGGCCGTCTCGTCGTTCACGCCATCCATGAGGCGCACCTGACAGCGCACGCGACCGAGATGGCTGCTGATCCAGACCCAATCGTCGTCCGCCACACCGAGCTTCTTGCCGCGCGCGCGGCTCATGTAGAGCCGGTTCTGGCCGGTGATCTGACGCAGCCACGCATTCTGCGAGCCCCACGAATGGTACATGTGCATGGGGCGCTGCGTGATGGCGTGCATCGGGAATTTCTCGGTATCGACGATCGTGCCTTCGAAGGGTTGATGCCAGAAGGGCAGCGGATCGAAGTATTTCGCGATGCGCTCGCGGTGGCTCTCAGGTGGCTGCACGGCGCCATGGCCTTGCGCCGCGAGGCGAAAGGCCTGCAGCGGCTCGCAGTAGAGCTGGAAGGTCATCTTCGCATCGGCGGCGCGGAAGCCGACCGAGGCAGCCCAGTCGAGATACTCCTTGTTGGCGTGCTTGAAGTAGCGCTGGCTCGGCGGAATGTGATGTGCGTGAAAGCCGCCATTGGCGATGTAGCGATTGAGCTGGTCGGCGTTCGGCGCGCCCTTGCCGAAACTGTCGCCGTTGCCGCGCCAACCGGCGAGTGGTCCGATGCCGGGTGCGCGCTCGTGATTGACGAGGTAGTCGGAATAGCCGCCCGGGAACTGCGGTGAGCCATCTTCTTTCACGAGGCCGGGCAGCTTGAGACGCGCGCCGAGATCGAGCAGCACGGACTGGAAGCCGCGTACGTCGCGATCCGGCTCGACGATCGGGTGGCGGATGGCGTCACAGGCGGAGTCCGGCTCGGAGATCGGCCGGTCGAGCATGGAAATGCAGTCCCACCGCTCGAGGTACGTCGTGTCGGGCAAGATGAGATCCGCATAGGGCACCATCTCGGAGTAGTAGGCATCCGAGTAGATGATGCGCGGGATCTTGTACTCGCCGGTCTCGGGATTCTTGTCCGTCAGATACTTGAGCGTATCGCGGATGTTCATCGACGAGTTCCAGCTCATGTTGGCCATGTACATGAACAGGGTGTCGATCGGGTACGGATCGCCGAGCGCCGCGTTGGTGATGACCATGTGCATGAGGCCATGGGCGGCCATCGGCGCATCCCAGCTATAGGCCTTGTCAATGCGCTGCGGATTGCCGGCGGCATCGATCAGCAGATCGCCGGGGCCGGTCGGGAAGCCGAGATGCGGGCCAGGCAGCGGTTCGCCGGCTCTTACCTGACCGGGCTTGCCGGTCGGCTTGATGCGCGGTGCGATCTCCTTCGGATAGGGCGGCTTGTAGCGGAAGCCACCAGGGCAATCGATCGAGCCGAGCAGGATCTGCAGGATGTGGATCAGACGGCAGGTCTGGAAGCCATTCGAGTGCGCCGAGATCCCGCGCATGGCGTGCATGGCGACGGGACGGCCGACCATCTTCTCATGGCGGCGCCCGTGAATGTCCGTCCATGGAATGTCGAGCGTGATGGTCTGCTCGAAGGCCACCTTGGCGAGTTCATCTGCATAGCGGCGGATCGTTTCGGCCGGGACGCCGCACTGCTTTTCAGCGGTTTCGGGTGAGTACTCGTCCGTGAGATAGCGCTCGGCGATCTTCTGGAAGACGGGAATGGCCGTGCGGCCATCGGGAAGTGTTACCGGCCCCGAAAGCTGCGGAACCACATCCGGACCTTCCGCTGGAACGAGAGCGCCGGCACGCTTGTCAAAGGCGAGCGCATTGCCCTTCTCGTCGCGGACGAAGAGGCCGTGATCGGCAGCGCCGGGCGCCTCGATGATGAGCCACGGTGCGTTGGTGTAACGCACGAGATAGTCGATATCGATGCGCTGCGTGCGCAACAGCTCGTGGATCATGGCACCGACGAACGCGCCGTCCGTGCCCGGGCGGATGCCGACCCATTCGTCAGCGATGGCGTTGTAGCCCGTGCGCACGGGATTGATCGAGACGACCTTGGCGCCGCGCGCCTTGAGCTTGCCGAGACCGATCTTGATCGGGTTCGAGCTGTGGTCCTCGGCGACGCCGAAGAGCATGAAGTACTTCGCGTGGTCCCAGTCCGGCTCGCCGAACTCCCAGAACGAGCCGCCGAACGTGTAGAGGCCAGCCGCCGCCATGTTCACCGAGCAGAAGCCGCCGTGCGCCGCGTAGTTGGGCGTGCCGTACTTGATGGCCCACCAGCCGGTCAGCGACTGTGACTGATCGCGGCCCGTAAAGAAGGCGAGTTTCTTGGGATCGTCGGCGCGGACCTTGGCGAGCCAGTCGGTCGCCGTCTCGAGCGCCTCCTCCCACGAGATTTCCTTGAATTCGCCGGAGCCGCGCGGGCCGACACGCTTAAGCGGCGCCTTGAGCCGTGCTGGCGAGTAGTGCTGCATGATACCGGCGGAGCCCTTGCCGCACAGCACGCCCTTGTTCACCGGATGATCGCGATTGCCCTCGATGTAACGGACCTTGCCGTCCTTGAGATAGACGTTGATCCCGCACCGGCAGGCGCACATGTAGCAGGTCGTTTTCTCGATCCTGTCGGCGGGGTTCTCGCTGAGGATGACGCCGTGGGCATCGGGCTCGCCGCGTGAGGATTGCGCTATCGTGCTGGCAATCCTCGATTTTGTTTGTTCCTGCACGGTCGTGCCTGTCCTCCGCTCCGGCAGCGACTGCCGTTATCTTTCTATCTGCTAAGTATATTCCATTTTCTGATTACTCAAGCCTATGAGGACACGGACAGCTATGCGCTCCGGCGGATGATCCGGGGCGTGCGGACGTTCGGCCGGCAGTGATGCCGCCGCCTGTCGGAAGCAGCGAGGGAGCGTCAGGTTAGCGACGTGTCGGCGCGATCGGCGTCGGCGAGCCCCAGGCGACAAAGCTAGGATTGCGCAGCGTGTCTGCGGTGTTGCCGTAGCGCAGAGGCTGACCGTCCAGCGTGGTGACGCTGCCGCCGGCCGCGACGAGCACGGCATGGCCCGCCGCGGTGTCCCACGCCATAGTGCGGCTCAGGCGCGGATAGATGTCGGCAGCGCCGCGCGCAATCGAGCAGAACTTGAGTGACGAGCCGGCATTCGTCCGCGATGCGATTGCGTAGTGCGCGAGGAAGTCTTCCGTCTCGGGCGTCGCGTGGGAACGGCTGACGAGTGCGACGAGTGCGCTTGGATCGGGAACGCGCGTGTGGATCGTCAAGAGGCCGATATCGTCGAGCGCAATCGGGCCTTCGCGCGGAGCAATCGTGGCCATGGCTGCGACATCAGAAGCGAGCGTGACATAAAGTTCATTGCAACACGGTGCGTAGACGATGCCGAACACCGGCGCGCCGTCCCGAATGAGCGCAATGTTGACCGTGAACTCGCCGCGCTGCGCGATGAATTCGCGCGTGCCGTCGAGTGGATCGACCAGGAAGAATTCGGTGCCACACGTCGGGAGCCGGCCCGCAGCCACCGCCTCTTCGGCGATTATCGGCACGCTTGGCGCGGCGGCCGAGATGGCTGAAACGAGCACGGCCTCGGCCTCCCGGTCTGCCAGCGTCACCGGGCTCGCATCGGCCTTGGTCTCGACCGCACAACCCTCGCGGTAGTGGCGCATCTCGATGGCACCCGCCGCCAGTACGGCTGGCAGCAGGGCCGAGGCGAGCTGCTTATGGTCGATGGCCGGCATTGCTTCCTCTGCAGGGATGCCCTGGACAATTGCGGCGATTCGATGCGTCGTGGCCTGGACTCCAGTGATTCGTCGCGAGATGCGGCGATATTGCACCAGAGTTCTGTCAATTGCCGAGCATTGTTCGTGCACTCTTGGCGCGAATCTCATGGGCGTGTATCAGAACTAGGAACGAATTCGCAAGGCGTTGCCGATTCCGCTCGCGTAGCATTCGCTTGAGCTGAGGCCGCACGACACTCTCACCGAGCCGGAGACTATGAGCCAGCCCGCATTTCCTAACGACATGGAGCTTGCGGCGCTGATCGCCAGCAAAGTCTGCCACGACGTCATCAATCCAGTGGGGGCCATCAATAACGGCCTCGAAATGCTGGACGAGGAGGATGATCCCGAGTCGCGGGACTATGCCCTCGACATGATCCGCAATGTCACCAGCCAAGCGACTGCGCGGCTGAAGTTCGCCCGCTTTGCTTATGGCGCGGCGGGCTCGGCGGGTGATGCCATCGACCTGCGCATGGCCGAGGAGATCGCGCGCGAGTACGCGACGAAGGGCGGCAAGCACGCGCTCGTGTGGCAGGGTCCTGTCGGTTACATGGCCAAGGACAAGGTCAAGCTGGTGCTCAACCTCGTCTCGCTCGGGCTCTCGGCGCTGCTGAGGGGCGGAGAGCTCACTGTGATGATCGACCAGCGGCCGGATCATCCAGCGCTTGCCGTGCGCTGTCGCGGCCAGGGCGCGCGTCCGCCGACGCACCTCATCGAGTTCCTGA
The DNA here is from genome assembly GCA_023430315.1 of Pseudomonadota bacterium. Lineage (GTDB taxonomy): Bacteria > Pseudomonadota > Alphaproteobacteria > Rhizobiales > Hyphomicrobiaceae. Next base: position 8,725 of record JAEZAW010000089.1, on the reverse strand, counting down.
CCGGCCAGAACGTGCCGCCGATCGACGCGCTGACGGTGCAGACGTACTACACGTGCCGGCTCGCGCAGCAGTGCCGGATGCACCTCGAGGTGCTCCGCGACGGCGCCGATATCATCCTGAGCGCCCGATCCTAAGGCGAGCTGCCCGCGGCTTTCACTTTTACAACCCAGCTCGATGGGCATAGCTTCGTTGGCAAGGATCCACCTTGCCTGCGGAGCGCGCGCCCATGAAGCTCGATGAATATGCGTCCTATGATGGCCTCGGTCTTGGCGAGCTCGTTGCCAAAGGCGAGGTTAGCCCTAAGGAGCTCGCGCGTACGGCGGCATCGGCCATCGAGGCGGCCAATGGCGAGATCAAGGCCGTCATCGAGACGTACGCCGATCGCATCGACGGCCTCGACGAGAGTACGCTCGGCAATGGGCCGTTCCGGGGCGTGCCCTTCCTTATGAAAGACGTGTTCGGTCACGAGAAGGGGCGGCTCATCGAGTTCGGCTCGCGCCTCTGCCGCGGCATGGCCGTCACGGCGAACACCTATTTCACCGACCAGCTCAAGGCGGCGGGTGTCAACATCCTCGGTCGCTCGGCGGCGCCCGAGTACTCCATGTCGGCGACGACCGAGAGCACGATGTTCGGCAACACGTCGAACCCCTTCAAGAAGGGCTATTCGGCGGGCGGCTCGTCGGGCGGCGCGCAGGCGGCTGTGATGAGCGGCATGGTGCCGATCGCGCATGGCTCGGACATCGGTGGCTCGATCCGCATTCCGGCGAGCTGGTGCGGCGGCGTGGGCTTGAAGCCTTCGCGCGGACGCGTGTCGATCGGGCCGGTGGTGGACGAGGGCGGGCTCGGATTTTCCTGCAACCACATCCAGGCGAAGACCGTGCGTGATTCCGCGACCATGCTTGACTGGGTGTCGAAGCCGCAGATCGGCGACCCATTCGTGATCCCGCGCCCGACGCAGTCCTATGCGTCGTTCGTCAACGCGCCGAGCCCGCGTCTCAAGATCGGCATCGTGCTGACCGAGATTTTTGGTGTGCCGGTCGATCCGGAGGTCGCGCAGGCCGTGAAGGACACGGCCAAGGTGCTCGAAGGCATGGGGCATCACGTCGATATCGCTGAGGTCGACTTCGGCGGCATCGCGACGCTGCACAAGATCAACGATCTCTTCTTCTTCGGCTTCGATGGGCGACTGGACGGCTATGCCGCACGCACCGGACAGAAGATCGGACCGGATACGCTCGAGCCGGTGATCCTTTCGGTCTACGAGTTCGCCAAGGGCATCACGACGGCGCGCTTCTTTTCGGCGCTGAGTGAGGTCAACGTCGCGCGTCGCAAGCTCGCGCGTTTTTACGCCGATCATGATGTGTGGCTCTCGCCAACGACGGCGCGCGTGTCGGAGCCCTGGGGCAAGTATCACCTGAGCAAGGCGGGCGTGGACTCATCGAGCATGGTCGAGAAGCTCTTCAAGGAGCCGTGCCAGTATACGGTGCCGCACAACATCATGGGCACACCCGGGCTCTCGCTGCCGCTCGCCATGCACTCGACTGGCGTGCCGATCGGCGTGCAGCTTGCGGGACGTCCGGCCGAGGAGCATGTGCTCATCGCGCTCGGCGGCGCACTGGAAAAGGCGATGCCGTGGGCCAAGCGCGTGCCTGAGCTGCATGTATCGAAGGGGAGGTGAGGGCGGGTGGGGGGTAGCGCATTCAATACTTTGAACCCGGTCCGGCTGATGGAACGGCGGTATTCGTGAGTTCCATCATTTGAACCGAGTGAACAGACGGCAACCTCGCCGCCACCGCCGATACTGCCGTCCACTCAGTCCGAAGCTTCCTCATCCACGGCTGGAATGCAGGCATCTTGATTGAGTCGGCGGCGCGCCAGCGTGTTGCCAAACGTCCGAAGTCTTGATGGCGGACCATCGCATCGATCGTCTGTTTGTCGTTGTATTCGGCGTTCCTCAGCAGGTACGCGAGCATAGCTGAGGTCTGATCCTCTTTGAGGAGCCACGGGGTGATTGTCCCCGCTGGCGAAGCATCCATCTCGCACGCAATGCGCGCCATTTCGATAGCTATCCAGCAATCCGGGAACTCAGCATTGACTAGATCGTACGCACGGGCTCTAGCCTGCATGTCAAGAACGACAGCGACGCCGTGACCGATAATCTCCCAAGCTGGCGCCGGTGATCGGGGCGTGCCGCGCCAGTAGTCATCAATCCATTTGCTATTGGTCAGATCATTCTCATACGTGATCCAGTCGCTATCCAATCTATTTGGAGCGACGCTGGGGCGGAACTCTAACTCGTAAAGGTTCTTCTCAACGAAATGACCGCCCCACGAGTTTGCGATGCGCAGCGCCTCGGCTCGACTCTCGAAGAAGTACAATCCCTCAAGCCGCGATGTTTTGGATGGGAAATGCTTCAATCGGTAATCTTCGATGATCAGCTCATTGTGCAGCCGCGCGTTGTTCCCATGAAAGATGATGCCAGCCAACATGAAGGAAAGGCAGCCTGGGATGTAACCTGGATTACACCGAGCGGAAATTAACATCCCGCGCATGACTGCCCATGCGGTCGGAACGTGATCGACGTCAAGGAATGCGAAGACACGCATGATCCTTCCTATTCGCGAATCACTCACCGTTGTTCTGTGAAGGCTCGCCACGGATGATCTTCCGAGGCAAGCCTCCTCTAATTGGCTGTTTGCCTTGTGACGTCGCCACCGAGGAAAATGGCCCACGCCCGAAATTCAAATAAAACCCCTATCCCTCCACGAGAGGGATAGGGGTTGGTAGATCGCCGGCGCGATCGTCGAGCCTTCCTACGCCGCCTTCCTCTGTGCGGCGTCGATGAGCACGAGATCGCCATTGTGGACGGTGAGCAATACGATCTCGCAGTCCTTCACGCGACCGCTGAGGATCGCCTCGGCGAGCGGATCCTGCACGAACTTCTGCATCACACGCTTCAGCGGTCGTGCGCCGTAAGCCGGTTCGTAGGGGGCTTCACCGGTGAAAGTCGGTACATCTACGCATTCTTCTCCGCAGGACGAGGTTCAAAAATACTGAGTGCCCGTCCTTCGCCCAAAGCTGGTCGTCAGAGGCGAGCGACTGCACGCCAGCATTCATTGGGAAACGCTGGTCTCGAAGACGCATGGGAGGAGCCAATGCTGAGACTGATCGCACTCGTCATCACCTTTGCTGGCGCAACATCGGCACAGGCCATGACAATCGCGCCCGCTCATCAGCCGGACAACATGCTCATCCAAGTCCGCGACGCATGCGGTGCGGGTATGCACAGGGTCAACGGCAGGTGCGTGACCACGCCCGCGCGCCGTCAGGTCCGACGCGTCGTTCGCGATTGCGGCGCCGGTATGCAATGGGTCAATGGCAGATGCGTCGCCATGCGCGCCGTCCCGCCGCGTATGCGCTAACACGCTCTGCTGAATCACAAACGAAAACCCCTATCCCTCCACGATGAGAGGGATAGGGGTTTGTAGATGGCCGGCGCGATCGTTGCGCTTGTTTACGCCGCCTTCCGCTGCGCGGCGTCGATCAAGACGAGATCGCCATTGCGGACGGTGAGCGAGACGATCTCGCCGTCCTTCACGCGGCCGCTGAGGATCGCCTCGGCGAGCGGGTCCTGCACGAACTTCTGGATCACGCGCTTCAGAGGTCGCGCACCGTAGGCCGGTTCGTAGCCGCGGTTGGCGAGCCACGTCCGCGCGGAGTCGTCGAGGTCGATCGTGATGTTGCGATCGGCCAGCAGCTTCGTCAGGCGCGCAAGCTGGATATCGACGATCTGCCCCATCTGCTCGCGCTTCAGGCGATGGAAGAGGATGATCTCATCGATCCGGTTCAGGAACTCCGGCCGGAACTTGAGCTTCACCTCGGCCAGCACGTACTCGCGCACCATGTCGGTGTCCTCGCCCTCCTTCTGGGAAACGAGATAGTCCGCGCCGATGTTCGACGTCATGATGATGAGCGTGTTCTTGAAGTCCACGGTGCGGCCCTGACCATCGGTCAGGCGGCCGTCATCGAGCACCTGCAGGAGCACGTTGAACACATCAGGGTGCGCCTTCTCGATCTCGTCGAACAGGATGACTTGGTACGGACGCCGGCGGACAGCTTCGGTGAGCGCACCGCCCTCGTCATAGCCGACATAGCCCGGAGGCGCGCCGATCAGACGGGCGACGGAGTGCTTCTCCATGTACTCGGACATGTCCATGCGCACCATTGCCTGCTCGTCGTCGAACAGGAAGGATGCGAGCGCCTTCGTCAGCTCGGTCTTGCCGACGCCGGTCGGACCGAGGAACATGAACGAGCCGATCGGCCGGTTCGGATCCTGCAGGCCTGCGCGTGCACGACGGACGGCGGTCGAGACGGCGGCAACGGCCTCTTCCTGGCCGATGACGCGCTTGGCGATCGCCTCCTCCATGCGGAGCAGCTTGTCCTTCTCGCCTTCGAGCATCTTGTCGACAGGCACACCCGTCCAGCGCGAGACGACGCCTGCGATGTGATCCGGCGTGACGGCTTCCTCGACCATGACCTGGCCATTCTGCGCGCCGTCCTGGCTCTCCAGCTCCTTGAGCTGCTGGGCGAGCTTCGGAATGACGGCGTGCTGCAGCTCGCCCGCACGAGCGTAGTCGCTCCGGCGGATGGCCTGCTCCAGCTCGACGCGGCGCTGCTCCAGCTCTTCCTTGACCTTCTGGGCCGAGCCGAGCTTCGCTTTCTCGTTCTCCCAGCGGCGGGTCAGCTCGGCCGACTGTGCCTCGAGATCGGCAATGGATTTGTCGAGCTTGGAGAGCCGGTCCTTGGATGCGTCGTCGGTCTCTTTGCGCAGTGCCTCGCGCTCGATCTTCATCTGCATGAGATCGCGATCGATGGCGTCGAGCTCCTCGGGCTTGGAGTCGATCTCCATCTTCAGGCGCGAACTCGCCTCGTCGACGAGGTCGATGGCCTTGTCGGGCAGGAAGCGGTCGGTGATGTAGCGATTCGAGAGAGTCGCCGCCGCCACGATCGCGCTGTCGGTGATGCGCACGCCGTGGTGCATCTCGTACTTCTCTTTGAGCCCGCGCAGGATCGAGATCGTGTCCTCGACCGTGGGCTCGCTGATGAAGACGGGCTGGAAGCGCCGCGCCAGCGCCGCATCCTTCTCGATGTGCTTGCGGTACTCGTCGAGCGTGGTCGCGCCGACGCAGTGCAGCTCGCCGCGTGCGAGGGCGGGCTTCAGCAAGTTGCCGGCATCCATCGAGCCCTCGGTCTTGCCGGCGCCGACGATGGTGTGCAGCTCGTCGATGAACAGGATGATGCCGCCGTCGGAGGCGGTGACCTCCTGCAGCACGGACTTCAGCCGCTCCTCGAACTCGCCGCGGTACTTGGCGCCCGCGATGAGTGCGCCCATGTCGAGCGCGAGCAACTTCTTGTCCTTCAGGCTCTCGGGCACGTCGCCTTTGACAATGCGCTGGGCGAGGCCTTCCGCGATCGCGGTCTTGCCGACGCCCGGCTCGCCGATGAGCACGGGGTTGTTCTTGGTCCGGCGCGAGAGCACCTGGATGGTGCGGCGGATCTCCTCGTCGCGGCCGATCACGGGATCGATCTTGCCCTCGGCGGCTGCGGCCGTGAGGTCGCGGGCATAGCGCTTGAGGGCATCATAGCCTTCCTCCGCCGAGGCGGTATCAGCCGTGCGGCCCTTGCGGACGGTATTGATCGCGGCATTGAGGGACTGAGCGCTGACGCCGGCATCCTTGAGGATTTTGGCGGCCGGGCTCGAGCCCTCGACAAGAATGGCGAGAAGCAGCCGCTCGGCAGTCACGTACTTGTCGCCGGCCTTCTCGGCGATCTTTTCGGCCTGATCGAAAACGCGGGCAAGCTCGGGCTGGAGATAGAGCTGGCCGCTGCCGCCCGAGACCTTCGGGCGCTGGGCAATCGCCCGCTCAACCGCCTGATGGGCAGCCTTGGGATTGCCGCCCGCCTGCTCGATCAGCCCGGACGCAAGGCCCTGGTCGTCGTCGAGCAGCACCTTCAGAAGGTGCTCGGCGCTGAATTGCTGGTGGTTCTCGCGTAGGGCAAGTGATTGTGCGGCCTGCACGAATCCCTTGGCGCGGTCGGTATAGACGTCGAAGTTCATTCGTCCTCCTCCTCGGCGCGCCTCGCCGCCCCCTAGAGGCCCGGACTAAGGCGCCGTCATCGAAAGAATGGGTAACTATTTGCGACCCAGGTTTGGCGCCGCACTGTTCATATGGGGTTAATCGGCCGGCGGAAAAGGGGCGTGCAGCGAAAGAGTTGCAGCCCGTTCAGCGGCGATCCCGGTGCCCCTGCGGCGGTTGAAAGCACTGGGCCCGAGGCTCACATACACCCTTGGGCACGGCGCCCATTTGAGATGGAGCAAACGGCTTCCCGCGCAAGGGGAGATCAGGGAGGAAAAAAGCGATGGCGATCCGTATGCGTGACGAGGTTCGGGCACTCAACGATGACGAGCTCGAGCTGGTCTGCAAGACTCACATCCCGTTAGTTCTCGATCTTTCCGACAGCGAGCTCAGGGACTTGATCAAGCAGGTCCGCGAGAGGCGGAAGCGGGCGCGGGATATTTCCAACCGCCAGCGACGCGAGATGCGCGGCAAGGCCGAACGGCCCGGCGCGACTCCGGCGCGGGAGAACGCCGGCACCAAACACAAGGCGGCCGTCCTGGCCGGTGCCCTGAAACGCCTCAATAACGAGAAAGAGCGCCGAGAGAGGCGAAGGGCGGCTCCCGATCAGGTTCAGATTGCCAGGAAGGCCTTGCAACTGAAGCGCGCCGCCGGCAAGGGCCACAGCGGGCCGACGTATCGCACGGCTTCTAAAGGAATGCGCAACATCGAGAACGAGAAGCCCGAGCGACTGCTCCATCCGATGGAGATCGGGCGCGTCTCACAATTCGTACGGGACGCTCAGGCGAAGCGTGATTCGCAGCGCCCATAAGCGGGTGGGTAATATCGCGGGTTGAACGCCGTGATCGGGTGCCGTGCGCAGGTTGCGCGACAGGCGGCGCGAGGCACGCGACGCTGATGCAGCGTCGCCACAGAGCAGCCTGCACATGCGAGGGTCGAGTTTGTCTCTAGTAGGTCGAAAGCGGCCTTTCCAGGAGGCACTACGCGGCCTGCTGAACAGGCTTGACAGTGCGGCCGATAGCTCTCCGGGTAGGGTCAGCGGAAGACGCTGCCGCCCCAAATCTGCCGCAAATTAAAGGGGCTGGCCGTTGCTCGCGGTGTTCAATTCACGTGAGTTTCGGCCGTGCCCGATCGGCCGTCACGTAGCCTTCACACAGCTTCTCCACCGGATGTACGGCCACACTAGATGTAGTGGCAGGTCGCACCGACAACCCCAATAGATCGTGACGAATGCCTTCGAATCACCGACATTGATGACAGCCGACGCGGAGCCCGGATGCGGGCCCCGTTGGCGGGGGAAATGAGGGGGCCTCGCGTTCCGCGAGGTGTCGCGACGAGTTTCCAAACTGTGGGCGTGAAAGGCGCGCGAGTCGAGGGATTCGCGGCAGTGAGAATTTGCGTGCGTTTTGTGGGTTGCGTGAAGTGGTCCGGCCGTGGGGGCACAGCCGGATCTAGAGGGACATCAGAAACAATCGCACTGACGTGACGCTACCAGGTTGTGTGGCGCGTACCTTTGTCGGCTCCGCAGTGCCCAATAACGAGCAGCAGGGCACATGAAAATCGCACGCGCCTTTACGGAAGCCGGAAAATCACCCTACGACCGCATTGCCTTCCGCAAGGCCACTTCAGAGATCAAGAACCCCGACGGTTCCGTCGTCTTCCGCCTCGAAGAATTCAGCGTGCCCGAGCATTGGAGCCAGGTCGCCGCCGACATCCTGGCGCAGAAGTATTTCCGCAAGGCCGGCGTGCCGAAGAAGCTGCGCAAGGTCGAGGAGAGCAGTGTTCCCTCGTGGCTGTGGCGCTCCGTGCCCGATGAGCGCGCACTCGCAGACCTCCCTGACAACGAGCGCACGAGCGGCGAGACTGATGCTCGCCAGGTCTTCGAGCGCCTTGCCGGCACCTGGACCTACTGGGGCTGGAAGGGCGGCTACTTCTCGACCGAGGAGGACGCGCGCGCCTTCTTCGACGAGCATTGCTACATGCTGGCGAACCAGATGGGTGCGCCGAACAGCCCGCAGTGGTTCAACACGGGCCTGCATTGGGCCTATGGGATCGACGGCCCCGGGCAAGGCCACTTCTATGTCGATTGGCAGACCGGCCGGCTCACGCAGTCGACCTCGGCCTATGAGCACCCTCAGCCGCACGCCTGCTTCATTCAGTCCGTCGAGGACGATCTCGTCAACGAGAACGGCATCATGGATCTCTGGGTGCGCGAGGCGCGCCTCTTCAAGTACGGCTCGGGCACGGGCTCGAACTTCTCGCTGCTGCGCGCCGAGAACGAGCGCCTTTCGGGTGGCGGCAAGTCCTCCGGCCTCATGAGCTTCCTCAAGATCGGTGACCGCGCGGCAGGTGCCATCAAGTCGGGTGGCACGACGCGCCGCGCGGCGAAGATGGTCGTCGTCGACGTCGATCATCCCGATATCGAGGCCTACATCGACTGGAAGGTGCAGGAAGAGCAGAAGGTCGCGGCGCTCGTGACCGGCTCCAAGATCTGCCAGAAGCGCCTCAAGGCCGTGATGGCCGCCTGCGTTAACTGCGAAGCCGACGGCGATGCCTGCTTCGATCCGCTGAAGAACCCCGCTCTGAAG
>JAEZAW010000227.1 GCA_023430315.1 Pseudomonadota bacterium | reverse complement strand
GCAAAACGCTATTCCCCTCCCCCTTGTGGGGAGGGGTTAGGGGTGGGGGGAATCCCAACCGCCGATGTTCTGCAATCCCCCCTCCTAACCTCCCCCACAAGGGGGGAGGAATAAGGGAGGAGAGCGGCTCAGAAATCGACCTTGTCGCCGCCCTTCAGCTTCAGGATCTCGCGGGCTTCGTCGGCCGATGCGATCGAGAGACCGAGGCCCTCGATGATTTGGCGCACCTTTGTCACCTGCTCGGCGTTGGACTTGGCGAGCTGGCCGGGGCCGATCCAGAGGCTGTCCTCCATGCCGACACGGACGTTGCCGCCCATAGCGGCGGCCATGGCCGCGATGCCGAGCTGATTGCGCCCGGCGCCGAGCACGCTCCAGTGATACTGGTCGCCGAACAGGCGGTCCGCCGTGCGCTTCATCATGACCACATCCTCATAGTGCGGACCGATGCCGCCGAGGATGCCGAAGACCGACTGGATGAAGAAGGGCGGCTTGATGATGCCGCGGTCGGCGAAGTGGCGCAGCGTATAGAGATGGCCGATATCGTAGCACTCGACCTCGAAACGCGAGCCGTTGGCGGCGCAGGTCGTCAGGATGTACTCGATGTCGGCGAACGTGTTCTTGAAGAAGCCGGCGCGTGAGCCCTCGAGATAGGGCTTCTCCCAGTCGTGCTTGAATTCCTTCTGGCGCTCGAGCATGGGATAAAGCCCGAAGTTCATCGTGCCCATGTTGAGCGATGCAACCTCGGGCTTGAAGGTCGCTGCCGGGCGAACGCGCTCCTCGATGGTCATCGTCATGGCGCCGCCGGTGGTGATGTTCACCACGCAGTTCGAGCGCTGCTTGATCACTTTCAGGAACGGCGCGAAGGCCTCGGTCGACTGATCCGGCTTGCCGGTCTTCGGGTCGCGCGCGTGCAGATGCACGACGGCGGCACCGGCCTCCGCAGCACCGATCGCGGCATCCGCGATCTCTTCCGCCGTGATCGGCAGATGCGGCGACATCGACGGCGTATGGATCGAGCCGGTGACGGCGCATGTGATGATGACTTTGCGAGATGCCTTGGCCATGAGAGCGTTTCCGTTTGTCGTTCTTGAGGAAGTGAGTGTTCAGCCGGCGCCGAGGCGGCCGAGCTTGGCTTCGACGAGGCGAGCGTAGAGCGCCGAACCGAGCGGAAGGATCTCGTCATTGAACTGGTAGGCAGGATTGTGCACGGGCACACTCGTCGGCGTGCCGAGCCCCCCGTTGCCGATGTTGATGTAGGCACCCTTGCACTTCTCCAGCATGAAGGAGAAGTCCTCAGACGCCATGATCAGGCCGCGGTTGCGGTCGACGTCGGCTGCACCAACCAGCTCCACGGCGCGATCGGCAATGAAAGCCGTCTCCTTCTCGTCGTTGACGAGCGGCGCGAACTTCACGTCGAACTTCACGTCCGCCGTGGCGCCGAAGGCCGCAGCCGTATTGGCCGCCGTGCGCTTCATGGCCTTCTCGACCTGCGACATGACATCGTGGCTGAACGTGCGCACGGTCCCGCGGATGGTCGCCGTCTGTGGGATGACGTTGTAGGCATCGCCCGCGTGGATGGCCGTGCAGCTCACGACAGCGGTCGCAGTCGGCGTGATGTTGCGCGAGACAATGGCCTGCAGGGACGTGACGATGTGGCTCGCGACGAGCACGGGATCGACGGATTCCTCCGGTCGCGCGCCGTGTGAGCCGCGGCCCATGATGTCGATGTCGAAGAAGGCGCCGCCGGCCATCATCGCACCCGGACGGATCGCGAACTTGCCGACTTCGAGCCCGGGATTGTTGTGCATCCCGAAAACGCTGTCGCAGGGAAAGCGCTCGAAGAGCTTGTCTTCGAGCATGGCTAGCGCGCCGCCGATACCTTCCTCGGCCGGCTGGAAGATGAAATAGACCGTGCCGTCGAAGTTCTTCGTCTCGGCGAGATAGCGCGCCGCCCCGAGCAGCATGGTCGTGTGCCCGTCGTGGCCGCAGGCGTGCATGACGCCGGGGCGGGTCGACTTGAAGGGCACTTCGGCAATTTCGTCGATCGGCAGAGCATCCATGTCGCAGCGCAGGCCGATCGTTGGCCCGTTGCCCGTCTGGAGCACGCCAACCACGCCCGTCTTGCCGACGTTGCGATGCACGGTTACGCCGAACTCGCCGAGCTTCTTTGCCACGAAATCGCTCGTGCGGTGCTCATCGAAGCCAAGCTCGGGATGGGCGTGCAGATCGCGCCGCCAAGCGGTGAGATCACTATGATAGGCCTTGATCTTCTCGGGGATCTGCATCGATCGGCTCGCTCTTCGGCTGGCAGCAAGTGGATCACTCTAAGCCCTGGCGTTTCAATGGCAAGGGCGCCCGGCACAGCTTAGCTGCCCGGCTTTACCATGCCTCGGAGTGCCACGATCTCCTCCCTGAGGGCACGTATCTCGCCCATCAGCACCTCGTGCTGGCGGCTTTGCTGCAGGGCGTCGGCATGGAGCGTCGCGGCATCCTTGTGCAGCATTTCGTTGTCGTCCTTAGCGGCCTCCTCCATCGCGCCGACGATGATCGCGATGAAGAGATTGAGGACCGCGAAGGTTACCGTGAGGATGAAGGGAATGAAGAAGAGCCACGCGTAGGGATAGACCTTCATGATCGGGCGCACGACGCCGTCGGTCCATCCTTCAAGCGTCATGATCTGGAACAGCGTGAAGAGCGAGCGCCCAAGGTTTCCAAACAGCTCGTCGAAATCGCTGCCAAAGAGCTTCGTCGCCATCACGGCGCATATGTAGAAGATGATCGCCAGGAGTGCCATGACAGCGCCGAGGGAGGGAATGGCATAGAGCAGCCCCTCTACAACGCGACGCATCGCGGGCACGACCGAGATGATGCGCGCGGCGCGAAGTATGCGCAGCGCACGCAACACCGAGAGGCCGCCGCTCATCGGCAATACGGCGATGGCGACGATCGTGAAGTCGAAGATATTCCACGGATCGCGGAAATAGCTGAGCCGATAGGCCAGCAGCTTCGCGGAGATCTCGAAGACGAAGATGAGCAGCGCCGCATGGTCGATGAGCCACAGGAGCGTGCCGATTTCCTCATTGATGAATGGGACCGTCTCGAGGCCGAGACCGATTGCGTTGAGCGTGATGACAATGATGATGAAGCGCTGAAAGCCATCGGATTCCACAATGCTGCGGATCCGGGCGCGCCAGGGTGCATCGCCCTCGATATTGCTCGCTGTCACAGTCATCCTCTCGGAGTTTTCGCAAAGGCGGCGCAACATCTTCTGCAATATCGAATTTTGCAAGGCCGCCCGGCGCGGCAACGCGCTGGGTGCGTGATCTGTTGCACAACCTCCAGTTCGGCGGGCTATGATCGCGCCGGGTTAGGTGGTCGGGGCCGGACGACACGTGAGCGGGATCGACGAGATGGGGGAGGGAAGTGAGCGCGGCGCACGTCGCTGGCTCGTGGACGTGCGCGGGCATCTGGGGGCCGCCTTTGCCGGTCTCGGCAATGCGGTCGCGCCGTCGTTGTGCCTCGCCTGCCATGATCGCACGGCGGCGCATGATGCGCTCTGTGCGACGTGCTGGCAGCAGGTGACTTTCATCACGCCGCCGCTCTGCCACCGGCTTGGCCTGCCGCTGCCGTTCGGCAGTGACGGCCCCCAGATTTCGGCTGCCGCGGCGGCCGATCCGCCACCCTACGACCGCGCGCGTGCTGCAGCCGTCTTCGGCGGCGTGGTGCGCGAACTCATTCATGGTTTCAAATATGCCGATCGTCACGAGGCGCGGCGGCTGCTCGCGCGCTGGATGACGCGGGCGGGGAGCGAGATCCTGACCGATGCCGCGGTCCTCGTGCCCGTGCCCATGACGCGCTGGCGGCTCATGCGCCGGCAATTCAATCAGGCGGCGCTGCTGGCGCGGGAGGTATCCGGCCTGAGCGGCGTCGCGTTCGATCCCTTCGTCCTCGCCAAGATCAAGACGACGCCGACGCAGGTCGGTTCGAGCGCGGCGCAGCGGGCCGCGAATGTCGCCGGGGCCTTCGCGGTGACGGCTGCCGCGCGCGACCGGATTGCCGGGCGCAACGTCATTGTCGTCGATGATGTGATCACGACGGGCGCCACGGTCGGCGCGTGCGCAAGGGCGTTGAGGGCGGCCGGTGCGGTACGCATTGACGTGCTGGCGGCGGCCATGGTCGCCGATCCGCGCCGTGTCGATCTCTAGCTCGTTTCAAGAGGCGAGCCTTGCGCGCACCGTCATGCAGGACAGCGTGCGGCGTCCCTCGTCCTCGGGTGTGGGAGGCACTACATTTGCGCTGCAACACGTCCGATTCCCGAGAGGCCCGCGCGCTCATGCCTAAGGTGGTCATCTACACGAGAGACTGGTGCGGATACTGCGATGCCGCGCGCCGGCTGCTCTCGTCCAAGAATGTGCCCTTCGAGGAGATCAATCTGACCGGCAAGCCGACGGAGCGGGAGGAGCTCGTCGAGATGGCTGGCGGGCAGACCACCGTGCCGCAGATCTTCATCGATGACATGCATGTCGGCGGATGTGACGATCTTTATGCCCTTGACCACGCGGGGAGGCTCGACCCGCTGCTCGCCGGCTGATATCCGGTTGGCCGTCGGATCACGATCTCCAGCGGGACAGAAATGCTCAAGCCGATCCAGTCGGAAGCGCTCTCGCGGCACGGCCGTATCGCGCACGGTTTCTTCGGCCGGCAGGGCGGCGTCTCCGAAGGCATCTACGCGTCGCTCAACTGTGGGCTCGGGTCGAAGGATGCGCGAGACGTCGTAGGCGAGAACCGCCGACGGGTCGCGGACCACCTCGGCGCAGCGCCGGATCGCCTGCTCACCGCCTACCAGCATCACAGTGCCGACGCGATTGTCGTCACCGAGCCCTGGACGTTCGAGACCATGCCGAAGGCGGATGCGCTGGTCACGGCGACACCGGGCATCGCCGTAGGCGCACTCGCCGCCGATTGTGCACCGGTTCTTTTCGCGGACGCTGAGGCCGGCATCGTTGCTGCCGCCCACGCCGGCTGGAAGGGCGCGCTCGGCGGCGTCCTCGAGTCGACCGTCGCAACCATGGAGAGGCTCGGCGCGCGCCGAGCGAGCATTTCCGCGACGCTCGGCCCATGCATCGGTCCCACGGCCTACGAGGTCGGTCCTGAGTTCGAGGCGAATTTCATCGCGAAATCACCCGATTATGCTGGATTTTTCAAAAGGCCGTCCGCCGACGCGCGGCCATACTTCGATCTCCCCGCCTTCGTGCTCGCGCGTCTTGAGGCGATGGAGCTCGGCACCGTTGAGAGTAGGACGAGGTGCACCTATTCGAATCCGGAGGAGTTTTTCAGCTACCGGCGCACCACACATCAGCGCGAGCCGGACTATGGCCGCCAAATCTCCGCCATCGTCCTGCTCTAGTTTTTCCACAGTTTACCGATCAAGTGTCGACTAAGTTCTGATTCAGAAACAGGAAAGCTGGCGCGTCCATCTGGACGGTCAGGGAGCCAGCAGTTACAGGATTCGCAAAAGGGTACCGAGTCGAGGCACAACCTCGAGACCGCCATGTCCGTAAGTCGGTCACCGGGTGTCAGCGGAATCACATTCAAG
>JAEZAW010000203.1 GCA_023430315.1 Pseudomonadota bacterium | reverse complement strand
ATCCAGCTCATGGGAGCCGGCTCACACCGTGGCGATGGCGTTGGCCGGCGAGCCGACCGCACCGGGCAGGTTCAGCGGCGGTGCTGTCATGAGAAAGCGACTGCGGTTGTTGGCGCGCAGCCAGTCGGCTAGCTCCGAGAGACGCCAGATCTCGCCGAGATTGACGCCGGTCTTGAAGAGACAGTGCTGATGCAGCGGCAGCGCCGCGCACTGGCCGGGCTTCAGCGGCGCGTTGTGCACCTCAACGGCGTAGTTGTCCGAGATGAGCGCGACGAGCTTCGACTCCGTGATCCACTGGTGAAGCTTGGTGTCGCTGCCGTCTAGACCCGTGCACGTCTGGTGCATGGCCTCATCGGTGGGCTTGCCCTTCTGCTCGAAGATGACCTCGTCGAAGCCTGTTCTGAGGCACACGAAGTCGCCCGGCTCGATCTTGATGCCATCGGCGGCGATCACGCGCATGAGATCGTCGTACGTCACCGCGTGCTTGCGCCGGCCGAAGTGCGCGAAGAGGTCGATCATCACACCCCGGCCCTGGAGGCACTTCTTGGCCATGTTCTCGACGCCGAGTTTGTTGGCGCGGGAAGTACCCTTGGCCTCGACGAATGTGCCCGGCACGCCGCCCGCCTGCTTGGGGTCGGTCGGTCCGACCATGTCCGTGTCGCCGCGAAAGCCGTTGTAGAAGACGGGCTCAGCAACGCCGTCGCCATCGGCGTCGAACAGCGAGCCGACGTGGGCGAGCGTGTCCCACTGGCTCGAGTACTGCAGGTGCAGCAGAACCATGTCGTCGTTGATGACGTCCGTCAGGCCCTTGTGATCGTATTCCGTGCGGTAGAGCCAGTTCGGACGGTCATTGCGGACGGTCGGGCGTAGCTGCGGCGGGTGGCGGCGTGGGTTCAGGACATTGCCGCCGGGAAGATCGAGCGGCATGGAGAGGCAGAACGTCTTGCCTTCCTTCACCTCGGAGATGGCCTGACGCACGCGCTCGGCATTGAGCTCGTTCATGCGGCCGAGCTGATCATCGGGGCCGTAGTCTCCCCAGGTGGAGTTCTCGGGCCGCTGCTTCCAGCGCTCGCTCTTGGCCATGGACGTCCTCCCGTGCCGCGCCCTCGGAACGGCGCGCTGTCTGAACGCCGGCGGTCGTCCGCCGGTCGCGCGGACAGGATACGTGCGGCGCGCCCGCTGGCAAGCCGAGAGAGGAGGTCCCAGCTATGCGCCGCGCCAGACCAGCACCGGGATGTTTGTGTGGGTCAGCACCCTCTTGGTCTCGCCCCCGAGCAGCACGCTGGCAATGCCCCGACGGCCATGCGAGGCCATGAATATGAGATCGCAGCCCTGCTCCTTGGCCACCCGGATGATCGCCTCCCAAGGGTGGGCGTGTTCCACGCGATAGGCTGTCACGGCAATGTCGGCCGCCCGCGCTGCGCTCTTCACGCGTTCGAGCACGGCCGCGGCGTTCGCTTCCGCGTGCTTTATGTAATCGTCTGCGGCCAGAAAGGCGGCCAGCTCTCCGACGGCCACGGTCTCATAAGGCGCCGTAACGTTGATCGCCGTAAGACGCGCGCCGATGGCTTTGGCGAAGTTGATTGCATGAGGGACGGAGCCCATACCGAACTCGGATCCGTCCACGGGAAGCAGGATATGCTTGTACATGGTGGCTCTCCGGCATTTGCGTGCGAATGGCTCATTGCGCGGATAGCAGAATGATCGCGTGTGTGGATGGGGTGGCGCCTTGCGGCAGATCAAGCCCTGGCCCTGGTTCCGCTATCCGCGCCAGACCAGCACGGGCGTCTTTGTGTGGGTCAGCACCTTCTTGGTCTCGCTGCCGAGCAGCAGACCGGCGATGCCGCGGCGACCGTGTGAGGCCATGACGATCAGGTCGCAGCGCTCCTGATCGGCGGCGCGTGTGATCGCCTCCCAGGGATGGGCGTGCTCGACCTCGAAGGTGGTGACTTTGACGTCGGCCTCCTTGCCGGCGCGCGTCACGGTATCGAGGATGGCTGCGGCATTCTGCTTGGCGAGCTTGGTGTAAGAGTCCGACATGAAGAAGGAGCCGAGCGCTCGATCGCCAGCTCTTCTCTCGGCAAGGTAACGTGGAGCGCCGTCACGCGGGCGCCGGTCGCCTTGGCGAGCGCCATCGTGTACGGGATGGTGCCCCTGCCGAAGGCCGATCCGTCGACGGGCAGCAGAATGTTCTTGTACATGGATGCCTCCGATGTATTTCGTGCCCCGGCCGGGGGCGCATGGGCGGGTGCGTTTGGCGCTCGGTTGGGAAGCGAGTAGGGTGCAACCCTTTTCAGTTGGGATGTCGCGGAGCGGATGTCGAGGCAGGTCACGGAAATGAGAAGCGGCGCCGATGCCCACGTGTTCCGTTCCAGTGCGGAGAGCGTCCCGCTCGATGAGGCACGCCTCGCGGCCTATCTCGCCAGCATCGGATTGCCGCTCGATACCTCGGAGCCGGTCCGCCAATTCGGTACAGGCCTTGCCAACATTAACTATCGCCTGACGGCCGGCGGGCGCCGGCTCGTGCTGAGGCGCCCGCCCGGTGGTGACCTGCCGCCCGGTGCGCACGACATGTCGCGCGAGCACCGCATTCTCTCGCGGCTGTGGCGCGTGCATCCGCTGGCGCCGGAAAGCCTGCATCTCTGCGAGGACAAGAGCGTCATAGGTGTTCCCTTCCAGCTCATCGACTATCGCCCGGGCCTGGTCATCAAGGGCGATGACCGCACGCGCTTCGAAGGCCGGCCGGACGTCGCCCGCGCGACGAGCGACATGCTGGTCGAGACGCTCATCTCCGTGCACCGCGTGGATTGTGCCGCGATCGGCCTCGATACGCTCGGCAAGCCTGAGGGTTTTGTCGCCCGTACGCTCAAAGGATGGGCCGGCCGCGGCCAGCGCCTCGATCTCGCGCCCGAGACGGCGCGGCTCCTCGCCGAAGTCGTCGGCTGGCTCGAGCGTCAGTCCGTGCAGACGCGCGCGCCCGTGCTTCTGCATTCGGACTTCAAGCTCGACAACATGATCATCCATCCCGAGACGCTGGCGCCCGTTGCCATCATCGATTGGGACATGGGCACGCGCGGCGATCCGCTCTTCGATCTCGCGACGACCATGAGCTACTGGACCGAGCCCGGCGATCCGCCCTGCATGCACGCCCTTCGACAGATGCCGACGGCAGCACCGGGCTTCGCGAGCCGCCGCGAGGTGCTCGAGGCCTATGCCCGCGATATGGGCGTCGATGTCTCCGACTGGCCGGTCCTGCGCGTGCTCGCCATGCTCAAGCTGGCGGTTGTGCTGCTGCAGCTCTTTGCGCTCTATCAACGCGGCGCCGCCCAGGGCACCGATTATGCGGAGTTCGACCGGGTCGCCACCGAGCTGCTCGCTTATGCAACCGATGTCGCGCACGGACGCGCGGACTGACCGACACCCGAGCCAATACCCAGGAAGGAAGCCCATGGATTTCACCATCCCGAAGCCGCTCGAGGAGCTGCGCGACCGCGTGTCCGCCTTCGTGCGCGAGAAGATCATCCCCTTCGAGAAGGATCCGCGCTGGGACCATCACGGCATTCCCGAGGATCTGCGCCGCGATCTCAACAACGCAGCCAAGGAAGCGGGCCTGCTCGGCGTCAACAGTCCCGAGGAGTTCGGCGGCAAGGGCTTCTCGCATTTCGAGCAAGCTGTGGTCTTCGAGGCTGCCGGCTACTCTATCCTCGGCCCGATCGCGCTGCACTTCCATGCGCCCGACGAGGGCAACATACACATGCTCGACGTCATCGCGACGCCGGCACAGCGCAAGAAGTACCTCTCACGCCTCGCGACCGGTGAAGTGCGCTCGTGCTTTGCGATGACCGAGCCCGATGGTGGCGCCGGCGCCGATCCGCTGCTGCTCAAGACGCGCGCCGTGCCAGACGGGAACGGTTACATCATCAATGGCCGTAAGTGGCTCATCACGGGCGCGGAGGGCGCGGCCTTCGCCATCATCATGGCGCGCACGGGCGACGGCCCCGGTGACTGCACCATGTTCCTCACGGACCTGCCGAACCCGGCCTTCAAGATCAGCCGCGTGCTCGGCACCATGGACACGAGTTTCATGGGCGGCCATGCCGTCATCGACATCGAGAACCTGCGCGTCACGGGCGACGATGTCCTCGGCGAGCTCGGGCAGGGCTTCAAGTATGCGCAGGTGCGTCTCGCTCCCGCGCGCCTCACGCACTGCATGCGCTGGCTCGGCTCGGCCATCCGCGCCCACGACATTGCGACGGACTATGCGCGCAAGCGCATGTCTTTCGGCAAGCCGCTCGGCGATCACCAGGGCGTGTCGTTCATGCTCGCAGACAACGCGCTCGACATTCACACGTCGCGCCTCGCCATCTGGCACACGGCTTGGCTGCTCGATCAGGGCGACAAGGCGTCGACGGCGAGCTCCATGGCCAAGGTCATCTGCTCCGAGGCGATCTTCCGCGTCGTCGACCGCTCGCTGCAGATCCTCGGCGGCATGGGTGTCACGTCGGACACGGTCGTCGAGCGCATCTTCCGCGATGTGCGCGCCTTCCGCATTTACGACGGCCCCTCGGAGGTGCATCGCCATTCGCTCGGCCGACGCATCGTCAAGGGCGAGCGCCCCAAGGCCGCAGAATAAGCGCTACTTCTTGCTGCCGGCGATGGTAGGTACGGGCTTAGCCGGCTCGTCGTTCTCCGCCTCGTCGCCGGCCTTCGTCGCACTATCGGGCTTCGCCACGTCGGAAACCGGCGAAGGGCCCGGCGGCGACGTATCGCCGATCACCATTTTGCACTCCGCCGGTAGATCGGCGAGCGTGATCTCGGGCTTCGGCTTGGGTTTGGGCTTCGGCACGACGACCTTGGGCTCCGGCACGGGCGGGCGCGGCGCATAGATTCGCTTCATGCGCGTGATCCACTCGTCGACCTCCTTGCCGCAGCCGTCATCATCGCCGACGACGGGCTGGGGCGTGCACGCCGGGCTGTCCTTGGGACAGGCCATGCGGATGTGCATGTGATAGTAGTGCCCCCAGTAGGGCCGGATCTTGTTGAGGTGCGCGCGCGGCAGCGATTTGTTCTCGCAGATGGCCTTCTTGATCGCGGGATGCACGAGCACGCGCTCGACTTCGGGATAGGAAGCCGCGCGCGTGATAATGCGCCCGTGCGCTTCGGTCCAGGTCTGCGGATTGATGCTGACGCGATCCTCGGCGAGCATGGATGTGGCGGCAAGGTCCTCGCGCTCGCGGTTGCTGAGCTTGCGGTCGGGCATCGGTGTCAGCCAGATGTCTGCGTCGAGGCCGATCTGGTGGCTGGCGTGGCCGGTCAGCATGGGACCGCCGCGCGGCTGCGAGATGTCGCCGACGAGCAAGCCAGGCCAGCCATCGTTTGACTGCCCATCCTTGGAGAGGCGCTCGACGATGGCAATGAGCTTCGGATGGCCCCACATGCGATTGCGCGAGAGGCGCATGACCTGCCAGGTGGGACCGTCGACGGGGATGGCCTTGGCGCCTGCGAGGCAGCCCTTGGCGTAGAAGCCGATGGCGCGCGCGGCAAGCGGTGCCGGCGCCTTAGCCGCGCCGAATAGAATCTTGGCCGGCGTCGGCGGGGGGCCTTTCTTCGCGGCCTTTGTCTTCTTCTTGACCAGCTTCGCCTGGGCCTTGGATGCGGCCTTGGCTGGGGCGGCGGCAACCGTGGTCTGCGCCGCGTGCACGTCAGGCCCGCCTTGGGCTGAGAGATCGCTACTGGCGGGCATCATGGCGATGGTCATCAGCAGGACCGGCCATGCGAGATGCCGAGGCGTGAACTTCATGCGCCCTCCTCTACGGCTCGACGCGTATCTAGCATGGTCGGCGCCGAGCACCAACGCTTGCGCGCAAAGGGCGGGACGAGAGGTGAACGGGAGATGAAGCGCGGCCCGATGGTCCGAGCCGATGCGCTATTGGGCCGCGTGTGAAGGCATCACATCAGTGTGTTCGGCACGCCCAGTTATTCGGCGGCCAATGTCCCGTGCCGGCGCTTTCGTGACCGCTTGTCGCGCAGCGCCGTTATTGGCGCATTGAGCACAGGCACGATCAAAGCCGCGCGCCATCTCAAATCCTGCCAGGTATTGCCGAGGCGCGGCCGCGGAGTCTTTGCGGGACGTTGCTTGCGGGAGACAGAGGCGGATGCGGTGGTCAGCATGGCGCACCTGAAAATAGGAAGTGGAGCACCCCCGGCACGCACGTCCCGGGGCTTGGATCAAGACCTTACTTCTCGACGCGGGGGAGGCCGTTCGCCTCTTCCTTCGTCAGAGAGAGCTGGATCCTGCTGTCACTGGTCACGACGAACTGCGAGGGCATCACGCGCACGCGCGTCTCGCCGATACCCAGGAAACCACCGATGTCGGCGTGCAGCTCTGTCACTTTGCCGCTGCTGTCGCGCTGGATCGCGGCGACCTCGCCGAGGTTGCTGTTGTCGCTGCTGACGACTGTTGCGTCGATCAACGCCTTGGCCTGCTCCTCCGTCATAGTGGGCGCCTTGTCGACGGGCGTGGTCGGCTGCACGCTCGGTGCCGTCGCGGCAGGCGGGGTCGCAGGCGGCGTGTCGCTCGGCGGTGTTGTCTGTGCGAACGCAGCTGAGGATGCGAATAGGGCCATCGAGGTCGCGGCCGGAACAATCCATTTCATCACGTCATCTCCATGACTTGTTCACTTTGCGCGCTGTGGTGCGCACTGCCAGGAGAACGTTCGACATTTGCTGTGAGTTCCGCCGCGGGTCTTGCGGTTACGGGCCGGCCGCTCAGGTCGGCACGACGCCGACATCGGAGGGCGGCGTGAGAAGAGAGCCTCGGGCACTCTCCGCGGGAGGCGCCGGCTGATGGCTGCTCATATACGCTAGGATGCTCTCTCTGGCGCGTGTCACGTCGAAAGTCCCATCCTTCCGGCGCGTGATCCACGACGACATCGGCGGGTCGAACATGGGCTCGTAGAATTTGACGCCTTCACTGAGAACGGCCGAAATGTAGCTGAAGGAACTTTTCGCCATCACGAGAATGTCGGCTTCAGCGAGCTTCTCCATTGTCCAGGTCGCATCGGTATCCAGGAAGAGCTCGCATCCAATCCGTGAGAACTCGGCAAAGTCGCTCGGATCGCCCTCGGAGTGAATCTGAAAGACTGCCGTAAGGCCAAGCTCGTCCAGGATGCCGCGAAGCTCGCCGATTGACCTCAGTATCCTCGCATTCGGCGTGAAGCGCTGCGTATTTCTTCCCCGTCCGACGTCGCCGCGGCGAACGTGGATCGCTACCACGAGGCGGTCCCTCGCGGGCGTGCGGGGCGGCGTTCCGAACTTGTTGCGCAAAGAGGGCGCAATGGCCTCGAAGGAATCGGGATAGCGCCGATTGAACCAGTAACACTGCTGAAAGCGCAACACGACCTTGTCGGTGATCTCGCGGCCGTTGAGGAGATAGTCCTCGTAGTCGACGATCTCGTAGTCGCGGTCGCCGATCCGCTCCTCGCCTTTGCCGAAGTTGAAACGCTGCTCCCACGCGGCGACCCAATCTTTCATCGGGCCGGGCGCGTGCCCTATGCGCACGAAAGGGGTATCGACATAGGTCGCGCCGAAAGCTTTGGCAAAGTTCATGCAGGAGATACGGGCCATCGCCTGCTTGCCGACACCGTCCGACCTTCCGGAGCACGTGATGCGTACGCCCTGGGGGAGACTGCCATTGGCCAACCGTACGGCAGCGTCACCCGCGAAGTAGTTTTTGTCGGTTTTTGTATTTTGCCGGAGCAGCACCTTGAATCTGAACCAGGCATGACGACCGGCCACTTCCAATCGATGACGAAGGTGCACGGTCTGCATGGACAAAACCAAGGGCGGGGCGCCAGGAGGCGGGGTGAAGGACGTCGCAGCAAAACTGATTCCGCACGACGTTTAGCTAAACCAGATAGAAGCGGAATTACGTGGCAGTAAAGGGACGAGTTGACACGGCCTGCCTTTCCCGGCCCTGGAACCGAACATTGCGATGGGCGTTTTCCAGCCATCGCTCGCTCGAGATGCATCCCTGGCAGCGATGCGAGCCAGCAATTGAATCACAGGAGTTCAGTCGATGGATTGGAATCGGATCGAAGGCAACTGGAAGCAGTTCCGCGGCAAAGTCAAAGAGCAGTGGGGCAAGATTACTGACGACGAGCTCGATCAGGTCGAGGGACGTCGCGATCAGCTCGAAGGCAAGATCCAGGAGCGGTACGGCTACGCCAAGGATCAGACCCGCAAGGAGGTCGATGAGTGGCTGAAGCGCATGTAAAGCGCTTCCTGCGCCGGCGCTTGCGTCGGTAGCCAATGTGCGCCCGGGACGGCCTCGAGCCGTTCCGGGCCGCATTGCGTCTGGCGGACGCCTTCCACTAGAGTGCGCAGCCCGGACATTCAGCCGCCGTGCCTTGGTTCTGCTCTCGAGGTCCCGTCATGTCGCTCGATTTCTCCTCGCTGATCTGGATCGTGCTTCTCATCGTGGCGCTGCAGCCCCTGATCATGGGCAGGTGGTTCGCCATGCAGCGGATGCGCGCGATCCGTGCCATCGAACAGGCGCATGGATCGCGGCTCATCACGATGATCCATCGCCAGGAGCGCCGCAGCCTCCTTGGCTTCTCGGTTGCCCGTCACATCGATCTCGAGGACGCACAGACGATCATCGCGGCCATCAAGGAGACGCCGCGCGACATGCCGATCGACCTCGTCCTGCATACGCCCGGAGGCCTCGTTCTCGCCGCGATGCAGATTGCTCGGGCCGTCGAAGCGCATCCTGCGAAGGTGACCGTTTATGTGCCCGTCTACGCCATGTCGGGCGGCACGCTCATCGCGCTGGCGGCGGACGAGATCGTGATGGGCGAGTTCTCGGTGCTCGGGCCTATCGACCCGCAGATTGCCGGGTTCCCGGCGGCGAGCATCGCCAAGGTGCCGAAGATCAAGCCGATCGAGCAGGTGTTCGACCTCACGCTGGTGCTCGCCGATGTCAGCGAGAAGGCGCTCGATCAGGTGAAGCGCGGCGCAGTCGAGCTGCTCACGCCGCAGATGGAGAAGAGCGCCGCCCGCGCGCTGGCCGAAAAGCTCGCCGGCGGCCATTGGACGCACGATTATGCGCTGACGGCCGAGGAGGCGCGCTCGCTCGGCCTGCCGGTGAAGGTTGCCATGCCGAACGAGATCCTCGATCTCATGAAGCTCTATCCGCAGCCCGTGCAGCAATCGGGCGTGGATTTTCTTCCCATCGATCTGCCGCGGCGGCGCCAGACCTGACGCATGTCGTGACGCGCGGGCCGCGGCGATTTACCATGATAAATCACAGGTCGGATTATCGACGACAGCGGCGACGGCAGATGCTAAATGCCTAAATCTGGGAACAGCGAAGGCGCGCTGGTGCGGGTGGCCGGATAGAGTGCTGGTGCGGCTTAGGGGAAGAACGATAGTTGATTTCCACGAGCCTTGACGCTCTGCCGGCCGGCCGCCGAGCGACCTCCGCTTTCGACGCATGTGAAATTTCGCAGGACACGCGATGCGGTTGCGCGTCTACCTTTCGACGCTGCTGATCCTCCTGCTGCTGCTCGGCGCGACAGGCCTCGCTTCGTGGCTCCTGGTCGCCGACGCGACCGACAAGGCGCGCCGCCAGTTCGAGGAGCAGGCGAGTGCGTTCGAGGGGCTCATGGTCGATGCCATGCGCTCCTATCAGCAGGTGCTGCGGTCCGGTGCCGCGGCGTTCAACGCCAATCCCGCCATAACGCGCGAGCAATGGCGGCAGTACATCCGCGACCTCGACGTCGACGAGTTCTTTCCCGGCATCCAAGGCATCGGCTACGTCAAGCGGCTGCGATACGAGGAGACCGACGAGTTCGTCGAGCAGCAGCAGCGGGCCGGCCGGCCGGACTACCAATTCAACCCCACCGGCAAGCGCGATACCTACACGGCGGTCGTCTATCTCGAGCCGGAGAACTGGCGCAACAGCCGCGCGCTTGGCTACGACATGTTCTCCGAGCCGCGCCGCCGCGCCGCCATGGAACGCGCGCGCGATAGCGGCGGCCCGGCACTGAGCGGCAAGGTCACGCTCATGCAGGAGACCGGCGAGGACGTTCAGGCCGGCGTCCTCGTCTACCTGCCCCTGTACGCCGATGGCTTGATACCGGACACGCCCGAGGCGCGCAGGGCCGCGCTCATCGGATACGTCTACGGTGCCTTCCGCATGGGGGATTTCATTCCTCGTGTCATCGACCGCTATTTGCCGGGAACATTCCAGCGACTGCATGTCCAGATCTTCGATGGCGCCAAGCCCACCGGCGAAGCCGATCTCATGTTCGATGATCGCCGGCTCACGCTCGGGAGCTTGTCGCGGCTCCCTGAGATAACGGAGCGTGCCAAGTTCAAGAGCAGCCGCACGATCACG
>JAEZAW010000167.1 GCA_023430315.1 Pseudomonadota bacterium | reverse complement strand
GGCGCGCGAACTCGGTCCCAAGGGCATTCACGTCGGCCATGTCGTGGTCGACGGCGCGATCGACACGGCCTTCATCCGCGAGAATTTTCCGGCGCGCTATGCCCTGAAGGAGCGCGAGGGCATTCTCGATCCCGACCACATCGCGGACATCTACTGGATGCTGCACACGCAGCCGCGCGATGCGTGGTCCTTCGAGATCGACGTCAGACCCTGGATCGAGAGCTGGTAGCTCCGATCAGTCCTTCTTCTCTTTGGCCACCGCATCGCGAAGCGCTTCGAGCTCGGCTTTGAGAGCAGGCTCGATGAGGCGCGGCATGTTGGTGTTCAGCCACTCGCGCAGGAGCGGGCGCAACAGCTCGACGACGGTCTCGTCCATGGTTTTGGCGGCCAGCGAACCGGCTGCTGGTGCAGCAGCGGGCTTGGCTGTCGGAATTCCGACCTGAGGCTCGGCCTTTGCTGCCGGTGTGGGCGTAGCGGGCTTGGCAGCAGATGCCAGTGTCGACATTGGAGTCGGCGCAGCCGCGATCGGTTTGGCCGTCGGAGCAGGCGTGGGTGTCGGAGTCGGCACAACCACTTCAGGCTTCTTCGCGGCAGGAGCCGGCGCGGCTGGTGCGGCCTTCGTCTCCGCCTTGATCTCAGGCGCCGGCTTCGAAGCAGCGTCGGCCTTCGGCGCATCCTCGGTGCGAGCCGTGACGGGCTCGGTCGGCTTGACGGGCGTGATGCTCGGATGAGCGCTCGGTGGAATCACGCCGGCAATCAGGCGCCGCAGCGCGTCCGCGCCGGGCACTTCCTGCAAAGCTTCCGATGCGGGTGGTGTGCGTGTCGGCTCGCCGAGGAGGGGACCGGCGAGCGGCGGCCCGAGTACAGAGCTATCAGCATTCGCGCTCGGCGGCGGACCGACCACGATAACAGGTGCGGCGGCACCATCGTCGCGCTTATTCGGCACGACGCTGCCGAGGTCGTTGAGCTTGGGCGCCGGCGGACCGATCGATGAAGCTGCCGAGGCCGACTCCCTGGCCGGCGTCGGCTGTTCGGTCGGCCCAGTCTTGGCTGCCGGGCTGGCGGGCGAACTGGCATCCAGCCCCTTGGCCTGCGTCGGTAGAGGCAGCACAGGGGCCGCCGGCTTTTCCTTGGCCACCTCCGGCACATGCGGCTTCGGGAATAGCCACTCCGGCGCATCGACCGGCTTCACTGCCGGTCCCAAGGCCGGCCCCGGGCCTGCCTGAACCGGCGGCTTGGGTGCCAAAGCTTGAGCCGGGGATGGCGCCACGCGCGGCGTTTCAGCCAGCAGCTCATCCAGGCTGACAGCTTCCGCGACAGAAGGTGGCGTAGTGCCCGGGGACGGCTTTTTCTCAGGCGGAAGCTTCAGTTCGGGCTCGCGCGGTAGATCGAACTTTGCACCCGACACACCGTTCAGAGATGGCGGCGGGCCTAATGGCGCGGCCTCGACCGGCTCCTGAGCCATGATTTTGCGGATGGAAGCGAGGATATCGCTCATGCTCCGCTCGTCACGCTTCTCAGGATTGGACATCTGCAAACCCTCCACCGCCCCGCAGGTATGGCCGCCGACGCCGTACTAAACCTGCGAGTCTCCGCCACGATTCGACCCACTAAGGGGGAATAGTGGCATCAATGGTGCAAGTCACCCCTCCGCGACGGTCAGCCCACAGCCGGAAACGGCCCCCCGCCCCGCGCTTTCGGTAGTACTTTCCAGGCACTTTCCCTGGACTGTCGCATCTGCTACATGCTGTCCGTCCAAAGCCAAACCAGTGCGTAGAGAGGTTTTCCGTACCCCGCCAACCGCGGGGCGCGGCAGCAAAGCCCATACCAGACGCAGGAGATGAGCATGGCCGGACGCAGCTCGATCATCGACGCGAATGTAGGACTGACCTTCGACGACGTGCTCCTTTTGCCGGGGCGATCCGAGGTCCTTCCCGGCGAGACCGAAGTCGCCTCCCGGGTGACCAAAGAGATCTCGGTCCGCATCCCGATCCTTTCATCGGCCATGGACACCGTTACCGAGTCCCGCCTCGCTATCGCCGTCGCACAGGCCGGCGGCATCGGCGTCATCCACCGCAATCTCACACCCGCCGAGCAGGCCAATCAGGTTGCCGCCGTCAAGAAGTTCGAGTCCGGCATGGTGGTGAACCCCGTCACCATCGAACCGACGGCGACGCTCGCGAACGCCCTCGAGTTGATGGCAAAGCACAAGATCTCCGGCATTCCGGTCGTGGAGGCTCGAGGCCGCAAGCAAGGCAAGCTGGTCGGCATCCTCACGCACCGCGACGTGCGCTTTGCGACCAACCTGCAGGCGCCCGTCCATGAGCTCATGACCAAGGATAAGCTCGTCACGGTGCGCGAGAACGTTGATCGCGAGGAGGCCAAACGCCTCCTTCATACCCATCGCATCGAGAAGCTGATCGTTGTCGATGATGCCTACCAGTGCATTGGCCTCATCACCGTCAAGGACATCGAGAAGGCACAGCGCTACCCGTACGCTTGCAAGGATTCGCAGGGCCGCCTGCGTGCCGCCGCGGCGACGTCGGTCGGCGAGGACGGCCACGAGCGCACCGAGCGTCTGATCGCGGCGGGCTGCGATCTCATCGTGGTGGACACAGCGCATGGCCACTCGGAACGCGTGCTCGCAGCCGTCTCGCGCATCAAGCGGCTCTCGAACAGCACGCAGGTCGTCGCCGGCAATGTCGCGACGAGCGATGGCGCCAAGGCGCTGATCGATGCGGGCGCCGACGCGGTCAAGGTCGGCATCGGTCCGGGATCGATCTGCACGACGCGCATTGTTGCCGGCGTCGGCGTGCCCCAGCTCACCGCGATCATGGATGCGGTTGACGTCGCCATGAAGCACGACATCCCGATCGTCGCCGATGGCGGCATCCGCTTCTCCGGCGATCTCGTGAAGGCGCTCGCGGCCGGTGCGAGCGTGGCTATGGTCGGCTCGCTGCTCGCCGGCACTGACGAGGCGCCAGGCGAAACCTTCCTGTACCAGGGCCGCACGTATAAGGCGTATCGCGGCATGGGCTCGGTCGGCGCCATGGCCCGCGGCAGCGCGGATCGCTACTTCCAGCAGGAAGTGAAGGACGAATTGAAGCTCGTGCCCGAGGGGATCGAGGGACAGGTCCCGTACAAGGGCCCGGTCGGCCACGTGTTGCACCAGCTCGTCGGGGGCCTGCGCGCCGGCATGGGCTACATCGGCGCGAAAGATCTCAACGAGCTGCGCGAGAAAGCGAAGTTCATCCGCATTTCACCGGCCGGTATGCGCGAGAGCCATACGCACGGGGTCGGCATGACGCGCGAGGCGCCGAACTATTCCGGCGGGAACGGCGGCTAAATAATGAAAGCTGGAGCGCGGCTTGCCGCAGCCGTCGCCGTCCTGACCGAAATCGGCGTGCGGCATCGGCCGGCGGCGCTCGCCCTCGCCGACTGGGGCAAGGCGAGCCGATTTGCGGGCTCCGGCGATCGCGCCGCTGTCGGCAATCTCGTCTATGATGTTCTGAGACGACGCGGCTCTATCGCTGCGCGCATGGGCGCATCGACACCGCGGGCGCTGGTGCTCGGCGCAGCCAGCCACGCGCTCGGGCTCGACGCGGATGCCATCGCCGCTGCGGCGGACGGCTCGAAGCACGCACTCACACCGCTGACGGAAGCCGAGCGCGCCGCGCTCGAAAGCCCCGAGCCGCAGGCGGCGAAAGCGCTGCTGGCCGACGTACCGGATTGGATCGTACCGCTTCTGCGCCCCGTGCTCGGCGATCGCCTGCCGGAAGAGGTCGCGGCACTCTCTGAGCGCGCGCCCGTCGACATCCGCGTGAATACGCTCAAAGCCACGCGCAAGCAGGTGCTCGCCGATCTCGAAAAGCTCGGATCGGTCGAAACCCGCTACTCACCTCTCGGCATTCGTTTTGCCGCTCCGGAGGGTGCGGGCCGCACGCCCAATGTGGAAGCCGAGCCGGCGCATGGCAAAGGCTGGTTCGAGGTCCAAGATCAGGGCTCACAGATTGCGGCCCTGCTTGTCGATGCCCGTCCCGGGCAGGACGTGCTGGACCTCTGTGCTGGTGCTGGCGGCAAGACCCTAGCGCTCGCCGCGGCCATGAAGGGCGAGGGCCGCATCATCGCGCACGACAGCGACAAGACGCGGTTGCGTCCGATCTTCGAGCGCCTTCAGCGCTCAGGGGCGAAAAACGTCGAGGTCGTCGCAGCGAGCGACGCTGATGCGCTCGCGGAGATGGCGGGGAGGTTCGATCGCGTTGTCATCGATGCGCCCTGTACGGGCAGTGGCACATGGCGGCGACGGCCCGATGCGAAATGGCGCCTGAAGCCGCGCAATCTCGAGCAGCGCCAGAAGGAGCAGCGCGAGGTCCTCGCGCAGGCAGCACCCTTGGTTAAGCCCAGCGGACGCCTCGTCTACATCACATGCTCGCTGCTGCCGGCCGAGAACACGGAGCAGGTCACGGCCTTCCTTGCGGCGAACCCCGATTTCTCGCTCATTCCTTATGCCGAAGTCTGGCGCGATGTTCTGCCCGGCACGCCGCCCGCCTCGGCGGACAACCGCGCGGACACGCTCCTGCTGACGCCCGCCCGGCACGGCACCGACGGGTTCTTCGTCGCGATCCTTGCAAAGAACGCGTAGCGCCCTGACGTTGACTTGGTCGTCCCGGCAAGGGCAAGACTGCTCTCAAAGCCAGAGCAAAGGCGACGCCGCCGGGAGAAATGCCGCATGTCCGTATTCCGCTCGTTCCTGTTCGCGCCGGGCAATCATCCGCGCCGCGTCGAGAAAGCCCTGAGCCTTAGTGCCGATGCCGTCATTCTCGACCTCGAGGATGCTTGCCCGATCGCCGAGAAGGTCGCGACGCGCGAAGTCGTCGTCGCTGCCTGCCAGCAGCCGCGCACGGGTCTCGCCTATATCCGCGTCAACGCGACGACGACTGAATGGGGCTACGGCGATCTCGTTGCCGTCGTGCGGAAGGGCGTCGACGGCATCATCCTGCCGAAGGTCGATACGGTCGACGAGCTGCGCGCGGCCGATTGGGTAATCGGCAACATCGAGAAAGAGCGCGGCCTCCCGGTGGGTTCGATCGACCTCATCCCGATCACCGAGACGGCCAAGGGCCTCGCCAATCTGCGCGCGATCACCACCGCGGGCACGCGCATCAAGCGCATTGCTTTCGGTGCCGGCGATTTCACGCTCGACGTCGCCATGACCTGGACGCGTAGCGAAGCGGAGCTGCTGCCCTATCGCAGCGAGTGCGTACTCGCCTCGCGCGCAGCCAACCTCGAAGCCCCACTCGATACCGTTTGGGCCGAGCTGAAGGATATGGAAGGCTTCCGTGCCTCAGCCGTGCACGCGAAGAATGTCGGCTTCCAGGGCAAGATGTGCATCCACCCGGATCAAGTCGGAATCGTGAACGAGGTCTTCGCGCCGACGGCTGCGGAGGTCGAATGGTCGCGCAAGGCCGTTGCAGCCTTTGCGGAAGCTGAAAAAGCGGGCTCGGCTTCCATCCAGCTCGAAGGCAAGTTCCTCGACTATCCGATCGTCTATCGCGCCCAGCGCATTGTCGCGCTCGCCGAACGCATCGCGGCTCGTCGCCGCTGAAGAAAAACAATCGATCACGAGAAGGAAACGCAGCAATGTCCGGCGAAAGCGCCCCCTCCCCGCATCCGACCGTGAAAGCACTGCAAGGTGTGCGCGTACTCGATGTGTCGAGCTTTCTCGCCGGACCTTACTGCACGACGCAGCTCGCCGAATTCGGCGCTGAGGTCATCAAGATCGAGTTGCCGAAGGTCGGCGACGCGCTCCGCAAATTCGGAACGATGACGCCATCCGGCGATTCACTGCCTTGGCTTCAGGAAACGCGCAACAAGAAGTGCATCACGCTCGATCTCAGGAAGCCCGAAGGTGCGGATCTCCTGAAGCGCCTCGTGCGCCAGGCCGATGTGCTCGTCGAGAACTTCCAGCCCGGCACGCTCGAGAAGTGGGGTCTCGGCTGGGAGACGCTGAAGGTCGAGAACCACAAGCTCATCATGGTGCGCATCTCGGGCTTCGGCCAGACTGGCCCCTACAGCCCGCGTCCCGGCTTCGGCCGCATCGGCAATGCCTTCGGCGGCCTCTCCTATCTCGCGGGCTTTCCCGATCGCCCGCCGACGACGCCCGGTTCCGCGACCATCCCCGACTATCTCTCGGGCCTCTATGGCTCGCTCGGCGTCATGTACGCACTGCGTGCACGCGACATGACCGGCCGCGGGCAGTACATCGACATCGGCCTCTACGAGTCCGTGTTCCGCATTCTCGACGAGCTGGTCGCGGCCTACGACTACAAGGGCTATGTGCGCGAGCGCATGGGGCCGGGCACCGTCAATGTCTGCCCGCACAGCCATTACCCGACCAAGGACGGCAAGTGGATCGCGATCGCTTGCACGTCCGACAAGATATTCACGCGCCTCGCCGAGGCCATGGGCGCACCGGAAGTGGCGGGTGAGGGTAAGTGGGGCAAGATCGTCGACCGCGATCGTGACCGCAAGGAGATCGATGCCTGGGTCGGGGACTGGACGCAGAAGTTCA
Source organism: Pseudomonadota bacterium (assembly GCA_023430315.1). Classification (GTDB taxonomy): domain Bacteria; phylum Pseudomonadota; class Alphaproteobacteria; order Rhizobiales; family Hyphomicrobiaceae. The sequence goes on along the minus strand of JAEZAW010000167.1, from coordinate 689 downwards.
CGCTCACGGACTGCATTGCCGAGTGCGACAAGTTCGAAGTGCCGTGCGGCCCCGTCTACTCCGTCGCCGACATCTTCAATGACCCGCACTACGCGGCGCGCGGGAACATCCTGCGTATGGCCGATCCCCGCGTCGGCGAGATCGCCATGCCGAACGTGGTGCCACGTCTCTCCGACACGCCCGGCAAAGTGGAGTGGCTCGGGCCGACGCTCGGCGAGCATAACGACGAGATCTACGAGGGCGTGCTCGGCTTGAGCGACAGCGATATCGGCCGCCTGAAGGACAAGGGTGTGGTGTGACGTCGCCGAACAGAACGGCCACCGTGCCGTATGCATTCGCGCCTTCACTGCGGGAGAGCATGGCCGCGCGCATGGCAACCTTCGAGCGCCATGCGATCAGCGATCCCGCGCTCCGACACGCCGCGGTCGCCATCATTGTCGCTGCCGGCGAGGATCCTGCGGAAGCGTCCATCCTGCTCACGCGGCGGCCGCAGCATCTGAACCGGCACGCGGGACAATACGCACTCCCCGGCGGGCGCATGGAGGCCGGCGAGACACCCGACGCGGCAGCCCTGCGCGAGACGGCTGAGGAACTCGGCCTCCACCTTGCGCCCACGACCGTCATCGGCCTGCTCGACGACTATGCGACGCGCTCAGGCTTCCGCATCACGCCGGTCGTTATCTGGGGCG
>JAEZAW010000050.1 GCA_023430315.1 Pseudomonadota bacterium | reverse complement strand
GGCTGAGGCAAGCCATGGCAACCATCGATCACAAGGCCGAGTTGGCCCGCGCCGGTGCCGGCGTCAGTGGCTTCTGGGGAACGTCCCTGCATCTCGCGCGGCGCTATCCGCTCGGTGCTGCGGGCGCGGTCCTCGTGCTCATCTTCGTGCTGACGGCGCTCTTTGCCGGCTACCTCACGGCGTTCGATCCGACGAGCACGAACCCGCGTTCCTCGCTGGCGCGGCCGAGCGCGGAGCATATCCTCGGGGCCGACTTCATGGGCCGCGACATGTGGAGCCGCATCGTCTACGGCGCACGGATCTCGCTCGCGGTCGGCATCGGCTCGACGGTGGTGGGCTGCTTCTTCGGCGTCCTCATCGGGCTCATGTCCGGCTACTACGGCGGCTGGATCGACCTGCTTACGCAGCGCCTCATCGATATCATGCAAGCCCTGCCGCTGCTCGTCATGGCGCTCCTGATGGCGGCTTCGCTCGGGCCCTCGCTGACGAACACGATTGTCGCGATCTCGATCCCGATCATTCCGCATGTCGCACGCGTCATACGGTCGAATACGCTCGCGCTGAGGGAGATGCCCTACGTCGAGGCGGCCCGCGCCGTCGGCATGAGCGAGTGGAAGATCGCTGTCCGCCACGTGCTGCCGAACACAGTTGCGCCGCTCATCGTGCTGGGGACGGCCCAGCTTGGAGCCGCCATCCTGACCGAAGCCTCGCTCTCCTTCCTGGGCCTTGGCATTCCGGAGCCGCATCCGTCCTGGGGACGCATGCTGTCGGAGTCCGCAGCCGAGTACGTGAGGACCGCGCCGTGGCTCGTCATCTTCCCCGGCATCGCGATCTCGCTCGCGGTGTTCGGCACGAACCTGCTCGGCGATGCCGTGCGCGACATCCTCGATCCTCGCGAGCGGAGCTGATGCACAATCCGAGGCCAGGACCCGTGACGTCATGAACGACTGGACGGGAAGCGAGCCGGCGACGCGACGCGCGGCGATGAAGGCAGGGAGCCCAATGACGACCACAGCCTCGATACCTCAATCCGCGCCGGCCCGCGTGCCCGCGTCCGAGAACCTGCTCGAGGTCACGGACCTGCGCACGTACTTCTTCACGCGCCACGGTGTGGTCAAGGCGGTGGATGGCGTCGATTTCGCGCTGAAGCCCAGGGAGACGCTGGCGATCGTCGGCGAGTCGGGCTGCGGGAAGTCGATCACCGCGCTGTCGCTGTTGCGGCTCATCCCGGTGCCGCCCGGACGCATCATTAGCGGTTCCATCAAGCTCGACGGCGTCGACTTGATCCAGCTCGACGAAGAGGAGATGCGCCGGATCCGCGGCAACGACATCTCCATGATCTTCCAGGAGCCCATGACGTCGCTCAATCCCGTCATGACCATCGGGCGGCAGATCGCGGAAGTGCTGCTGCTCCATCAGGGCATGACGACCAGGCAGGCCTACGAGCGCGCCATCGAGATGCTGCGGCTCGTGAAAATTCCGGAACCCGAGCAGCGCGTGAAGGAGTATCCCCATCAGCTCTCGGGCGGCATGCGCCAGCGCGCCATGATCGCGATCGCGCTCGCCTGCAATCCGAAAGTGTTGATCGCCGACGAGCCGACGACGGCGCTCGACGTGACCATCCAGGCGCAGATCCTTGACCTCATTCTCGAGCTGCAGAACCGCCTCGGCACGGCGGTCGTTCTTATCACGCACGATCTCGGTGTCGTTGCGGAGACGGCACAGCGCGTCATCGTGATGTACGCCGGTCGCAAGGTCGAGGAAGCGGATGTCGGCGAGCTCTTTGCGCATCCGATGCATCCCTATACGCGCGGTCTGATGGCCTCGATTCCGCGTCTCGACCTCATGAGAGGCGAGGAAAAGGATGGCGTCGAACGACTGCAGGAAATTCCGGGCATCGTGCCGGCCTTGAGCGCGCTGCCGCCGGGCTGCGCATTCGCGCCGCGCTGCCCTCATGCCGATGACCGCTGCCGTGCCGAGTATCCGCCCTATGAGCTGAAGCGAAGCGGACATTGGGCTGCCTGCTGGCGCGCGGACGAGCTTTTTGGAGGCGCCAATGCATGACGGAGCGGAGAGCGGCGTGACGCCGGGAACGGCGAACGGCGCGAGCGACAGTGGGCCTCGCCCCAATCGTGCACCTGCGCTCGAAGTGCGGGACTTGAAGAAGCACTTCCCAGTCAAGAAGGGGCTGCTGCAGACGACGGTTGGGCATGTGTACGCCGTCGATGGCGTGTCCTTCACGATTCGCGAAGGCGAGACATTGGGCCTCGTCGGCGAGTCGGGTTGCGGCAAGTCGACCGTCGGCCGCGCTATCCTGCGGCTCGTCGAGCCGACCTCCGGCAGCATCAAGATCGAAGGCGATGAGATCACGGGCCTCTCGAAGCAGGAGCTACGCCCGTACCGCCGCGAGATGCAGATCATCTTCCAAGACCCCTTCTCGTCGCTTGATCCGCGCATGAGCGCCGGCGATATTGTCGGCGAACCCTTGAAGGTGCATGGCATCGGCAACGCCGCGGAGCGGCGCGAGCGCGTGGCGGAGCTGTTTGCCCGCGTCGGCCTTCGCCAGGCGCAGATGGACGCCTTTCCGCATCAGTTCTCGGGCGGCCAGCGCCAGCGGATTGGCATTGCGCGCGCGCTCGCCCTCAATCCGAAGCTGATCATCGGCGATGAGCCCGTCTCGGCGCTCGACGTGTCCATCCAGGCGCAGGTCATCAATCTGCTCATGGATCTGCAGCAGGAGCGCGGGCTCGGCTATCTCTTCATCTCGCACAACCTTGCGGTGGTCGAGCACATCTCGCACCATATCGCGGTCATGTATCTCGGCCGCATCGTCGAGTACGCCGACAAGCGCACGCTCTTCACGGCGCCGCGCCATCCCTATACCGAAGCGCTGCTCTCGGCCGTGCCGGTGCCGGATCCTTCGATCAAGCGCAAGAAGGTCGTGCTGGAAGGCGACGTGCCGAGCCCGATGAAGCCGCCTTCGGGCTGTCATTTTCACACGCGCTGCCCGATTGCGCAGGAGCGCTGCAAGATCGAGAGCCCCGTGCTGCGCGATGTCGGCGGCGGCCAGAAGGTCTCCTGCCACTTCAGGTAGCCTGAGATTGCGCGCTACTCGGCCTGCTTCAGGCTTTCGAAGGCTGCGAGTGCGCGTGTCCGCGCCTCCTTGTGATCCACGATCGGATGCGGGTAGTTGCGGCCGAGCTTCACGCCGGCTTTCTCGAGAATTTCTGCTGGCGCTTCCCAGGGCGCGTGTATCAGCGGCGCCGGCAGCTTCGCGAGCTCGGGGCACCACGTGCGCACGTATGAACCATCGGGATCGAAAGTCTCGGCCTGCTTCTGCGGATTGAATATGCGAAAGTAGGGCGCTGCATCCACGCCCGAGCCCGTCACCCATTGCCAACTCGTTGCGTTGTTCGCGAGATCGGCATCGACGAGCGTGTCCCAGAACCAGGCTTCCCCCTTCTGCCAGGGCTGCAGAAGGTGCTTCACGAGGAATGACCCCGTGATCATGCGCACGCGATTGTGCATCCAGCCGGTGGCCCACAGCTCCCGCATCCCCGCATCGACGATCGGATAGCCCGTTCGGCCGCGCTGCCAGCTGCGAAGGGCCTTGGCATCGTTCTTCCAGGGAAAATCGGCGAACGGCTCGCGCACAGGCGCGTCCGGCATCCTCGGATGCTGCACGAGTTGATGATAGGAGAACTCGCGCCACAGCAACTCTTTGAGGAAGACCTCGACGCCTTTCCCGCGCTCGGGATGGGCTTCCGCAATGGCACGTGCACGCTGCCAGCACTGCCGCGGGCTGATATCCCCGTGATGAAGATGCGGTGAGAGCCGTGACGTGCCCGCGAGATCGGGACGATTGCGCCGCTCGTGATATTCAGCGACGTCCGATCTGAGGAAATTGCTCAGGCGGTTGCGCGCGGCATCCTCTCCGGGCGTCCAGACGTCACTGAAGCCAGTCGCCCAATCGGGCTTCGTCGGAGTGAGTTCCCAATCCGCGAGCTTTTCAGAGGATGGCCAGCGCGAAGGTGTGTTCAGCTTCCGCGGTGCCAAGAGGAGCTTTCCCGGATCCTCGGCGGCAAAGGCTGCACGCGAGAAGGGCGTGTAGAGCTGGAAGGGCTTGCCCTGTCCCGTACGCAATGCTTCTGGTTCGAACAGCAGCGCGCCGCGGTGGCGTTTCAGAGTAATGCCGGATTTATCGAGATCGGTTTTGAGATCCGTTTCGAGCGCACTGGCCCAGGGCTCATAGGCGCGCGAGAAGTAGATCGCCTCGGCCCTCGCCTCAGCGGCAATGCGCGGCAGGAGCTCGCGCGTCGCGCCGCGCGCGAGAATGAGGCGAGAGCCGACTTCTGCAAGACTCTTGGTCAAGGCCGACAGACTGCCATGAAGCCACCAGCGGCTCGCGCCGCCCGCCCGCCAGCGGCCGGCCGCATCATCATCGAGAATGAAGAGCGGAACGACCGGTAGGCCCGACGCCGCTGCGGCATGAAGTGCCGGGTTGTCCGCAAGGCGCAGATCGTTGCGGAACCACATGATCACCGCGGCCGTCATCAGCGGCTCGGCTCCTCTGGGTGCGAGCGTCGAAGCCGATGTAACGCGCGTGACGGCACGTCAGTTCTTGAAGAGCAGATCGAAGAGCGTCTTGGGCTTTCCGCCTTTGTAGCCCCCGCCTGAGCCGCTGCTGCGGCGACGATCGGCGTTGTACTCACCGAAGTTGCC
>JAEZAW010000044.1 GCA_023430315.1 Pseudomonadota bacterium | reverse complement strand
TCGCCTATGCGCTGCCCCGCCTCAGCGCCGGCCGCTATTCGATCATCGTGAGTTTGGAGCTGGTGACGGTCGTTCTCATTGGCGTCCTGCTCCTCGGCGAGCAATTGACGGCCATACAGTTCGCCGGTATCGGCCTTGTCGCGGTGGGTATCGTCGCCGACCGCCTCGTGCGCGCGAAGCGCTAAAGTCGAAGCGCTTCGCGCGTGAGACGGACGCAGACGTGCTGGCCTACTTGATCACGCCGCAGGCCTGGCGGTCACCCGCATCGCCGGTGGGCTGGGTCTTGTAGTCATCGGCCTTGCCGTGGATCATCAACGCCTTGCCGCGAATGGCGTTGTCGCCCTTGTCGAGTGTCACGAACGAATTGAATACCTGCGCCTTCAGCGTGCCGTCGGCGGCGATGAACTGGTTCGGCATGTCGCCGGCGTGTGGTCCCTTGGCGTCGTTGTAGCCATGTGCCGCTTTGGCCGGATTGAAGTGCCCGCCGGCGGACATATGACCGCCCGAGTGATCGCAATTACCGGTCTCGTGCACATGGAAGCCAACCCACTGGCCCGCAGGTAGTCCACTCACGTTGAGCTCGATGAGGACGCCCTTGTCGGTGCCGGTCAGCTTCGCTGTGCCGGCCTCCTTGCCGGCCTTGCTGATGAATGTCGCCGTGGCGCTCGTTCTGTCCTGGGCGACGGCAGCCGTCGCAGCGAGGGCAATGGCGGCGGTGCAGGCGAGTAGTGGCCTCATCATGTGGAACCTCCCGAATGCTGATCTTGGCTAACCGTTGCGGTGGCGAATTGCTCCCCACCTGAACGATTTCGCAGGCGCGCGCGTTGCGTGCGTATCAAATCTACCGGAGAACAGTCATGCCAGCCAAATCTAAGGCACAGCAGAAGGCGGCCGGCGCGGCGCTGGCGGCTAAGCGCGGCGAGGTCAAGAAGAGCAAGCTCAGGGGTGCTTCGCGCGGGATGGTCGAAAGCATGAGCGAGACCGAGCTCAAGAAAATGGCCAAGACGAAGCGCAAGGGTAAGCCCGAGCGCGTCGCCAAAAAATGAGCACGCGCAGGGCTATGCTGCCGCGTGCTTGCCGAGGCCGGCCCAGTCGAAGCTGACGCCGTGGCCGGGACGGTCCGGTGCAATGGCATTACCCTCCCGCAGCGGCAGCGCTTCGCCGATGTAGCGATCGAGGCCGAAGCCGTGGATCTCGAGGAAGCTGCGATTGGGGCAAGCCGCGAGCAGGTGCACGGACACATCGTGCGCGCCGTGTGAGGTGACCGGCAGGTTGAAGGCTTCGGCGAGGTGCGCGACCTTCATGAATACCGTCGGCCCGCCGCAGTTGGTGACATCCGGCTCCGGGAAGCTCACGCCGCCGGCGGCAATCAGCGCCTTGAACTCGTAAAGCGAGCGCAGGTTTTCTCCCGTGGCGATCGGCACGCCGCCGTGGGCGACGACACGCGCGTGGCCTGCGACATCATCTGGAATGATCGGCTCCTCGAGCCAGACGAGGCCGTACGGCTCGAAGGCGCGCGCGCGACGGATGGCTTCGTCGGCCGTCCAGGCCATGTTGGCGTCGGCCATGAGCGGAAATCCCTCGCCGAGATAGCCTCTGAGCCCCATGATGCGCTCCACATCCTCCGACATGCGCGCGCGCCCAGCCTTCATCTTGATGGCGCGGAAGCCCTTGGCGAGGTTGGCATCGTGCTCCTTGATGAGATCGTCAACCGAGAGATGGAGGTCGATGCCGCCCGCATAGCAGGGCACGGCTGGATCGTGCCCGCCGAGCAGACGCCAGAGCGGCAGGTTGGCGCGGCGGGATTTGAGATCCCAGAGCGCCATGTCGAAGGCCGATTGCGCGAGCACGCTCGGCCCCCCGCGTCCGCCATAGTGCAGGCCCCACCACACTTTCTGCCAGAGCCGCTCGATGCGATCGGCGTCCTCGCTTCCGACAATCTCGGGGATGTCGCGCGCGAGCAGGCGTGCGACGGCGCCGCCATTGTGACCGGTGGTGTAGGTGTAGCCGACGCCCTCCGCGCCATCAGCATCGCGCACGCGGGCGGTGATCAGCTCGAAGGACGTCATGGTGCCGTGCGTCGAGTCCGAAAGCGGGACCGGCAGCGGCACGCGATAGAACCCGGCTTCGATCTTCTCGATGGCGGCCATGAGCGTTTCTCTCCTGTGAGGTTTCTTGTTTGATTTTTCGCGCGGAGCATCGACCGTCGCGACAGCGCATACTGTCATGATCCGGCGACGCCGCAAGTCACGGTGGTGGAGAGGCTAAGCGGAGTTCATGCAAGCCTCGCCCGCGGATGCCCGGCACATGATCGGGGGATCATGTCATATGCCCGGACACCCGCGGGGCAGCCAGCCAAAGCCGAGCGGCATCGGAGCAAATCTCCGGCACGGGAAGGCAAGGGACCCTCCGGAGATGAGGCGCAGCGCCACAGCGGCCGCAAGACCGGCTTTCTTACCGGAGCCACCATCCCCCTCGATGGCGGTTCCATTTCGGATCCGGTGTTGCTCCCCATAAGGCTTCGGATCCGTGTGCTACCGGAACTCGGCAAGCGCGACCAGAGAACTAATCTATACTATACTAGTCAAGTATAAATGTATGCAACTGCCATGCACGGTGCGGCGGCCCATTATGCAGTGCGGCAAACTAAAACTAGACTATAGGAGTCATCAAATGTAGCAAGGCCCCTTGGGTGGCGCGCGCCAGCCCGGGCCGGAACGCTCTTACAAGAGCATTCGGTCGATGGATGAGGGCGGCCCATCGCCCGCAATGCCGCACGAGGGGAAGCTGCGTGAGGACCACCGTATTCAGCGCTCAACGGGCCGAGGCTGGCGCTATCGCCGCGGCCGGCCGGTGCAGGCGCTCACCGTCGATATGTGTTGTGGTGGGCCTCCTTTGGGCGATGAGCCTCGCGCAGATGCCGGCGATGGCTCAAGTGGCACCACAAGCGGCGCCGCAGGAGGCGCCGGCACAAGCGGCACCTGCGCCGGCCGCGCCCTCGCCGTCTGGGCTTGCCGTAGACCTTCCGACAACAGCACCACAGGCACCGGCATCCGGCGAGGCCCCACAGGGCACAATCGCTCTGCCCGGCGGCGTTCCGGTAACGCCGGCTCCCGCAAGCGCCGATCGATCTCATCTGCCGCATGACCTCTCCCCCTGGGGCATGTTCATGGCGGCCGATATCGTCGTTAAGAGCGTGATGATCGGCCTCGCGTTGGCATCGTTCGCCGTCTGGACGGTCTGGCTCGCCAAGATCATGGAGCTGATAGCAGCACGGTTCGGACTGCGCCGGGGGCTCAGTGCCCTCGCGGAAGAGCCGTCGCTCGATGCGGCAGCCATGCACCTGACACGCCGGACGTTCGTCGCGAAGGGCATGGTTCAGCTTGCGCAGGCCGAGATCGATCTCTCGGACGATGTGCTCAATGGCCCCGGCCTCAAGGAGCGCGTCGCTTCGCGGCTACAAGGACTGGATGCCGCACTCACACGGCGGATGCGGCGCGGCATGAGCCTGCTCGCGACCGTCGGTGCCATCGGTCCCTTCGTCGGGCTGTTCGGCACGGTCTGGGGCATCATGAACAGCTTCATCGGCATCTCGAAGTCGCAGACGACGAGCCTTGCCGTCGTCGCGCCGGGCATTGCGGAGGCGCTGCTCGCAACCGGCATCGGTCTCGTCGCGGCCATCCCCGCAGTGATCCTCTACAACCAACTCAACCGCTCGATCGCGACGTATCGCGCGCTCGTGCGCGAGACGAACGACGAGGTCCAGCGGCTCGTCTCGCGCGATCTCGATCGTCGCGCTGCGAGCAGGCCGCCGGCTGCTCTCGTCAGGCGGGGTTGAGCGTCATGGCTGGCGGCATTCGCGACACCGACGACGGTGACGACGACGAGATGAGCGACATCAACGTCACGCCGTTCATCGACGTGATCCTCGTGCTGCTCATCGTCTTCATGGTGGCGGCGCCACTCTCGACGGTCGACATAGCCGTGCAATTGCCGGCGGCGACAGCCAAGCCACAGCCGCGTCCGGAGAAGCCGATCTACGTGACGATCAAGGCGAACCTCGAGATCGCCATCGGCGAGGATACAGTTGGAAAGGCGATGTTCCTGTCGACGGTCGCTCGCGTGACCAACGGCAATCGCGATACGCGCCTGTTTCTTCGCGCCGACAAGACGGTGCCCTATGGCGAGCTGATCGCCTTGCTCGATCAGCTTCGCGCCTCAGGTTACCTCAAGGTTGGACTTGTGGCCCTCGAAGCCGTGCGGCCGCCTGAATTTGGCGCACCGGCGGCACCTGCAGCGCCGCCGGCCGGCAGTCCGTAATCTTTTAGGCTCGTGCCCGCTTGAGATCAGGCGCTTCGCCTTCATCGACGAGCAACGCCTTCACCTCGGCGAGCGTCAGCGTCTTGCTCTCGTTGCTGCCGAGGCGGCGCATGGCGACCTTGCCTTCCTCGGCCTCGCGTTTACCGACAACGAGGATGACCGGTGTCTTGGCGAGCGAGTGCTCGCGCACCTTGTAGTTGATCTTCTCGTTACGAAGATCGGTCTCGATGCGCAGGCCCGCGCGGCGCAGCTCGGCCGCGACCTTCAGCGCATATTCGTCGGCATCCGAGACGATGGTCGCGATGACAGCCTGCACAGGCGCGAGCCACAGCGGGAAGTGTCCTGCCGTGTTCTCCGTGAGGATGCCCATGAAGCGCTCGAGCGAGCCGAACATGGCCCGGTGGATCATCACCGGTGTGCGCTTCTCGCTGTTGGCGTCGATGTAAAAGGCGCCAAAGCGTGCGGGCAGATTGAAGTCGACCTGAGTTGTTCCGCACTGCCATGTGCGGCCGATCGCGTCGCGCAGGTGATACTCGAACTTCGGGCCATAGAAGGCACCCTCGCCCTCGGCGATCGACGTTCTGATGCGGTCGTTCGACTGGCGCTTGATCTCGTCGAGCACGCCCATCATCGCGGATTCGGCCTTGTCCCACAGCTCGTCAGCACCGACGCGCTTCTCGGGGCGGGTGGCGAGCTTGATGTGGACGTCTTCGAAGTCGAAGTCCTTGTAGATCGACAGCATGAACTGATTGATGTCGAGACACTGCTCGGCGATCTGGTCCTCCGAGCAGAAAATATGCGCGTCATCCTGGGTGAAGGCACGCACGCGCATGAGGCCGTGCAGCGCGCCCGACGGCTCGTAGCGATGCACGCAGCCGAACTCCGCGATCTTGATCGGCAGCTCGCGATAGCTCTTGAGCCCGTGCTTGAAGATCTGCACGTGGCCGGGGCAGTTCATCGGCTTCAGCGCGAAGACGCGCTCGTCCTCCGTCTCGGTGACGAACATATTCGCGTGGTAGGTTTCCCAGTGGCCGGAAGTCTCCCAGAGCGAACGCTCGAGAAGCTGCGGCGAGTTCACCTCGACATAACCCTCGGCGACCTGACGCCGGCGCATGTACCCGATGAGACCCTGGAAGAGCGTCCAGCCCTTCGGGTGCCAGAAGACGGTGCCAGGCGCGTCGTCCTGGAAATGGAAGAGATCCATCTCGCGGCCGAGCTTGCGGTGATCGCGCTTCTCCGCTTCCTCGAGCTGCGTGAGATAGGCAGCCAGCTCCTTTTCCTCGGCAAAGGCAGTACCGTAGATGCGCTGCAGTTGAGGGCCCTGCGCGTCACCGCGCCAGTAGCTGCCCGAGAAGCGCATCAGCTTGAACGCCTTGCCGATCTGCCCGGTCGAGGTCATGTGCGGGCCGCGGCACAGATCGAGCCATTCGCCCTGGCTGTAGATCTTGACGTCCTCGCCTTGGGGGATCGCGTCAACCAGCTCGACCTTGAAGAGTTCGCCCTTGGAGCGGAAGTAGTCCTTCGCCTTGTCGCGGCTCCAAACCTCCTTCTTGAAGGGGGCGTTGCGCGCGATGATCTCGTGCATCTTCTTCTCGATGACCGGAAGGTCCTCGGGCTTGAAGGGTTCCTCCTTGGCGAAGTCGTAGAAGAAGCCGTTCTCGATGACTGGGCCGATGGTCACCTGAGTACCGGGCCAGATGGCCTGCACGGCCTCGGCGAGAACGTGTGCGGTGTCATGCCGGATCAGCTCGAGCGCTTCCGGGTCCGTCCGCGATACGAACCGGATCTGAGCATCGGCATTGATCGGATCGCCGGCGTCGCTGAGCGTGCCGTTGAGGACCATCGCAACGGTACGCTTCGCCAGCGACGGGGCGATCGATTTCGCCACATCGAGGCCGGTGGTGCCGGCGGGGACCTGGCGCTTGGCGCCGTCCGGAAATGTCAGGGTGATCTCGGCCATGGTATCCTGCTCCTCTCACTCGCTGCCAACCACGCAGGTAAGACGGATGTCTTGCGGAGGGGGCTTTTGGCAGCAGTGTGGGGCTAGTGTCAAGCTGGACACCTTACGGCCAGTGGGCTCGGAGGCTCGCCTTCTAGCGTTCGATGAATGCCGCGAGGTTCTCCAGTGTCGATGTCAGGCCGATCTCGTGATCCTCCACTGTTATGCCATCGGGCACGTTCTCGCAGGTAATCGTGATCTCCGTGCCTTCCGGGCGAGCGGCAAGCTGCCATGTCATGGTCATCACGCCCGCGAAAGCAGGATCGTCGGACACGAATGCAAACTCCTGCACGACGCGGTCATCGGCAGAAAGCTCGACGAAGCGACCTTTAACGACATCGGCGCCCGCGGAGGTCTTGCCATGTGAGGCGTTTGCCTCATCCTCGAAGAAGAGAGCCACGTCGTAGGCTCCGCCAGGCCATGGCTCAAAGGCATGAACCTGGCCCCTCATGCCCTTGGGTGGCAGCCAGGACATCAGGGCGTCGGGATCGATGAGTGCCCGATAAATGGACTGCGGCGAGGCCGTGATGAGCCGGGAAACCCGGTCAATCCTTCCTTGAGCGGCGGAATTCGTCATGATGTGGCTATTCCCTTGATAAGCCCAAGGTGGACAGGTGATCATGTGGGCGTCCTGCGACACAAGGTGTCACGCGCGAGATGGCTGGCGCCGGAGGGGCTGTTTATGTAACGTACGGCCGCCGACGCGGGTCAGCCCCGGTGCTTCGGCGAAGAAAGGCTGCGATCCGCGCGATGAATCGTTTTGAACGCCTGTTCGGCTTCCGGGGCGAGGCCAAGGTGAAATATCTCGACGGCGAGTTTCAGGTCGTTTCGCCAGGGGATTATGTCCTCTGTGCGGTGACGGGAGAGCCGATCCCTCTTGCGGAGCTGCGCTATTGGAGCGTCGAGCTGCAGGAGCCGTACGCCACAGCAGAAGCCTCGCTTCGCCGTCATCTGGAGACCCGCCGGCCCAGCGGGGCGCGCTAGGGTTCGAGACTGCGGGATGTTTTGCGCCGGCCAGCAGGCAGCAACCGGCCTCCGCAAACAGAGAATTGAGTTGATTTCAGTAGTGATTGGCTGGCCAAGATCGTGCCGCACTTGTAAGGCTAGTGGCCTGAGCAGGGTCCGACATTCGACTGGGTCGTTTCAGATTCGCGCAGTGCGAGATGTGCGGCCTGTGGAGAGACGAGATGCACTTTGCGCGTACTGCGCTGATCGCCGCCCTTTTGGCCTACCCGCTCTGCCAGCCCGCCAATGCGCGCGGTGACGAGACCCAGGCCGAGGTCAACCCGTCCCTAGGTGGATATCTTGCGGGCCGCGTGGCGCGCGGCCAGCACGATACCGAATCGGCGTCGCACTTCTTCAAGCGCGCCCTCTCGCGGGATCCAACGAACGAGACGCTCCTAGAGCAGTCGCTCCTCATGGATCTGACCGAGGGAGAGATCGCGGAATCCGTCGATCTGGCGCAGCGCCTGCTTGAGGTTCATTCAGCGCACCGTGTCGCCGGTCTCGTGCTCGGTGTGGATGCCGCCAAGAAGTCGAATTACGACGACGCTAACGAGAAGTTCAAGCGCTCGGCGGTGAGCCTCGTCGGTGAGGTCACGAGCACGCTTGCAGGTGCCTGGGCCCGGTATGGGCGTGGCGACGTCGATGGCGCGCTCGCCCAGCTCGACGGCCTCAAGCAGGCCGACTGGGCGCAGTTCTATCTCCGCTATCACAAGGCCCTGATCAGCGATCTCGCAGGGCGTCACCAGGAGGCTGGCCGCCTCTATGAGCGCATCTTCCGCAGCGAGCAGCGCCTCGTTCGCCTGACGCTGGCCTACGCCCAGCACGCGGCCGCGCGTGGGGACCGCAAGCTCGCGCGCTCGATTGTTGCCGAGCATATGCGGCGCACGACCGGGAACGTTCATCCCTACATCATCGCGCTCGGCGAGGCGCTCGAGGGGAACGACAAGATCCCACTTCTGATCAACGACCCGAAACAGGGCCTGTCTGAGGTCTTCTTCGGCCTCGGCGAGGCGCTGTCGAGTGAAGGCGGCATCGGCTTCGGCACGGTCTATCTGCAGCTCGCGCTGCATCTCGACCCGTCATCGCCGTTTGCGCTCGCCGCGTTGGCTTCGGTCTACGAGACGACGAAGCGCTATGAGAGTGCGATCCGGATTTACGAGCGCATTCCCGAAGGCACGCCCATGCAGGCCTCCATCAGGGTCCGGAAGGCGCTGCTGCTCAATCAGCTCGAGCGCGTCGATGAATCGCGGACGCTGCTCGAGCAAATGGCCGACGCAGACAATTCGGACATCCGCGCGCTCGATGCTCTCGGCAATATCATGCGCTCGCGCAAGCGCTACGACGAAGCCATTACCTACTACGACCGCGTCATCGAGCGAATCGGTCCGCCACAGAAGCAGCATTGGGGGCTCTTTTTCGCCCGGGGTACGTCCTACGAGCGAACCAAGAACTGGCCCAAGGCCGAGAACGACCTTCAGCGCGCGCTGAAGCTGTCGCCCGACCAGCCGTCGGTGCTCAACTATCTCGGCTATTCCTGGGTCGATCAAAACAAGAACCTGAAGCTCGGCATGGAGCACATCCGCAAAGCCGTGCGCCTGCGCCCCGATGACGGCCATATCGTCGACAGCCTCGGCTGGGCACACTATCGCCTCGGCAACTACCGCGAGTCGGTTCGCTATCTCGAGCGTGCCGTCGAACTGATGCCGCAGGATCCGATCCTCAACGATCATCTCGGCGATGCCTATTGGCGCGTTGGTCGTCGGCGCGAGGCCCGCTTCCAGTGGAACCAGTCGCTGACGCTCAATCCCGAGCCGGAGGATGCCGACAAGATCAAGTCGAAGCTGGCTGATGGTCTTCCGGTGCGTGTGCAGCCGCGCACGGTGAAGCGTCCGAACCAGCAGGCGCGTGGCGACGTGCAGCGCAAGAAGCGCACGGAAAACCAGGTGGCGCCGGTCTCGCCCCAGCTCCGGTAGATGTCCGAGACCGTCACCGAACTTGCACGCGCGAAAGTCAATCTGACCCTTCGCGTGTTGGGCCGCCGGTTGGACGGGTATCACGAACTCCAGAGCTTGGTCGCATTCGCCGACATTGGCGATGAGGTCACCCTGCACGTGGGAGCGCGGCGCGGTGTGACAGCGAGCGGCCCCTACGCCAGCGCGATCGACGGCGAGAACATTGCGGTCCGCGCCCTGCGGCGCCTCGCGGAGACCGCGCCAGCCCTGGCGCTCGGCAGTGTGCACATCGAGAAGCGGCTGCCGGTCGCGGCGGGTATCGGTGGCGGGTCGGCCGACGCTGCGGCGGTCCTTCGTGCCGTCCGACGCGCCAATCCGGGGCTCGCTTCGGAGGTCGACTGGCTGGCGGTGGCGGCCTCACTCGGGGCTGATGTCCCGGTTTGTCTCGCCAACACGGCCCACCTCATGTGGGGCATTGGGCGAGAGATGGCATCGGTCCCGTCCCTGCCGGCCCTTCCCGCGGTCCTCGTCAATCCCGGGGCACCACTTGCGACCGCCGCTGTTTTCGGGGCCCTGGGCGCGCCACCAGCACCCGAGACGATTCGGCCCCCGGACGTGCCTGGTCCCTTCCCGGACATGAGGTCAGTTGCGGCATATCTTCTAGCCTCCGGCAACGACCTCGAACCGGTCGCGGGCGAGCTCTGCCCCGCCATTGGCGCGGTTCTGGCTGCCCTCAGCGCCGAGCCTGGCGCCGTCGTGGCCCGCATGTCGGGGAGCGGCGCGACGTGCTTCGGTCTCTTCGAGACACCCGCCGCCGCTGAGGCAGCCGCCCGACGTCTGAGCGCCCTCAATCCGGCCTGGTGGGCCGTCGGGACGACGCTGCGCTGAAGGCTCGCAGTGCTTGATGCCGGGTTGTGCTCCCCGAGAGAAATTTACCTTCCTGCAAGCAATATGAAACTGCATAAAGTTGTCATCAAAGGCTTTACGCGACCGCAGCCATCCCCCGCCTAGGCTCGTCTCATCGGGTCGAGGAGGCGGAAGACAATGCGGGATGTTAACGGGACAGGGTGCCGTAAGGCGCCATGGAAGGGCGTGCGCGCCTTCGCCCGGCGCTTTGGAGCCGATCAGAGCGGCGTCACCATCATCATCTTCGCGCTCGGCTTCTCGGTCTTCGGGCTCGCCGCGGCGATCGCGATCGATTACGGACGGATCGAGCTCGAACGCCTGCGCATGCAGCGGGCGATCGATGCTGCGGCGCTCGCGGCGGCACACCGGCTCGGCAGGGACGATCAGGACGAGACAGGCCCGGCGGCTGCGGAGGCCTTTTTCAAAGCCAACGTGCCGAGCGGAACGAAACTCGCCATTACCGATATGAAGATGGATCCTGCCGCCGGCACGGTGACGATCTCGTCCGGCGGTCGCCATCCCACGACGCTCATGAACGCCTTCGGAGTGAGGGACGCGGGTCTGGCCGCCAGCACGCGAGTCATGCGCGGCGATGGCACCGTCGAGGTCGCACTCGTACTCGACAACTCTGGCTCCATGGCTGGTGGCCCGCTGGAGGAGCTCAAGGATGCCGCGCGCAATCTCGTCGACGTGGTCTTCGCGGGCGCCATGGGCAACGACAAGGTCCACGTCGGGGTGGTGCCGTTCGCAGGTTCCGTCAATATCGGTGCCCACCAGCGCGACGCGGGCTGGATGGATACCGGCGGTCATTCACCCGTCCACAGTGAGAACTTCGCGGAGCCGCGGACGCGCTTCCAACTCTTCGACCAGCTCGGGATGTCGTGGCGCGGTTGCGTCGAAGCGCGCCCGGCGCCCTATGATGTCAACGATACGCCGCCTAACTCCAACACGCCGGCGACGCTCTTCGTGCCCATGTTCGCGCCTGACGAGCCCGATAAGGGCAACGCTCCCGACAACGTCACGTATCCGAACAACTATCTCAATGATTTTGGCGGGAGCTGTCCGACGCCCGAGCAGATTTGTGTCGACTGGAACAAGGACAAGACCATCTGCCGCCAGTATGGCCCGAAACCGCTGACGCCGGCGGAGGCACAGTCGCGCATGTGCAAGTACGACGGTGCCTCGACACCGTCTGGCCTCGGACCGAACTACGGTTGCACGACGGCGCCGCTGACCGAGCTCACCGCCTACAAGGGGGACGTGACGGCAGCGATCGATGCCATGGTCGCCAATGGTCTCACCAACATCGGCGAAGGCCTGATGTGGGGCTGGCGTCTTCTCTCGCCCGAAGCACCGTTCACGACTGGCCGCTCCTGGAGCGAGGAGAAGAACCAGAAGGTCATCGTCCTTATGACGGACGGCCAGAACACCTACACGCGCTACAGCGGCAACCACAACTGGACGGCTTACGGGGCGTTCGCCTACGGCGTGAAGGGCCGGCTCGGATCGACGAATACGTCCTCGGCGCTCACCAGCGCGATGAACGCCAAGACGCGCGCCGCCTGCGCGAACGCGAAGACCAGCGGCATCATCATCTACACGATCGCCTTCCGGCTCGAAAACGACACCTCGACGCGTGCACTGCTGTCCGACTGCGCATCGGACGGCAGCAAAGCCTTCGCGGCGAGCAACGGTGATGCGCTGTATCAGGTCTTCCAGGCCATCGGCCGTGAGATCTCGAATCTGCGCGTCGCGGGCTGAGCAGACCACGCGAATGGTCGGCATTCCGAAATGCCGACCACCGCTCATCCGGCATTTGTCCGGCTACAGCCGGCTTATGCACAGTTTGCGTCACTTGCGGCGATCAGGGAGCAGCGGCTCTCGATGCACTGTGAAACTTTCGCTTCAGGACGCCTCCTGAAACCGCGAAATTGGGCACAGACCCCCGCACCGAGCCAGGAATTTTGTGTGTCGGGGACGTGCCGCCGCGGTTTGGACAATCTGTGGATTGACCTGTCAAAGGTCACACGCATGACGCTCTGAAGGCTGGTTACTCGACAAGGTTTCGTGATCACTTGCCGGCATGGGGTAGGCAGGGACCTTGTGGTCGATGCCCGCCTGGAGCGCCTTCATGGCAGCTGGCGCCGCCGGGTTGGTATTGAAGCAGGTCGCAACGAACGACAGTGTTCGACTTGTCTCGAGTTTGGTTCCGGGTGTGGCGGAGCCCAGCTCATCGAGACGCGACACGGCCGGCGCGTGACGTGCCTGCCCCGGCAGGGGGCCAGATGTATTGCGTCGCGTGGGTCCTCCGTTTCAGCGGGGGCATGTGACTGTGTTCGAAAGTACCTTCAATCCTTGGGCCGGCCTGCGCCGGTTGAGTGCGCTCTTCTTCGTGGCGCTCGCCGTTGGCATCGGCGGGGGCGGTTCCGTTGCGCAGAGCCAGCACGCCGTGGACTTCGGCGTCGAGCCTGCGCACCGTTCCTATCTCCGAGTGCCGGCGAATGCGCCGCTGCCGGCGACGCGCCGGATCACGATCGGCATGGACAAGTCGATGCTGATCGAGCTGCCGGTCGATCTGGAGAACGTGCTCGTCTCCAATCCCGAAGTCGTCAACGCTGTCGTCAAGTCGCAGCGCCAGGTCTACCTGCTCGCCAAGGACCAGGGCGAGGCCAATGCCTTCTTCATGGGGCCTAATGGGCAGAAGGTGTTGCTGCTCGAGATCGTCGTGACGCGCGATCTCACCTCCTTGAGCGACACGCTTCACCGCCTCCTGCCCGGCTCGAAGATCACCGTGGACACGATGGGAGAGAACATCGTTCTGAGCGGCAGCGTGATGACGCCGGTGGACGCCAACCGCGCCGCCGAGCTCGCGCAACGCGCCACGAAGAAGAAGGACAAGGAGAGCGTCGTCAATCTCCTGACCGTGGCGGAGCCTGCCAAGGAGCAGGTGCTGCTCAAGGTCACAGTCGCGGAGATTCAGCGCGAGGCGCTGCGCCGTCTCGGCGTGGATACTAATGCGTTGCTCACCTCGGGAAACTTTACCTTCCAGAAGATCATCACCAATGGATTTCCGGTAACGGGTGGTGTGGCGCCGACCATCGCATCGGGCATTCCGGGGGCGGCGGGGTCCTTGGGTGTGGTTGGCTGGCAGTCAGGTAACCAGTCTGTTGCGGCCATTATCGAAGCGCTCGAACGCACCAATCTCATGCGCACGCTGGCGGAGCCGAACCTGACGGCGCTTTCGGGTGAGACCGCCAAGTTTCTCGCTGGCGGCGAGTTTCCCATTCCGCTATCGGGCAAAGATGGGGAGCTCAGCGTCGAGTTCAAACAATTCGGTGTCTCAACGACCTTCAAGCCGGTTGTTCTGAGCGACGGCCGCATCAGTCTTTCGATTGGTGCGGAAGTGAGTGAGCTGACGAGCGAGGGTGCCGTTGTTACGAATGGTATTTCGATCCCTGCTCTCAAGGTTCGCCGCGCCGAGACGACGCTCGAAATGCCGAGCGGTGGTACGCTCGCGATGGCGGGTATGCTCTCCGACGACACGCGCCAGAACGTCGATGGCGTGCCAGGCCTCAAGAATGTGCCGGTGCTCGGCCAGCTCTTCCGCTCGAACGATTATCGCCGCCGCGAGACCGAGCTCGTCATTCTCGTGACGCCTTATATCGCCACGCACATGACGAAGGCGCAGGCCGCGAAACCCGACAAGAACTTCGCACCCGCGAGCGATCTCAAGAGCATCTTCTTCGGTCATATGCATCGCCTCTATGGCCCCATTGGCGGCCCGCTCGAGGGCGAGTTCGGCTTCATCATCGCCTATCCCGATGCGGGCACGAAAGGCTGATCACGATGTCCATTGCTGCACCTAGCTTCCGTGCCATGAGCGTCGCCGTTGTGACTGCAGCTATCGCGACGAGCCTTGCACTCGCCGCGTGCGAAGATCACGAGCGGCGCCTGCCGGACTACATGGGCGTCGCACTCAACGATGTGGACGTGCGCCATCCGATCGGCTTCGTCGATGGACACAAGGTTTTGAACGTCGACGCACCGCCGCGCGTCCGCGACGTCAGCCACAATCAGGCTGCGGACATGCACCGCTTTGTCGAGCGCTACAAGGCGGAGGGCGTCGGGCGGCTATCTGTTTCCGTCCCTCGACAGGGTGATAGCAGCGCGTCGCACGTGCTCGCCGAGCTCGGCCGCATTCTGCGCGATGCCGACATTGCGCCGACGCGGGTCGTGCGGACGCGTCACAGCGATGGGCCGCGCCTGCGCCCGGTTGTGCGCCTCAGCTACGCGACGCCCCAAGCGGTCGCGCCAGAATGCGGCCACTGGCATCGGGATGTCGCGCGCGATCCGGAGCGGCTCAACTATCCCGAATTCGGTTGCGCGACGCAGCGCAATCTCGCCGGCATGGTCGCGAACTCGCGGGATCTGCAGCGCCCCCAGGATGAGCAGCCGCGCTCGGCGGAGCGGCGCTCGCAAACCTGGAGCAAGTACATAGCGCCGGAAAGCAAGGACGCGGACGGCGTGAAGGCGAAGGCCGAGGACACGACGAAGAAATAGCCGCCCAGTTTCTGCTCAGCTCGACTTGACGTCGGCCCATTCGGGATGGCGGTCGAACTGCGATTTCACGTACGGGCAAAGCGCGAAGATCTTGAAGCCTTCACTGCGCGCATCTGCGATCAGACGATCGACCATGGCCTTGGCGACGCCCATGCCGCGCATGGAGTCCGGCGCCAGCGTGTGGTCCGCGATGACGAGCGTTGGGCTTGCGCGCGAGAACGTCAGCTCGCCTTCGCCCTCGACGCCGTCGATGCGGGCCACATAGCGCCCCTTGGTCGGCGTCAGCTCGCGCTCGATCTTGATGTCGGCCATATCGCGTCTCCAGTCGAATTCCGCTGACCCCAGTTCATCGCCGACTACACGCGTGTGCAATCATACTTTGCGACAGCGGGGACGGCCGGCCAAAGCAGCCGGGCCGTCGTTCGCATCATTATTTCGCAGCCAGCTTGGCAGCGAGAGTGGCGACGTGCCGGCCCTGGAAGCGGGCGCCGGCAAGCTCGTTCTCAGACGGCTGACGCGAGCCGTCGCCGCCGGCAATCGTCGTGGCGCCGTAGGGCGAGCCGCCCGTCACTTCGCTCAAGCTCATCTGCCCCTGGAAGGAATAGGGAAGGCCAGCAATGACCATGCCGTGATGGAGCAGCACCGTGTGCGTCGAAAGGATCGTGCTCTCCTGGCCGCCGTGCTGGGTCGCGGTAGAGGCGAACACGCTGCCAACCTTGCCGATCAGCGCGCCCTTCATCCAAAGGCCGCCTGTCTGGTCGAGGAAGTTCTTCATCTGCGCGGCCATGCTGCCGTACCGCGTCGGCACGCCGAGGATGATGGCATCGTAGTTCGGCAAATCGTCCACGGTCGCGATCGGCGCGGCTTGATCGAGCTTGAAGCCTGACTTCCTCGCGACTTCCTCGGGCACCAGCTCGGGCACGCGCTTGATGTCGACCTGAGCGCCAGCTTCGCGAGCACCCTCCGCGACGGCCTGCGCCATCTTCTCGATGTGGCCATAGCTCGAATAGTAGAGAACCAGAACCTTGCTCATGACGGCTTCTCCATTGCTGGCGAGTTGTGATCGTTTGCTTGCGGCGCGGTGCCGTCGGCTGATGGCGCTTAGGTATGGCTTGGCTGAACTGGCATCAATCCGCTATCTTGCGGCCACACTGCATCCAATTCGGATACAATTGGCCATGGATAAGCTTGAGGCCATGAACGCATTCGCCAAGGTGGTGGCCCTTGGTAGCTATGCCGAGGCAGGCCGCGCGCTCGGCCTGACCCGCTCGGCTGTCAGCAAGGCCGTGATGGAGCTGGAGCAGGTCCTCGGCGCCCGGCTCCTGGACCGGACGACCCGGCGCGTCAGCCCGACGGAAGCCGGCCTCTCCTACTACGAGCGCTGCCTCGACATTCTCTCGCGCATCGAGGAGACGGAGCTGCAGGTCTCGCGGCTCCACGACGAGCCGAGGGGTGTGCTGCGGATCAACGCGCCCATGTCCTTCGGGATGCTCTATCTCGGCGATGCGATTGCGGCTTTCATGGCCGCCTATCCGGACCTCAGTATCGAGATGACGCTGAATGACCGCTTCATCGATCCAGTCGAGGAGGGTGTCGACGTCACGATCCGCATTGCGGCGCTCGCGGATTCGAGCCTGATCGCACGCAAGCTCGCTCCTGCCCGGCGCGTCCTTGTTGCGTCGCCGGCCTATCTGGCGGCGCACGGCACACCGGCAACGCCGGACGACCTCGCTCAGCATCGTTGGCTCGGCTATGGCGCCAGTGGGCTGCAGCGCTGGTCGTACACGAAGGCAGATGGCAGTACCGGAATGGTCCCGCTCAAAATTGCGTTGAATGCCAACAACGGCCATATCCTGCGGGATGCGGCGCTCGCCGGGCAGGGTATTACCGAACTGCCGACATTCCTCGTCGGGTGCGATCTGGCCGCCGGCAAGCTGGCGCTCGTGCTGCCCAGCTTTCAGCGTCCCGAGCTCGGCATTTACGCGCTCTACACCCCGAACCGGTATCTCGCTGCCAAGACCCGCGTGTTCATCGACTTCCTCGTCGCCCGGTTCGGCACGTGCCCCGAATGGGATCGCTTTGATGCCTGAGGCTTTGGATCGGTTGAAAGTGCGTTAGACTGGCGCCCGAAGGAATGAATACAATGACGGACAAGGCTCACGCGCTCGATCTCGTTCTCTCGCGACGGTCGGTTTCGCCGCGCTTTTTGGTCGCGCCGACGCCGACGCCGGACGAACTCGCCCTGATTCTGCGTGCGGCTGCCGCGGCACCGGATCACAAGAACCTCAAACCCTATCGCTTCATTCTCATACCGCCCGAGCGCCGCGGCGATCTCGCGGCCGCCTTCCGAGACGCCAAGGCCGAGCGCGATCCCGGCGCGCCTGCCGCCGAGATCGAGCGGGCGGGCGAGAAGGCCTATCGCGGTGCCATGCTTCTGGCCGTCGTCCTGCGCATCGTCCGCGATCATCCGCGTGTCTCGGTCAGCGATCAGATGCTCGCCGCCGGCGCCGCGCTCGAGAACATGCTGCTGGCCGCATCCGCACTCGGCTATGCGGGCTGCCTGCGCAGCGGCAACTCGGCGACGTCGCGCCGTGTCCGCCTCGCGCTCGGGCTGCCGAATGAGGAGGAGCTGGCGGCATTCTTGATGCTCGGCACGCCCGCGAAGGAGCCACGTCCCCGCGAGGATGCGCCCGTGGATCTGCTGAGTATCTGGAAGTAGCGCGTTCGCGACGTATTCATCGGAATATATTTGATCGTCTGGACGCCCCTCCACGGAGCAACCCGTGATGACGGCGCCGAGATCAGGATCGGTTGCCCCGAACATATCTCGTGCACGGCGGGACGCATCCTGTGTTATGGCTGAGGCGATAGCCAGGCATTGCGCCCGAGCGCACAGCACCCAGCCGGAACGTGACATGACGCGCCTTACGATCCGCATCGACTTTGACGGTGGCCGCCAGGTCGGTCACGGAAAAATCCGCCTTCTCGAACTCATTGGCGAACATGGCTCGATCAGTGGCGCTGCGCGGCAAATGAAGATGTCATACAGGCGTGCGTGGCTGCTGGCGGATGAGGTAAATCGCATGTTCAGCGAGCCGGTTCTCGAGACGCAGCATGGCGGCGCCGGCGGCGGTCATGCCCGGCTCACGTCCTTCGGACACGCACTCGTCGGGCACTACCGGGCCATCGAAGCGCAGGCACTCAAGTCGTTTGGCAAGCAGATTGCCGATCTCGAGCGGCGACTGAGCCCTGCGGCCAAATCCGCGTCGAGATAACCTGCTCCTGCGTCTCGCGATACCCTATGCGGCAATGCCGAGACATACGCGCCAAGATATCCGGAAGGAAATATTGCTTGCCACCTCCGCGCCGGGCTTTTAAGAGCGCTATATCGATATGAATAGTTCGAACGGCGGAGCTGAACCCATGCGTAGGCGTCCCTCATGGCTCAAGCTGCCGATGGCCTCCCTGGCCTCGGTCATGATCCTCGCCGCCCTGTCGGCAGGCGTCCGCGCGGCGGAGGTCAAGGTCGCGGTCGCCGCGAACTTCACGGATGCGGTGAAGGAGATCGGCGTGCTCTTCGAGAGGGCGAGCGGCCACACGGCGGTCTTCAGCTTCGGCCCGACCGGCGGCCTCTACAATCAGATCACACAGGCTGCGCCGTTCGAAGTTTTTCTCTCGGCTGACGACACCACGCCGGCAAAGGCCATCAAGGAGGGCTTTGGAGTCGAAGGCACGTCTTACACCTACGCCACCGGAAAGCTCGTGCTGTTCAGCAAGACAGAAGGTCTGAAGCTCGGCGAGCAGACGCTCAAGGATGGCAAGTTCGAGAAGCTCGCGATCGCCAATCCGAAGACCGCGCCTTATGGCACCGCCGCAGTCGAGACCATGCAGAAGCTCGGCGTGTATGACGCGCTCAAGGGCAAGATCGTCGAGGGCAACAATATCGCGCAGGCCTTCCAGTTCGTGGATACGGGCAATGCCGAGGTCGGGTTCGTCGCCTTTTCGCAGGTCGCCTTGAAGCCGAGCGGTTCGCGTTGGGTCGTGCCGGCGAACCTCCACAACACCATTGCGCAGGATGCGGTGCTGCTGAAGACTGGCGCCAACAATGAGGCGGCCAAGGCTTTCCTTGCCTTCCTCAAAGGCCCCGAGGCGCGCAAGGTCATCGAGAAGTACGGTTACGGCTTTGTGGACTAGAGCATGGGTGATGTGTGGGTGAGCTCAATCTCGCGCAGCTCTGGTCGCCGATCCGGCTGACGATCGAGCTCGCCTTCATTACCACCATACTGCTGCTGGTCTTCGGCACGCCCGTCGCGTGGTGGCTGGCGCGCTCCAAGGCGCGCTGGAAAGAGGCGGTTGCGACGATCGTCGCGATGCCGCTCGTGCTGCCGCCGACCGTGCTCGGCTTCTATCTCCTGCTCATGCTCGGGCCGAACGGGCCTGGCGGCTGGATCGCCGGGCTTTATGGTGCGCGCACGCTCGCTTTCACGTTCACCGGCCTCGTGATCGGCTCGGTGCTCTATTCCATGCCGTTCGTCGTGCAGCCCATCCGCAATGCCTTCGAGGCATTCGGCGATCGTCCGCTCGAAGTGGCCGCGACGCTCAGGGCGTCGCCGTGGGACGCCTTCTGGTCGGTCGCGGTGCCGCTCGCGCGGCCGGGCTTTCTGACAGGTGCCATTCTCGGCTTTGCCCACACGATCGGCGAGTTCGGCGTCATTCTCATGATCGGCGGCAACATCCCCGGCCAGACCAAGGTCCTGTCCGTCGCGATCTACGATTTCGTCGAGACGCAGCACTGGACCGAGGCGCACATTCTCGCCGGCGGCATGGTCGTCTTCTCGTTCGCCGTCATTCTCACGACCATGATGCTCGGCCGTCGCTACGGACAGCAGGGCCGATGAGAGAAAGCGTGCCGCAAATCTCGACCGCGCTTGCAGGCACGCTTGGCAGCTTCTCGCTCGATGTGGCCTTCAAGATGCCCATGCGGGGCATCACGGCGCTGTTCGGTCCTTCGGGTTGTGGCAAGACGACGATCCTGCGCTGCATGGCGGGCCTGCAGCACATCCCCGGCCACTTCATCGTCGGCGATCAAGTGTGGCAGGACAGCGCGAAGGGCGTGTTCGTCAGAACGCATGAGCGCCCGCTCGGCTACGTCTTCCAGGAGGCGAGCCTCTTTCAGCATCTCAACGTGCGCCAGAATCTCCTCTATGGCGCCCGCCGCGCCGGCAACGCGCCCGCGTCCGACGCGCTCGACTTCGATGCGATCGTCGAGCTGCTGGGGATCGGCCATCTGCTCGAGCGTTCACCTATCGCACTCTCCGGCGGCGAGCGTCAGCGCATCTCCGTGGGGCGCGCGCTGCTCTCGCGCCCGCGCATCCTGCTCATGGACGAGCCGCTCTCGGCGCTCGACCGCATGACGAAGGAGGAGATTCTTCCCTATTTCGAGCGCCTCCATGAAAGCCTCGAGCTGCCGATTGTCTACGTCAGCCACGACATCGGCGAGGTCGCGCGGCTTGCGGACACGCTCGTCCTGCTGGCGAATGGTCGCGTGATCGCTTCGGGGCCGCTGGAGGTGCTGCAGACCGATCCGAGCCTGCCGCTGGTCGCCGCGCCCGATGCCGCCGTGATGCTCGAAGGTCGCGTCGAGAGCATCGACGAGACATATGCGCTCACCACGTTCTCGGTTGCGGGTGGCGCGCTGGTCATGCCCGGCCGGCGAGGCTCGCCCGGTGCCGAGCGTCGCCTCAGGATCGCGGCGAGCGACGTGAGCTTCACGCTGACGGCCGCGAGCGATACGACGATCCTTAACTGCGTGCCGGCACGCATCGTCTCCATCGACGGTGCGGCCAACGAGGCTCAGGTGAATATCATCGCGGCGCTGGGCGCGGATGGTTCCGGTGCCCGCATTGCTGCGCGCATCACGCGCAAGTCACAGGCTGCGCTCGGCCTCGCACCCGGAACACCCGTCTTCGCTCAGATCAAGAGCGTGGCGCTCATGCGGTAGCAGGCGCCAGCACCAACGCGTCAATCCACGATCCGCATGATCGCTTCGATCTCGACGGGCATGTTGCTCGGCAGCGAGCCCATGCCGACCGCCGAGCGCGCGTGACGGCCACGCTCGCCGAGCACTTCGACGAACAGGTCGGAGCAGCCGTTGATGACTTTGGGCTGATCGCCGAAGCCCGGCACGGCATTGACCATGCCGAGCACCTTCAGCACTTCGACCTTGCCGAGATCGCCGGCTGCGAGCCTTGCAGCGGCCAGCAGTCCGAGGCCGATGAGGCGAGCGTACTCGTACCCCTTCTCGATCGAGACATCCTCGCCGACGCGTCCGGTGAAGAGCGAGCCGTCGGGCTTGCGCGGGCCCTGACCCGAAAGATAGATCGTGCGCCCGTCGACCTTGAAGGGAACGTAATTGGCAACAGGCGTCGGCACCTTCGGCAATGCGATGCCGAGCGACTTGAGCTTTTCTTCCGGCGTCATGGCGTCCTCCCTTTAAGCGCTTTTGAGCTTGGCGAACTTCTGCGAGCGCTTGGGATGGAACCAGCTCCCGCCGATGACCGCGCCTTCAGAGAGAATGCGCTTGTCGCCGATCATCTTCTCGCCCGTCACGTCCTCGTACTCGAACTTGCCTTCTTTCACCGTCAGCAGAGTCGCATCGCCGGCCGAGCCGGGCTTCAGGCTGCCGAGCTCCGGCCGCTTCAGCGCGTGCGCCGCATTGATCGTCGACTGCGCGATCACGTCGTTGAGCGGCACGCCGAGACAGAGGAACTTCGACATGGTCGTGACCTGATCGTAGGCCGGGCCGTCGATGCAGAGTGCGTGCACGTCGGAGGAGATGGTGTCGGGATAAAAGCCGTTCGCCAGCATCGCACGCGCCGTCTTGAAGGCGAACGATCCCTTGCCGTGTCCGATGTCGAATTTCACGCCGCGTGCGCGCGCTTCGAGCACGGCCGCCTTGACCGTCCCCTGCGGTGTGCAGGGAGCATTCGGAAAAGGGCGGAAGGCGTGCGTGAGCACGTCGCCCGGACGCAGCATGCCGATCACTTCCTCATAGGAAGGCGGCGGGTGGTCGATGTGGCACATGACCGGCATGCCCACTTCCTCGGCCACCTGCAGCGCGATGTTGAGCGGCGCCGCGCCCTGTTCGCCCGAAGCGTGCGCGCCGACGCGGACCTTGATACCGACGATCACGTCGCGGTTCTTGTCGGCGACCTCGGCGGCCTCGCGGGGCGCCATGAGCTTCATGTTCTCGCTCTCCCCGACCATGATGGTCTTGGAGAAGCCGAAGATGCCGGCGAAGGACACGTGCAGATAGGCGAGGATGCGTACCGCGGACGGCTCGATCACGTGCTTGCGGAAGCCGGCGAAGTTCCCGGGGCCGGCGCTGCCCGTGTCAATCGCTGTCGTCACGCCCGACGTGCGGCAGAACTCCTCGGCGTCGATGCCGAGTGAGGTCCCGCCCCAGTAGACGTGCGTGTGCATGTCGATGAGACCGGGTGAGACGATATATCCCTTCACGTCGCGCACTTCCGTGCCGGCGCCGCCCTTGAGGTCCTTTCCGACCGCCGCGACCTTGCCATCGGCAAAGGCGACGTCCGCAATGCCGTCGAGTTTCTGCGAGGGATCGATAACCCGCCCGCCCTTGAGAATGAGATCGTATGTGCTCATGAGTTCCCAGCCGTTTTCCGCCCGGCCCCTCCCGGGGTGCCGTTCAACGTCGCGCGATCCCGGTGCCGGCGCAAGCGCTGCGCCTGGGGACCGGTTCTGCGTCCGACAGTATTCTGGCCGTGGACAATTTGCGCACGCGCGGCTTCTGAGCAGGCCATGGCGGCTTGCGCCTGCAAATCAGGCAAGGAATTGACTGACAATCACAAATTCGGCGCTGGTGAGGCTCGCGACGTGGGCGCTGCACGGCAGAAGTGTGTGTGCAGAAAGCATCTCAATTTTTGCCGGCGGAAGTGCTAAGGGCAAGCGCCGTGCCCGGTATTGCCGAGGCGGCGCGCGCAGGATCCGAGGGTGCGCGCGGAAGGAAGAGGGGATCGGAATGCTCTACGAGCTCGTCACGTTCAGCGACCAGTTCAGCCCGTTGAACGTGTTTCGCTACATCACGTTCCGCACCGGCGGAGCGATCATGACGGCGCTGCTGTTCGTCTTCCTCTTCGGCCCCGCGATCATCGATCTCTTGCGCCTCAAGCAGGGCAAGGGTCAGCCCATTCGTGAGGACGGCCCGAAAAGCCACTTCTCGAAGAAGGGCACGCCGACCATGGGCGGGCTCATGATCCTCGCCGGTGTCACGGTCTCGACGCTGCTCTGGGCGAACTGGTCAAACCCCTATGTCTGGATCGTGCTCGGCGTGACGCTCTCGTTCGGCGCGATCGGCTTCTACGACGACTATCTCAAGGTCACCAAGCAGACGACCAGCGGCTTCGGCGGCAAGGGTCGGCTCGGGCTCGAGTTCGCGATCGCGGGCGTTGCAACCTATGCCGTGATGCGGCTTGGCGCGCCGGGTTTCGCCGATGCGCTGACGATCCCGTTCTTCAAGAATCTTCTCATTCCGCTCGGCTACCTGTTCGTGATCCTCGGCATGCTCGTAATTGCTGGCGCAGGTAATTCCGTCAATCTGACGGACGGCCTCGATGGTCTCGCGATTGTGCCGGTGATGATCGCGGCGGCCACCTTCGGGCT
This sequence comes from Pseudomonadota bacterium, assembly GCA_023430315.1. Taxonomy (GTDB): domain Bacteria; phylum Pseudomonadota; class Alphaproteobacteria; order Rhizobiales; family Hyphomicrobiaceae. Next base: position 10,725 of record JAEZAW010000044.1, on the reverse strand, counting down.
CATTGCCTACCTCGTCGGCAACGTGCGGTTCTCGCAGTACCTCCAGATCCACTACGTCGCCGGCGTCGGCGAGCTTGCCGTGATCTGCGGCGCCTTGCTCGGCGCGGGGCTCGGCTTTCTGTGGTTCAACGCGCCGCCGGCCATGATCTTCATGGGCGATACCGGCTCGTTGGCTCTCGGCGGCGCGCTTGGCGCGATCGCGGTCGCGACCAAGCACGAGATCGTGCTGGCGATCGTCGGCGGGCTCTTCGTGCTCGAAACGCTGTCGGTGCTGATCCAGGTGGCGTCGTTCAAGATGACCGGCAAGCGTGTGTTCAAAATGGCGCCGCTGCACCATCACTTCGAGCAGAAGGGATGGCACGAGGCGACAGTGGTCGTACGCTTCTGGATCATCTCGGTCGTGCTCGCGCTGCTCGGCCTCGCGACCCTGAAGCTGCGCTGAGGCGTGAGAAGGCGGCAAGTGCCATGTTTCGCCGATTGTCCTGGCCACTGCTCGTGGTGATGCTCATGACTTCGCCGTCGTTTGCCGAGGAGCCTCTCGGCACGCGGCCGATCTACACGGACAAGAAGCTCGGCATGCAGCCGGCAGGCCCGGTTCCCAATGAGGAGGCGATCCTTCGCCGCATCTGGATGCCCGGCCTCGACGAGGGCTTCGTTCCCCAAGGCCTGACGGTCGTCGACGATGCCGTCTACGTGGCCGCCTATAAGAGTGTGGAGGGCGCCGGGCGCGGTCTCTGCCGTCTCTATAGGATCGACACGGGAAATGGTCACACCACGGGTGCCCTCGATCTGCCAACGCAGTGCGGTCACGCGGGTGGCATGGCGCGGGGCGCGCCGGGTCGCGTCTGGGTGGCGGACACGCGTGATATCTTCGAGGTGCAGATCGATGTGCCGGCCAGTCCCGGCATCGGCAAGGTCGTGCGGCACATCCATCTTAAGGGGCAGGTGAAGGGCTCATTCGCGACTAGCATCGGCGATGCCCTCTGGCTCGGCACGTACGAGACGTTCGGCGAGCCGCGGCTCTATCGCTTTCCGCTGGCGAAGCTGAAGGACGAGATCAACGAACAGGATGCGGACGCCTCGCTCGTCGTGCCGATACGCTCCCAGGGCGCGGCCTTCGACGCCAAGGGCGAGCTCTGGGTGACGCGGAGCAGCGGCAGTTTCGGCGAGCTGGTCCGGCTCGATCAGAAGACGGGCGATGTCCTGACCCGCTATGCCTTGCCCGCCGGCACCGAGGACATCGGATTCGACAGCAAGGGGTACCTCTGGGCGGTGAGCGAGGCCGGCTCCAAGCGCTGGCTGTCCTGGGCGACGTTCTTTCCCGTGGTCTTCCAGGTGGATATGAGCCGTCTGCGGTGAGATGGCTGCCGCCATTCGGTCGCCGATTCAGGTACTATGCAACCTATGATTCCCGTCACGTCATTCGCGGGCCACGAGGTGGCCGTGTTCGGGCTCGGGGCCTCCGGCCGCTCGACCTGCCTGGCTCTGCTCGCGGGCGGCGCGCGCCTCGCTGCCTGGGATGATGGTGAGGCGGCCCGCGCGGCGGCGGCCGCGGAAGGCATTCACATTGTCGATCTCGCGAGCGCCGATTGGAGCAAGATTGCTGTTCTCGTCCTCGCACCGGGCGTGCCGCTGACGCATCCCGAGCCGCACTGGACGGTGAAGCGCGCCCGCGAGGCCGGCATCGAGGTCATTGGCGATATCGAGCTTTTCTTCCGCGAGCGCGCGCGTCTCGCGCCGACATCGCAGGTTGTTTGCATCACCGGCACCAACGGCAAGTCCACGACGACGGCGCTGATTGCGCATACGCTCGCGGCAGCCGGTGCGGACGTGCAGATGGGCGGCAATATCGGCGTGCCGGTCCTCGATCTCGCGCCGCCGGACGGGCGGCGTATTCATGTGCTCGAGATGAGCACCTTCCAGATCGACCTGACGCCGTCGCTCGCGCCGACCATCGGCGTGCATTTGAACCTCTCGCCGGATCACCTCGACCGGCATGGCACCATGGAGCAGTACGCCGCGATCAAGGAGCGGCTCGTCGCGCATTCGAGTTCGGCGGTGATCGGCCTCGACGATCCTCTGAGCGCCGCCATCGCAAGCCGCGTGGCAGCGCGCGGCGTGTGGGTCTCGGCGATCAGCAGCCGGGGTGCAGTGCCGGGCGTCGCACCACTCTTCTACAGTGAGGACGATAGGCTGCTTGTTGCCTTGAGCGATGGCACCACCACTGACGTGGGCAGCCTCGCCGGTATCGGGTCTCTGCGCGGCCTCCACAACATGCAAAACGCGCTTGCGGCGCTCGCTACGGCCTGTCTGGCGCTGCCCGGCGCGGCGCTCGATAATCATGTCGATGCATTCCGCTCGTTCCCTGGCCTGCCGCATCGCATGGAGGAGGTCGGCCGCAAGGGCAAGGTTCTCTTCATCAACGACAGCAAGGCAACGAACGCCGACTCGACCGAGAAGGCGCTGACTTCCTGGCCGCGCGATATCTACTGGATCCTCGGTGGCACGCCCAAGGAGGGCGGCATCACACCGCTCGCCTCCTGTTTCCCGCGCATTGCCAAGGCCTATCTTATCGGCAAGTCCGCGGACGACTTCGCGCGCACGCTCGATGGCCATGTGCCCTACGAATACGCCGGAACGATCGACAAAGCACTGGTCGCCGCCGCACGCGATGCCGACGCCAGCAGTGCGTCCGAGCCCGTGGTCCTGCTCTCGCCGGCGTGCGCTTCCTATGACCAGTTCAAGAGCTACGTGCATCGCGGCGACGTTTTCCGCGCGCTCGTTGCGGATCTGATCAAGAGCGGGGAGGGCGGATGAGGCTCGCCCGTGATGACCGCAGCCTCGCCACCGAGTGGTGGTTCTCGGTCGACCGCGCTCTGCTGATCGCCGTGCTCGCGCTGATCGGCATCGGCATCGTGCTCTCGCTCGCGGCGAGCCCGGCTGTCGCGACGCGCAAGGGGCTGCCGACCTTCTATTTCGTCGAGCGCCAGCTCGTGTTCGCGGTTGCCGGCGTTGCCCTGATGCTCGCCGCCTCGCTGCTGGATCAACGCGGCGTTCTCACTCTGGCCGTGGGGTTGCTCGGCGCGATGCTACTGCTCATGGCAGTCGCGGTGCTCTATGGCGTCGAGGTCAATGGCGCCCGGCGATGGATCCGGTTCGCTGGCTTCTCGCTTCAACCTTCCGAGCTGGCGAAGCCCGCGTTCGCCGTCGTCGTGTCGTGGCTCTTTGCCGAGGCGCGTGCGCGATCCGGCCATGGTCTGGTGCTCGTCGCCGTCGGGCTCTATGCCGTGACGGCCGGGCTGCTGCTGCTTCAGCCCGACGTCGGGCAGTTGATGCTTCTGACGGTTGTGTTCGGCGCGCTGTTCTTCATTTCTGGCCAGCCGATTTTATGGGCCGTCGCGTTCGGCAGCGTTGGCATCGGGCTGCTGACGACCGCCTACTTCGCCTTTCCGCACGTGCGGGGCCGCATCGCGCGTTTTCTCGATCCGGCTTCTGGCGACACCTTCCAGACGGATCGGGCCATTCAGTCCTTCGCCGAAGGTGGCTTCTTCGGGCGCGGCCCTGGCGAGGGGACGATCAAATCCGTCCTGCCCGACGCGCATACGGACTTCATCTTCGCTGTCGTTGCGGAAGAGTACGGCGCGCTCGCCTGCCTGGCTCTGATCGCGCTCTTCGCGTTCGTCGTCGGGCGCGCCCTCATGCGCTACCGCCATCGGCGCGATCCGTTCACGCATCTCGCCGTCAACGGCCTCGCGCTTCTGATCGCCATGCAGGCGGCGATTAACATGGCCGTGAATGTCGGTCTCGTGCCGGCCAAGGGCATGACCTTGCCGTTCATCTCGGCCGGTGGCTCGTCCATGATCGCGGCCTCTCTGACGGTCGGAATGCTGCTTGCCCTAGTCAGGCGGCGGGCCGATCCGCGCGCCGTTGGGCGCCCAAAAGTCGCAAGCTCCCTGCCGCCGATTGGCCGCAATGCGCGCTAAGGTCGGGCATTAGGGGAAGGAGAGGACGTGGGGGAAAAGTCGGTCATGCTGGCCGCTGGGGGCACGGGTGGACATTTGTTTCCGGCCTTTGCTCTGGCACAGGAGCTTGGACGGCGCGGGGTCATGGTCGATCTCGTGACGGACGAGCGCGGCGACCGCTATGGCACCGGCTTTCCCGCGCGTGCGATCCATACGGTTCCTTCGGCGACGCTCGCCGGCCGTTCGCCCATAGCCGCTGCAAAGACCGTTCTGTCCCTCGCGAGCGGCGTGCGCGCGGCCTATTCCCTGCTCGGCCGAGTGAAGCCCGGTGCGGTGATCGGTTTCGGCGGCTATCCGACATTCCCGCCGCTCGTCGCGGCCAAACTCCGGCGCATTCCGACTGCGATCCATGAGGCGAATGCCGTGCTCGGCCGCGCCAACCGTATGCTGGCGTCGCGCGTGTCGCGCATTGCCACCTCCTTCGAGCAGACCGCGCTTCTCGCCGACGATCTGGCGTCGCGCGTGCGCTTCACAGGCAATCCCGTCCGCGATGCCGTGGTCGCCGCAAGTGCGCAGCCGTATCATGCGGTGGAAGCCAATGAGCCCTTCAACCTGCTGATCTTCGGCGGCAGCCAGGGCGCGCGTTACTTCTCCGAGGCCGTGCCGCCAGCGATCGAGCGGCTGCCTCCCAATCAGCGGGCGCGACTGCGCATCGTCCAGCAGTGCCGCGAGGAAGATCTGGTCGAGGTACGCAACGCGTATGTGGCTGCCGGCGTTACCGCCGAGCTTCAGACCTTCTTCAAGGACCTCCCCGAACGCATGGTCAACGCCCATCTCGTCATCGGCCGCGCTGGCGCCTCGAGCATCGCCGAGCTGACCGTGCTCGGCCGCCCCGCCGTGCTCGTGCCGCTGCCGCACGCCGTGGACAACGATCAGCTCCGCAATGCCACGCGGCTCGCTGATGCGGGCGCTGGCTGGTGCCTCGAGCAAAAAGCACTCACGGCGGAAAAGCTATCTGATACAATTTCTTCGCTCATGGAGCAGCCGGAAGTACTGTCGGCCGCTGCGGGCGCGGCGAAGCAGCTTGGTCGGCCGGATGCCGTTGTGCGGCTCGCCGACCTCGCGGAAGAGTTGATTGGTGTGCGGACGGCGAATCGCGCGTGAATAACGTGCACGTGTCGCGCATGGGGGATGAATAGAGGTTACGCGAGCATGCAGATACCGAGCGAACCGGGCACTTTCCATATCATCGGCATCGGCGGCATTGGCATGAGCGCGATCGCAGAAATCCTGCGCGCGAAGGGCCACACCGTCCAGGGTAGCGACCAGATGGACAGCGCCAACGTCAAGCGGCTGCGGGCGAAGGGCATCCGCGTATTCGTCGGCCATGACGCGATCAACCTCGTCGGCGCGCGCTATGTCGTGATCTCGACGGCGGTGAAGGACACGAATCCGGAGCTGAAGGCGGCGCGCGAAAAGGGCCTGACGATCATACGCCGCGCCGAGATGCTCGCCGAGCTCATGCGGCTTTATTCGACGGTCTCGATCACCGGCACGCACGGCAAGACGACGACGACCTCGCTTGTCGCGCACATCTTTGTCGAGGCCGGCCTCGAGCCGACGGTTATCACCGGCGGCATCATCAACAACTGTGGCTCGAAGGCTCGTCTCGGCGCGGGCCCCTGGATGGGCGTCGAGGCGGACGAGTCCGACGGCACGTTCATCAAGATCCCATCGCAAGTCGGCGTCGTCACGAACATCGATCCCGAGCATCTCGACTACTTCGGTACCGTCGAGGAGATGCACGAAGCCTACCGTGCCTTCTACCGCAACATTCCCTTCTACGGTCTCGCCATGACGTGCATCGATCATCCGGTTGCGCGGGCCATGGTCGAGGAGCTGAACTTGCGGCGCGACGGCCGTCGCCTGCTGACTTACGGCCTCGATCCGACCGCCGATCTTGTGTTGACGAACGTACGTGTCGAGGGGGCCGTGACGATTTTTGACGCCAAGCTCGGCGAACGCGTCGCCGGTGGCGCGCGCGAGATCAGCGAATGGGTCGTGCCGGTGCCCGGTGCGCACAACGCCCTCAATGCGCTTGCCGCCATCGGTGTCGCTGCGGAAGCCGGCATCAAGGACGAAGTGATCCGTGGTGCCATGGCGAACTTCTCCGGCGTCAAGCGGCGCTTCCAGCCGACGGGCACTTGGAACGGCGCGCATATCTATGACGACTACGGCCATCACCCGGTCGAGATCGCGGCAGTGCTGGCGGCGGCGCGGGCGGGCGCGAAGCGGCAGGTGATCGCCGTCGTCGAGCCGCACCGTTACACGCGCGTAAAGTCGCTGTTCGACGAGTTCGCTGCCTGCTTCAAGGATGCGGACCATGTGATCGTCGCGCCCCTCTACACGGCCGGTGAAGCACCAATTGAAGGTATCAGCGCGAAGACGCTCGCCGCCGGGATCGCAAGCGCCGGACACGCGAGCGTCGTTGCCGTCGATACGCCGCAGGATCTCGTGCCCGTGTTGCGCAATCTTGCCGGCCCTGGCGACATGGTGATCTGCATGGGCGCCGGCAACTCAACTGAATGGGCGCACGCGCTGCCGGACTGGCTCGCTGCGATCCCGCTGCGCGTCGGGAGCGCCGTCTGACCGTGTCGAGCCTGGCTGAGGAACTGAAGATCCTGCTGCCCGATCTGCGCGGCCGTCTCGTCGCCGATGCGCCGCTCAAGGACATCACGTGGTTCCGTGCGGGCGGTAATGCCGAGGTGCTCTACGCGCCAGCCGACGAGGCCGATCTCGCGTACTTCATGGCGCACGTGCCGGTCGAGGTGCCCGTGTTCGTCATCGGGCTCTGCTCGAACCTGCTCGTGCGGGATGGCGGCGTCCGCGGCGTTGTCGTGCGTCTCGGGCGTGGCTTCGGCGAGATCGAAATCCTCGACCGGACGCACCTGCGTGCCGGCACGGCCGTCCCCGACGTGAAGATTGCGCGCGCCGCGGCGGATGCAAGCATTGCCGGCCTCTCGTTCTATCGCGGAATCCCTGGTGGCATCGGCGGCGCGCTGCGGATGAACGCGGGCGCGCACGGCAGCGAGACCAAGGACGTGCTGCTCTCGGCGCGCGCCGTAGACCGCGCTGGACGCATTCATGAGCTGTCGAATGCCGACATGGGTTTCACGTACCGCCGCAGCTCCGTCCCGCGCGACTGGATTTTCACGAGCGCCACGTTCGAGGGCACGCCCGGTGAGCCCGAGGAGATCGCGCGCTCCATGGACGAGGTAGCGGCCTATCGCGAGAAGCATCAGCCGATCAAGGAGCGCACCGGGGGCTCGACGTTCAAGAATCCGCCCGATAGCAGCGCTTGGAAACTGATCGACGCGGCCGGCTGCCGCGGCCTGCGCGTTGGCGGCGCCATGGTCTCTGAGATGCATTGCAACTTCCTCATCAACGACCGCCAGGCATCCGCCGAGGACATCGAGCGGCTCGGGGAGACGGTGCGCGCGCGCGTGTTCGCATCGAGCGGCATTGAGCTGCAGTGGGAGATCGTGCGTGTCGGCGAGGCCTTGCCAGGTCATGCCACGGGCGTCGCCCTGGTCGAGGAGCATGCGCGATGAGCGCCACGGGAAACACGCAAGACAAGCCGCATGTGGCCATGCTCATGGGCGGCTGGTCCGCCGAGCGCGAGGTCAGCCTTTCCTCGGGGCGCGAATGCGCGAACGCGCTCGAAGGCGAGGGCTTTCGCGTGACGCGCGTGGACGTCGGCCACGATCTGGCGGCACAGCTCGCAGAGATCAAGCCCGATGTCTGCTTCAACGCGTTACATGGGCGCTGGGGTGAGGACGGCTGCGTGCAGGGCCTGCTCGAAGTGCTCGAGATTCCTTACACGCACTCGGGCGTGCTTGCCTCCGCCATTGCCATGGACAAGGAGCGCACGAAGAAGATCGTGAGTGCGCTCGGCGTGCCAGTTGCGAAGGGTGTGCTGGTGACGCCGGATGTCGCACTAGCAGATCACGCGATGCCGCCGCCCTACGTGGCAAAGCCCATCGCCGAGGGATCGAGCGTCGGTGTCGTCATCGTGAAGCTCGGTGCCAACAGGCCGCCCGAAGTCATTCGCAAGGTTCCTGTGAGCCGCGATGGCGAGATCATGGTCGAGAAGTTCGTCGCGGGGCGCGAGCTCACCTGCGCCGTCATCGGCGATCGCGTGACCGAAATCATCGATATCGTCGCGGCCGACCATCTAGAGTTCTACGACTATGAGGCCAAGTACGCGCCCGGTGGCTCGAAGCACATTCTCCCGGCGCGCATACCCGACAAGGTGCGTGATGCCATCAAGGCGCATACTCTGGCCGCGCATAACGGTCTCGGCTGCAAAGGTGTCTCGCGCTCGGATTTCCGCTGGGACGAGGCGACGGGCGAGCTTGTCTTCCTCGAGATCAACACGCAGCCGGGCATGACGCCGACATCGCTCGTGCCTGAGCTCGGCCAGCACATGGGCCTCACGTTCGGCCAGCTCGTTGCCTGGCTCGTCGAGGACGCCTCGATCGCGCGCTGAATCGTGCAGTCGGCCTGAGTGGCCGGCGCAACCTTTACTGAAAATTAACCAAATCGCCGAAATGGTTAACGATGGTGCACCAGCTCATGCGGGCCGGTCGCGCTGGCGCGTCGGCTTATGCCGACGTCAGCCGCGACGGTCGACGCAAGGGTGCACACACCAGCGGATGGACGGCGTGCGGGAGCGGCTCGACAAACAGAGGTTCTGGTGGCGCGCTGCGGAGCGTGAGCGCCCGCGCGCGCCCGCGCAACCCACCGCGCGTCCGGCCTTCTCGGCGCCAGATCTCGCAGCTCTGCCGGAGGAAGTCGCTCCGCAGGCTTGGACGCCTCACCATCGGCGTTTCTGGATGCCGGCCACGTTCGCTGCGGCCCTGCTGCTCGGTGGCGCGGCCTTTTTTGCCGTGAACCGCTTCGGCACGCTTCCGGCGTCGGCGCCGCTCAGCGCGCACATCGACGAGCTGATGATCACGGCCGGTCTCGGCGTGGATGAGATTCATGTCGCGGGTTACGCCTACACTGGGGCTCGCGAAATCTTCGCCGCTCTCGATCTCGATCGGCCTACCTCACTACTCCGCTACAATCCTGAAGCGGCGCGACAGCGCGTCGAGGCACTTCCATGGGTCCGCCGCGCGACAGTCACGCGCGTGTTGCCCGATACTGTCGAGGTGCGCATCACCGAGCGCTCGCCGATCGCTCTCTGGCTTCGCGAAGGCAGCGCGAGCCTCGTCGATGCCGATGGCCGCGAGCTGGCGCGCGTCGCGCCCTCAACGCAGCAGTCTTTGCCGCGCATCTCGGGTGCTGGCGCGCCGGAAGCCGTGAGCGCGCTCATTGCTACGCTCCGCGAGCATCCGTCGCTCGCCGCGCGCGTGCTCGTTTCCGAACGGATCGGTCAGCGTCGCTGGTCTCTCAATCTCGACAACGGTAGCCGCATTCATCTCCCAGCGGAGGGTGAGACGGCAGCTTTGGATCGTCTCATGAAGCTCGCCGACAGCGCCAGGCTCCTCAGCGAGCCTGGGCGCGTCGTCGATCTTCGCATCGAGGATCGCATCGCGGTGGCGCCTCGTCAGGCAGCCCCAGCCTCATCGGCGGCAGTGGCTCCTGTGAGCACCGCCGTACCACGCAAATCGGCTTCGGCCTTGTAGGGGGCGTACGCATGAACAGTATGGACCGCAGCAGCACCAAGCCACCGCCACTTCCGCGCGGCGCGCCGATCATTGCTGCGCTCGACATCGGCACGAGCAAGGTTGTGTGCCTGATCGCGACGGGCGAGAAAGGCGGCCGCACGCGCCTTCTCGGCATCGGCCATCAGCGTAGTGGCGGCATCAAGGCGGGCATGGTCATCGACCCCGATGCGGCCGAGCAGGCAACGCGCGCGGCCGTCGGCCAGGCCGAGCGCATGTCCGGCGTCACCATGGAGCAGGTGAGCGTCGCGGTGGCCTGCGGGCGCCTCAAGTCGCAGCGCTTCGCCGCTCGCGTCAGCACGGAGAGCGGCTTCGTCGGCGATGGCGACGTCGCCCGCGCACTCTCCGGCGGCGAGGCGTTTGCTGCGCGTGGCGGCCGCACACTCGTCCAGTTCCACAATGAAGCCTGGCACGTCGATGGCGCGGAGGGTGTCTCCGATCCGCGTGGTATGGCAGGCAGCGAGCTCAGCGCTGATCTCGTCGCGGTCACGGCCGACGATGGCCCGCTGCAGAACCTGCTCGCGGTCGTCGAGCGCTGCTATCTGGAGCCGCACCAGCTTGCGGCCACACCCTACGCGAGCGCCATGGCCGTCAGCACGGAAGAGGAGCGCCAGCTCGGTACGCTCGTCATCGATATCGGCGCCGGCGTGACCTCCATCGCAGCTTTTGCCGGCGGCCGTCTGGCCATGGCCGAGGTCGTGCCGGTCGGCGCGCAGCTCGTCACATTCGACATTGCCCGTCGCCTCGGCACGCCGGTGACGGAAGCCGAGCGAATCAAAACGCTTTATGGCACACTGCTGCCGGCGCGCTCGAACGATCACGAGTCGTTCTCGTTCTCCGTCACCGACGGTGAGGACGAGGCGACGGCTCGGATCTCTCGGGCAGAGTTGCGTTCGCTGATCGAGCCGCGGATCCATGGCATCGCGGCGCTGGTGAATGAGCGGCTCGTCGCTGCCAAGCTCGACAGGAGCATACTGGAGCGGGTCGTACTGACCGGAGGCGGGGCCGGACTCGAGGGGATCGACAGCGTTTGG
>JAEZAW010000002.1 GCA_023430315.1 Pseudomonadota bacterium | reverse complement strand
CGCACGACCTTCAGAATACTGCGCGCCTCGAGATCGGCGATCTCGGCATCGCTGTAGCCGGCAGCGCCGAGAACCTCGGGACCGTCGGCGCCGAGAAAGCCCGCGTGATGGCGGAATTCGATCGGCGTCTCTGAGAAATCGAACGGGCTCGCCAATGAGCGCAGAGGCCCCTCTGTCGGATGCTCGCGTGTCGTGAAGAAGCCCGTAGCGTTGAGGTGGGGGTCTGCAAGGACACCCTCCAGGTCATTGACTGGCATCGCCGGAATGTCGTTGGCATCGCAGAAGACGAGCCACTCGGCCGTCGTGCGGCTCGGGGCGAGATCGTTCACGATCTGCTGCACGACGTGCTGGTTGTTCGCGCGTGCCGCAGTGGTTGCAATGCGCGGGTCCGTGCGCAAATCCTCACGGCCGAGGCCCGTACAGAATGAGTTCCAGTGCTTGTCCGTCACGATGAGAATGCAGACGTAGCCGTCTTTCGACTGCGCGGGACGGCGATGCGGACTGAGCAGACGCGGATACCCGACCTGTCCGCGCGGAGGCTCGTACGTCGCATCATAAAGATGCTCGGTGAGCCAGAAGGACGTGATCGCCTCAAGCATGGGGACTTCGACGCACTGTCCCTGGCCGGTGCGTTCGCGATGCACGAGAGCACCGAGAATGCCCATGGCCAGGTGAAGGCCGCTCGTCTTGTCGACGATGAGGCTCGGCAGGAAGCGCGGCTCGCCGCCTGAAGCGCGCGCGGAGAGCATAGCCGCGCCGCTCGCACCCTGAACGAGATCGTCATAGGCGGGCTTGGCGCCGTAGGGTCCCGAGCGCTTGTAGCCGAGGCAGTAGGCATAGATGATCGAGGGATTGATCGCGCGGATGTCGTCATAGCCGAGGCCGAGCCGCTCGATGGCCTGCGGGCGATTGTTGTGCACGAAGACATCGGCGCTGGCTGCGAGACGCTTCACCACCTCGACAGCTTCCGGACGCTTCAAGTCCAGGCAGACGGATTTCTTGTTGCGGTTCGCGGCGAGGAAGATCGGCCCCATGCCCTTGGTCGGCGGCGTACCGGGATTGCGCATGATGTCGCCTTCGGGCGGCTCGATCTTCGTGACGACGGCGCCCATGTCGGCAAGATGCAGCGTCGCGAAGGGGCCGGACACGACGGCTGTCAGATCGACGATGCGAATGCCATCGAGCGGACCGGGCATGGAGTGTTTGTCCTCGGTGGGGGGAGTGGCTGTGCGCCTTCAGCGGTTGCCGCGCCGCCTGGCTTCGGCAAAGCGCACGGCTTCGTCAGCCGCGCGGAAGAGGGCACGGGCTTTGTAGACACATTCCATCTGCTCGGCTTCCGGATCGCTGTCCGCGACGACACCGGCGCCGGCCTGCACGTACATGCGCCCGTCCTTGACGATTGCCGTGCGCAGCACGATGCACGTATCCATGTTGCCGTCGGCCGCGAAGTATCCGACGCAGCCCGCATACGGGCCACGCTTTTCCTTCTCCAGCTCGTCGATGATCTCCATGGCACGAACCTTCGGCGCGCCCGAAAGCGTACCGGCCGGGAAACCGGCCATCAGCGCGTCGATCGCGTCGTGTTTGGGATCGAGCTCGCCGTGCACGGTCGATGAAAGATGCATGACCTGGCTGTAGCGCTCGACGTCGAAACTCGAAGCAACGGATACCGAGCCGATCTTCGCGACGCGACCAACGTCATTGCGTCCGAGATCGAGCAGCATGAGATGCTCGGCCCGCTCCTTGGGATCGCTGACGAGCTCGCGCTCGAGCGCCGCGTCCGCCTCCGGTGTTGCACCGCGCGGACGCGTGCCGGCGAGCGGACGAAGGGTCACGCGACCATCGCGCACGCGCACAAGGATCTCGGGCGACGAGCCGACGAGCGCGAAGTCGCCGAAGTCCAGATGAAAGAGGAAAGGCGAGGGGTTCGTGCGCCTCAGCGCGCGATAGAGCGCGAAGGGTGGCAGCGTAAAGGGCGCCGAAAAGCGCTGCGACACGACGATCTGGAAGGCATCGCCGGCAGCGATGTACTCCTTGCAACGCCCGACCATGGCCCTGTACTCGGCCGGCGTAGTGTTGGAGACCGGCTCCGGCGCTTCGAGCGGATCGAAGCCCGTCAACGCATGATGCGGGAGCGGCGCGTCGAGACCGGCAACGACATTGGCAAGGCGACTACGTGCGGCCTCGTAGGCGTTCGCGGGGTCCTCGCCCTTCTGCGGGTAGACTGGCGTGACGAGCGTCATCTCGTCCTTCACGGCATCGAAGATGACCATCACCGTCGGGCGCACCAGGATCGCATCCGGCACGCCGAGCTTGTCAGGGGGCACGTTCGGCAGGCGCTCTACGAGCCGCACATTGTCGTAGCCGAAATAGCCGAAGACTCCGGCGGCCATGGGTGGCAGGCCCGCCGGCGTCTCGATGCGCGAGCGCTCCAGGAGCGCCCGCAGCGACGCGAGCGTCGGCGCGGCTTCGGCCTCGAAGGTGTCCGGCGTCTCGCGTGGTGAACGGTTGATCTCGGCACGGTCGCCGAAGGCGCGCCAGACGGTGTCCGGCTCGAGGCCGATGATGGAGTAGCGGCCACGTACCTCGCCGCCCTCCACGGACTCGAGGAGGAAGCTCAACGGCCGGCCATCGGCGAGCTTGAGCATGGCCGAGACGGGGGTCTCGAGATCGGCGACGAGCCGCGTCCAAACGAGCTGCGGGCGGCCCTGCCGATACGTGGCCGAAAACGGGCCGAGCGGCGGCTCGACCTCGACAAGAGGGGCAGGGACAGGCGGCATCTAGGTTCGTTCCCGGGTCGCGGTAGGTTTGGTCGGGGGCAACCTAGTAGGAGAACGATCCTGAGGGAAGCATTTGAGCCATGGCGACGGCCAAACGCCGCCCCCGCCTGCTGCATAGGGCTCAGGGACCGGTAGCGTGGCAATCAGAGGTAAGTCGGTGGGGCCAGATAAAACCAGCCGAAGATCAGGCTGAGCAGCGTGAGCGGCAGGACCACGCAGGTGAATGCGAGCGCGCGGTGGCCAAATTTCTGCGCAAGCCAGGCGCCGACGATGCCCGCGGCGGGCATGAACCAGAGCATCACGAAGGGATAGTCGAATAAATCATCGAACGTCGTGCCGCGGCGGACGGGCATCCAGGTGGCCCAGGCGATAGGCTCGACGATGTAAAGCGAGACGGCGGTCCACGCGAACAGGACCGTCATGGCGACGACGGCATTGGCCACCATCAGGAAGGTCAAAATCCCCGACGGCTGAGAGGGTGCGTGAGCTTCATCGCCGTAGTAAGAAATCGTCACGTGCGGCCCCGATGTCGATCGTCGAAAACCTGAACAGCCACGCCGTCTCTTGGGCAGACCACCATTTTAGGTGCGCACGGTAAATGGAAGGTTACATCGGCGTCGCGCTCCTTGCGGGAGTTCTGCGGGCCGAAGGGGGCAAGTGAAGGCCATGCGCATCGCGACCTGGAATATCAACGGCGTCAAGGCTCGCATCGAGAGCCTGCTGACTTGGCTCCGCGAGACTGAGCCCGATGTCGCCTGTCTTCAGGAGATCAAGAGCGTGACGGAAGGCTTTCCGGCCGACCGTCTTGCCGAGGCCGGCTATCAGTGCGCGGTGCACGGCCAGAAGGGCTTCAATGGCGTGGCTATCCTCTCGAAGCTGCCGATCGAGGATGTGGTCACGGGCTTTCCCGGCGAGCCCGACACGGGGCAATCCCGGTACATCGAGGCGCTGGTCACGGGCGATGCCGGCATCTGCCGCGTCGGTTGCCTGTACCTGCCCAACGGCAATCCCATCGGGACTGATAAATTCTCCTACAAGCTCGCGTGGATGGCGGCGTTCGAAGCCTACGTGCGCGGACGTCTTGCCCTCGAGGAGCCGCTTGTGCTCGCCGGCGACTACAATGTCATCCCGACACCGGCTGATGCGCGCCGACCCGAAGCCTGGACGGGGGACGCGCTCTTTCAACCCGAGACGCGGACCGCCTTTCGCCGCCTGGCCGGCCTCGGGCTGACGGACGCGGTACGCACCTGCCATCCGGGCGCGGGCGTCTACACGTTCTGGGATTATCAGGCCGGCGCCTGGCAGAAGGACGATGGCATTCGGATCGATCACCTGCTGCTGTCGCCGCAAGCCGCCGATCGCCTGAGCGCAGCCGGCGTCGACCGCTTCACACGCGGCTGGGAGAAGCCTTCGGATCACGTTCCGGCGTGGGTGGAACTCGGCGTATAGCGCGCCGTCAGCGCCCCTTCGCGCCGACGTCGCGGACGCTCTTCTGGTCGACGCTGGGTTGCGCAGGGCTCGCCGTCAGCTCGCCTCCCGGCGGCAATTGCAGGCTGCCCGGCCCGCGGAGATCATCGAGGAGCGGGATCGGCTTGCCATCCGCGCACGTGCGCGTCGGGACTATGTCGACACGATCCTGGTCCGGTTTGCGGAAAGCGCGGCCGAAGTCGAAGAACTGTCCCCAGCGCTGGACAAGCGGGCGCGCCTCCTTGCGGCGCGGCTCGTTCATGCCGCAGTAGATGTTCTGGTAGATATCGTCGACCCAGAGGTGGTCAGTCGGCGCGGCGCCCCGAACGGCCAGCTCGGCGAGCGCCAGGGCACGCGCATCATCCTTGTCGACAATCTGGCCCCGCCAATACTGATCGGCGAGGAAGGCCTGCGCGCCGGCGTGCCCTCCCTGCACCAACGTCGAGAGGAAGTGGAGCGCGAGGCCGACATCCTTGCGGCCGCCCTCGCCGGTGATCAGCATCTTCGCCAGCGCGAACTGCGCATCGCGATTGCCGAAGAACTTCGCCGCATGCTCGATATAGCGCAGCGCCATGGCCGGATTGGCGGCCATGTTCAGCTCGGGCAAGCCGCGGTTCAGATACTCGCCGAACGACAGCAGCGCCTTCGATACATACGGCGCGCGCGGATCGTCGTCGGGATCGACGTTCGCGTTGTTGAAGACGATCTGGCGCAGCAGGCGGAAGGCTTCGCCATGATTGGTATGGGCGCTCGAGTTGTCGGCGAGAATAGCGGCGAGCAAATACTGCGCGAGGAACTCGCCTTTCTCGGCAGCGTAGCGCAACGCCGGAATGGCAAATTCGACATAGCCGCCGCGATAGGCGTTGATGCCCTGCTCGAGCGCAGCATCGGGACTGACGAATGTCACACGCGGCTCATTTGCCCGCGCTAACATGGCGGACGGCAGCGTCAGCAGGACAAGGGCGAGCGCCGCGGCGCCCAGCCATGCCTTTACCCGACAAAACGTCTGCCTGAGAGACACGTCGACCTTTCCGCCAGCATGGCGCTACCCTTTTGGGCAACGCACCTCGCGGGCGCTCGCAACCAATCCGCACACGTGTACAAATGCTGCTCTCGCGCCGACCCGCGAGCGCATTCCGAAATCAGCGCATCACGAGCAGCACCAGTACGTCCGCCCGCCCAAACCGGACGCCCCGACAAGCTCACGCTTTGAGCGCTGGGACAGTATGATTCAGCGAGTGGTCAGCGTGACGGTGTAGGGACTTTATGGCTCTATGGTGGCGTAGGTTGGCCATATCGTTGCGTACCAGCAACACACAGTTAACGATTCACATAACACGCTGATAACGCAACATTTATAGGATCAACTACGATGAAAGCTCTTGTCATTTATGTGGCAGCCGCGGCCGCTGAGATCGCCGGCTGCTTCGCACTTTGGGCGGTCACGCGAAACGGGGCCTCAGTGTGGTGGACGGCACCCGGGATTCTCTCGCTCGTGCTGTTCGGCTGGCTGCTGACGCGTGTGGACGTCGACTTCGCCGGCCGCGCCTACGCGGTGTACGGCGGCATCTATATCACGGCGTCGCTCGCGTGGCTTTGGAGCGTCGAAGGCCGCGTGCCGGATCGCTGGGATATCACCGGCGCCGGCATCGCCATCGCGGGCGCGTTGGTCATCCTATACATGCCCAGATCTGCATAACTTTCCTGTTCATCAGAAAATCGGCACTTGCGGCGCCTCATGCGCAGGCACTCGTGCCAGAATAGCAAGCATGGTGGCAGCGTTGCCTCATTGCCAATCTTCCGTCATACTTCGATCAGGGTAGAGAAACCGGACGGCACTCCGTTCATCGGCTGATCCGGGGCAACCACGTGGCGTAGGGAGTAGCCATGGCTGACACCAGCCGGCAACAGGCACGTCGTGCTCATGGCGCGTCTGGCGGAATTCTGCTGAATGGGGTGCACAAGTGGTACGGTGAGTTTCATGTCCTGAGGGACATCAACCTCACGGTCAAAGAAGGCGAGAGGATCGTCATCTGCGGTCCCTCGGGCTCCGGCAAGTCCACTCTGATCCGCTGCATCAATCGGCTCGAAGAGCATCAGCAGGGCCAGATCGTCGTTGACGGCATCGAGCTCACCAGCGATCTCCGAAACATCGACAAGATCCGCGCCGAAGTCGGCATGGTCTTCCAGTCCTTCAATCTCTTCCCGCACCTCACCATCCTCGACAACCTCTGCCTCGCCCCCGTTTGGGTGAAGAAGAAGTCGCGTGCGGAAGCCGAGAAGACGGCGCGCATGTATCTCGAGCGCGTCAAGATTCCCGAGCAGGCGCTCAAGTATCCTGGCCAGCTCTCCGGCGGTCAGCAGCAGCGCGTCGCCATTGCCCGCGCGCTCTGCATGAACCCGAACATCATGCTCTTCGACGAGCCGACGTCCGCCCTCGATCCCGAGATGATCAAGGAGGTGCTCGACGTCATGATCGAGCTCGCGAACTCCGGCATGACCATGATGTGCGTCACGCACGAGATGGCCTTCGCGCGCTCGGTCGCCGACCGTGTGATCTTCATGGACCGCGGCGAGATCGTCGAAATGGCGCCGCCAGAGGAGTTCTTCGCCAACCCGCGGTCCGATCGCACAAAGCACTTCCTCAGCCAGATTCTCAATCACTGATGCGGCTCACCGCATCGTGCCCTGCGGGCGCCCGGAGGCAAGGACCGGACGTCCGCCAGAACCAAAGCCGCTATCAAAAAAGGAAAAGGGAAAACACATGAAACGAGCGACCAGGCTACTCGCAACGGCCGCCGCTGTTGCTCTCGGCACCACCGGCATGGCGAGTGCCCAGACCCTCGACAAGGTCAAGAAGCAAGGCCAGCTCTCGTGCGGCGTGAACGTCGGCCTCGCCGGCTTCTCCGCCCCCGACGACAAGGGCAACTGGACGGGCCTCGACGTCGACTACTGCCGGGCCATCGCCGCGGCCGTGCTCGGCGATGCGACGAAGGTGCGGTTCGTGCCAACGACCGCCAAGGAGCGCTTCACGGCGCTGCAATCGGGCGAGATCGATGTCCTCAACCGCAATACCACCTGGACCATGGGCCGCGACAGCTCGCTGGGCCTGAGCTTCGCCGGCGTCAACTACTACGACGGACAGGGCTTGATGGTGAAGAAGTCGCTCGGTGTCAAAAGCGGCACGGAATTGAGCGGCGCGACCGTATGCGTCCAGACCGGCACCACGACGGAGCTGAACCTCGCCGACTTCTTCCGCGTGAACAAGATGGAATACAAGTCGGTCGTCTTCGAGAAGGCAGACGAGACGCTGACGGCCTATCAGGCCGGCCGCTGCGACGTCTACACGACGGATGCTTCGGGCCTCTATGCCCAGCGTCTCCAGCTCCAGAATCCCGATGAGCACATCGTGCTCCCCGAGATCATCTCGAAGGAGCCGCTCGGTCCTTCCGTGCGCCAGGGCGACAGCCAGTGGTTCACGATCGTCAGGTGGGTGCACTTCGCGCTGCTCAACGCGGAGGAAGCCGGCATCACCAAGGCCAACGTCGACGAGATGACGAAGTCGACGAACCCCGACATCCGCCGCATCCTCGGCAAGGAAGGCGAGTTCGGCAAGGGCATCGGCCTCGGCGGCGACTGGGCCTATCAGATCGTCAAGCAGGTCGGAAACTACGGCGAAATCTTCGAGAAGAACGTGGGCTCCGGCTCGCGCATCAACATTGCCCGCGGCCAGAACAACCTCTGGACCAAGGGTGGCCTGCAGTACGCACCGCCGATCCGCTGACGAGCACGATCGAACGCTCCGGTGCGCGTGATTGAAGACGGTCGCGCGCACCGGAAACCTCTACCCGGCGAGGGAGCGCTGCGGACATGACGGCAACGACGAACAGGCCAGCGCCGGGGCCGATCAGCCCGCCCACGAAAGCCAACCTGCTCTATCGGCCCGAGTTCCGTCAGGCCGTCTACCAGATCCTCCTCGTCGCCTGTCTCGTCTTTGGCTTCTGGACCATCGCCCACAATGTCGCCGAGAATCTCGCCCGGCAGAACATCGCTTCAGGCTTCGGTTTCTGGGATCGCACCTCCGGATTCGATATCTCCCAGTCGCTGATCGCGTATTCCAACCAGTCGACCTACGGGCAGGCCTTCTGGGCGGGGCTCCTCAACACACTGCTGGTCGCCGCCATCGGCATCGTATTCGCGACCATCCTCGGTTTCATTGTCGGCGTCGGACGGCTCTCCTCGAACTGGCTGATCGCGCGCATCTGCGGCGCCTACGTTGAGACGCTGCGCAACCTGCCACTGCTGCTGCAGCTCTTCTTCTGGTACTTCGCGGTCCTGAAAAACCTGCCCGGCCCCAGGCAGAGCATTCCGTTGCCGGGTGGCGCGTCGCTCAATGTGCGCGGTCTCTATCTGCCGGCGCCGATATCGGAGCCCGGATTTGGCTACGTGCTCGCGGCACTCGGCATCGGCATCGTGCTCTCGATCGCGATCGCCATCTGGGCGCGCCGACGCCAACGCGCGACAGGCGAACGCTTCCCGGTGCTGTGGAC
>JAEZAW010000345.1 GCA_023430315.1 Pseudomonadota bacterium | reverse complement strand
TCCAAGTTGCGGTGCCGCCCGGTCATCGCGCTGCGCTAACGATCGGTAGTGAAGTGACTCTATGGCAACCGCTTCTGCTCGACTGGGTTTTGTGGATGCGCGAGTCGCTTAGAGATATTGCTCTTCGCGTCCACGTTGACGTTCCACAGGACTTGATCAACCTCGTCGCAGGCGGGCTCGTCGATGCAGCAATCATGTATGCGCCCCAGCATCGACCGGGCTTGAAAATCGATCGGCTCATGGAAGAGAAGCTCGTGCTTGTGACGAGCGATTCAGACAAGCGCTCGCCAGACACTGACTACGTGCACGTGGATTGGGGGCCAGACTTCGAGCTTCACCACGGCGAAGGCTTCTCTGAAGCTTCGTCCGGCCTCTTTGTGAATCTTGGTCCACTCGGGCTTAGCTATGTTCTGGCGAGAGGTGGGGCCGGATACTTCCGGATGCGAACAGTCCAACCGCATTTGGCAGCCGGAAAGCTGCGGCTGGTGCCTGGAGCACCTCAATATTCGTATCCAATCTATGTCGTGTATTCAGACAATGCAGAGGACTCCGTGATGCAGCCGGCGCTAGCAGGACTTCGGCAAATAGCAGCGGAGCGCAAGACTTCACGGTCGACACGCAAGCGGCGACAGTGAGCTCACCATTGGGGCTGCATTGCTTGAAATAGAGCAAGCCGCGCTTCTTTGATCACCACCAGTTTGTGTTGCGCACCGACACGATGGTCGCTCAGGGTCAAGTTGTCGGCTGGTAGCCAAGTAACGGAAGATTCGATCCGAACCGGTCGCTGGGTCAGCGCGTGCGCAATGCGCACGGATGCGATCCCCTAAAACGAATCACTGTTATGGGGCCGGAATGTTGACGTTGTCGAGTTCGTGGAATGTGAAGGCTCATGAAGGACAGTAAGCCCCGGCAGAATGATCGGATCGAAAGATCGTGGCCGCCTGGTTTCACTGCTGCCCGTCCAGCTCCGGCGCTTCAATGAGCCACGCGCAGGCTGATGTTCCAAAGTTTCCTTGGCCGCCGATCCGATCCTGAGTGATCGGTGAACCAGTCGGCATCGTGGCGAGCGCCTTGATCAGCGGCCGGCCATAAGTTCCGCCCACGGGCCGCCGTCGAACGCTTCCTCGGTCTGGCGTTGAAGGACAAATTTTCCTGGCGAACGATGAACGTAATTGACCCGCTGCAGACCTCAGCAATGTCCGGCGCTACGCGCCAGAAAGTGACGCTCCGCAGAGAAACCACACATCGTTGGTAATCGTCGCGGGAACCTCAGAGCGGGGGGGGGGCGCCATGTCCGCTTCTTCTACAGGCAGCATCGGGGTCGATGACGGCTTGAGCCATGATGCGCGGGTGAAATCGCGTCGTTACTGCTTCTGCGTCGCATCAGACGGCGCCAGGATGCAGACCACACAATCCTACGTCCACTTAGGATCCCCGGTACAGCGCGCTAGCCCATCCGCCCCTCACCAGCAAGCCAATCGACGAAGCCGGCAGATAAGCTCTCGGCACCCTGCTGACGTGGGGTGATGGCGACATATCCGGTTCGCGGAACGCGTAGACTTGGCAGCGGCGTCATCAGCTTTCCGCTGGCAACGTCAATCTGCAGCATCGGCAGCGGTCCGATGCCAATGCCAAGTCCATCTTCTACCGCTTGGCGGGTGACGACGAAGTGATCGAATACCTGCCGACGAAGTCCGGCAAGATGTTGGAGCCCGGCCAATTCTAGCCAATCCGCCCAGTCGCCGGCACGAGGCTCGCTTGCGAGCAGCGTATGCGCCTCGATGTCGGCAGGTTCCAGGATCGGTTCGCGTGCGAACCGCGCAAGGCTCATGATCAACCTATCAACGTCATCCAGCACTGGGACGACGTGATGCTGAGGCCAAGCGAGGTTGTCAGCGACGCCGCGCCGTATCGCGACATCGACGCCGCCGCGCAACTCCTCGAACACAGTCGAGACCGTCGTGACCGCGACTTCGATGTGCGGATGTTTGGCATGATAACGGCCGAGGCGCGGGATAAGCCAGCGCATCGCAAAGCTGGTCGGAGCGCACCGGGCTGGCCGCACGCCTCAGCAGCAACAGCGAGGCGATCGAACGAGAGGCCGACCTCGGCGGCGAAGATCGTCGCCATCGGCGTTGCAACCATGCGGCGGCCGTCTCTCATGAAGAGACGTTGGCCCAGCCAGCCTTCCAGCGCAGCAATCTGTCGACTCACCGCGCCGTGGGTGACGCCGAGCTGCGCGGCGGCCTCCGCGTAGCTTTCTGTCCGAGCGGCGACTTCGAATACGCTCAATGAGTTCAGCGTGGCAATCGACGCATTTGAACTCGTGAGTAAAACTGACGATTATCGTGACTAATGACCGCCTAGTTGAAATTTTATCTCCTGTCTATGCTCTCCGCATGACGCCCGACGGTTTTGCCGGTCCTGCAGATTGGAATTGGCGCAGTGAACATGCTTGACCCCGCCCGCGTTCGACCAGTGGAGGAGGTCGAGCAATCCACGAGCGCGAAGAGAGAACGAGTCGCCCTCGCCACAACGTCAGGCGCTCATTTCCTGCATGATGGCATCGCCGACAGTCTTTACGTCCTTTTGCCGATCTGGGCCCAGACGTTTGGGCTGAACTACACGCAGGTTGGCGGCCTGCGGACATCATACTCGGCCGTCATGGCAGCGTTTCAGATGCCTGCCGGCATACTCGCTGAAAGGCATGGTGAGCGGGCACTACTCGTTGTCGGAACACTTGTCGCCGGCGCGGCCTTTGCGGCCATGTCGATGGCGAGTGGCTTTATTGGAGTGCTGCTCGCGATCCTGCTTGCGGGACTCGGCTCGGCGGTGCAGCACCCATTGGCTTCGGCGATCATCTCGCAGGCGTATCCGGCCGAGCGCCGCCGATCCGCGCTCGGCGTGTACAATTTCGCGGGCGATGTCGGCAAGATGGTCGTGGCCTTCGGCGTTTCCGCGGCAACAGGGATCATCGGTTGGAGAGCAACCGTGGCGGGCTACGGGACACTTGTCGCGATCTCGAGCGCGATCCTGCTGCTCGTTCTCTGGCGGTCTGCGCTCGGCTCGGCCGGGCCGTCGAGCGCCCGAGCCGGTGTACAGCATACGACTCTCCTCGAGCCGAACGGATTGCAGCTCACCAACCCCCGCGGCTTCGTGCTGCTTTCGTGCATTCACGGCATCGACAGCGCTGGAAGGACCGGCGCTTTGACATTGCTGCCTTTTGTGCTCGTGCAGAAGGGCTCGTCGATTGCGACTGTGGGGTTCGCGCTGTCGTGCATCTTTGCAGGGGGCGCCATCGGTAAACTGGCCTGCGGACTGCTGGCGGACCGCATCGGCATCCTCCGAACGGTGGTGGTGACGGAACTCGCCACCGTCGTCGCCCTTCTCGTGACGCTCTTCGCACCGCTGCCGGTGATCCTGGCGATGATGCCGCTTCTCGGGATCGCGCTGAACGGGACATCCTCGGTCCTCTACGGCACGGTGACTGATTTCGTTCGCCCGGATCGGCAGGCTCGGGCGTTCGGACTCTTCTACACGATAGGCAGTGCCGCCGGAGGAGCAGCCCCCATCGTGTTTGGCGCAGTCGGCGATTGGGTCGGGCTGACCTACGCCATCCTCGGATTGACGGCGATCGTCCTGGCTATCCTGCCCCTAACCGGGCTTCTGCGACCACACGTGCCCGCTGGCTGATGAAACCGGCCAATGTCGGTCGTGCGCCTCCACCCATCGCGCCAGTAAGGACAATTGACGAGCCGGGGACGAAAGGTCCAATAACCCAAACGGGCGGGCTCACTGATACAGCCCTAGAAGCGCGTTCGGGAGGAGACTGACGATGATGCGCATGATTTATACTTTGGCCGCGGTGATTTTCGTTGCCGCGCTCGCTCCCGCTGAGGCCCAGGCGCCCTCGGGCAAGGTCACCGTTCTGACCTCGTTCTCGAAGGACGTGACCGATCCCTACAAGAAAGCCTTCGAGGCGGCGCATCCTGGCACGACGCTCGAGATCCAGAACCGCAATACGAATGCCGGCGTGAAGCTCCTCGAGGAGACGAAGTCCGCCAATCAGGTGGATATCTTCTGGGTATCGGCGCCTGATGCCTTCGAGGTGCTCAAGAACAAGAAGCTGCTGCAGGTCTACAAGCCCAAGGCGGTTGGTATTCCCGACAAGATCGGCGCCTATCCGATCAACGATCCAGATGGCTACTATGCTGGCTTCGCCGCGTCCGGCTACGGCATCATGTGGAACGAGCGTTACGCCAAGGCCAACAAGCTGCCAGATCCCAAGGAGTGGCAGGATCTCGCCAAGCCGATCTACTTCGATCATGTCTCCATTGCCGCGCCGTCGCGCTCCGGCACGACGCACCTCACGCTCGAGACGATCCTGCAAGGCGAAGGCTGGGACCAGGGCTGGCGGACGATCAAGGAGTGGAGCGGCAACCTCCGCAATGTCACCGAGCGCTCGTTCGGCGTTCCCGATGCGGTGAACTCCGGACAGGTCGGCTACGGCATCGTCATCGACTTCTTCGCCTTCTCGGCCCAGGGGGCAGGCTTCCCGGTAAAGTTCGTCTATCCGAGCGTGACCACGATCGTGCCGGCCAATGTCGGCGTCGTCGCCAATCCACCGAACAAGGCCGGCGCGGAAGCGTTCGTCGAGTTCCTCCTTTCTCCCGCGGGTCAGGAAGTGCTGCTCGACAAGACCATCCGGCGTCTACCCGTTCGGCCAGAGACCTACGCTAAGGCTCCCGCCGACTATCCAAACCCGTTCAAGGATCTTTCTCTCGGCGGCAAGGTGACATTCGATTCAAGCCTGTCGAGCGCGCGCACGGCTGTCGTGGATACGCTCTACGACCAGCTCATCACCTTTCAGCTCGATGGCCTCAAGGCCGCGACGCAGGCCATATATGCCGCTGAAGCAGCACTCGCGAAGAAAGACAATCCTGCAGGTCGCGCGCTCGTGAAGGAAGCGCGTGATCTCGTCGCCGAGATGCCCGTCACGGCGGAGCAGGCGGCCTCGCCTCAGGTTCAAGGGGCGTTCTCGGGCAGCAAAGAGAAGAGCGCGCGTCAGGCTGAGCTTGAGCAGCAATGGGCTGCGAGTGCGAAGGCGTCCTATGCCGAAGCCGTGACGAAGGCCGGCGAGGCGGCGAACCTGGCACGCTAGTGTGATAATCGAGAAATTCGCCAGATTTCGGGGTACGGTAACGAGCGAATTTCTCGATTTGAATCACACTAGCAAGTCAATGATTCTAGTGTCCCATTTGATTCCGAAGTTCGCTCGGGACGCCAGCATCGAATTTTAGCGAAGTTCGGAATCGGGACACTAGAGGGAAGCGCGTTTTGGCAGTCATGAGCGAGGCTCAGCGAGCCGCCCCCCGGCGTTTAGCAGCGACGCCGGGGCAAATCGCACTCGCACTTGCGATCGCACTGTTCCTCGCTCTGTTTCTCGTGATCCCGGTTCTAACGGTCATCTACGTTGCCTTCACGGAGAAAGGCAGCAGCACGTTCACGCTCGTCAACTTCTATGACTTCGCGCAGACGGATCTCTTCATCACGTCGTTCTGGAATTCTATTTACGTCGCTGTGATGACGGTCGTTCTGGCATCGCTGTTCGCGCTTCCGCTCGCGTATTTGACAACGCGCTTTGAGTTTCGCGGCGCCGCTGTCGTGCAGATGCTCGGCTTCATCCCGCTTATCATGCCGCCGTTCGCCGGCGCCGTGGCGATGCAGCTTCTGTTCGGCCGTAATGGAACGATCAACTTGCTCCTCGACGACTGGTTCGACTTCAAGATTCCCTTCATGGAAGGCCTGAACGGGGTCGTCTTCGCCCAGGCCGTTCACTACTTCCCCTTTATCCTGATCAATCTCTCGGCAGCCCTCCGCAACATCGACCGTTCGATGGAGGAAGCGGCGCAGAACCTCGGCAGCCAGGGCTTCCGTTTGTTTCGGCGCATCGTCTTCCCTCTCGCCATGCCCGGCTACATCGCAGGTGCGAGCCTCGTGTTCGTCAAAGTCTTCGACGACCTCGCGACCCCGCTGCTGCTCAACGTCAAGGATATGCTGGCACCGCAGGCGTATCTGCGGATCACGTCCATCGGACTTGCCGATCCCATGGGCTATGTCATCGCTGTCGTGTTGATCGTCGTGTCGGTCCTCGCTATGGGGGCGTCGGCCTGGGTCATGAAAGGACGCGACTACGCCACGGTGCAGCGTGGTGGCGGAGGGCTTGCGAAGCGACCGCTCGGGCCGGGCCAGGCGATCGCGGCCTATTCTATCGTCGGCCTGATCCTGTTTCTGGTGCTGGCGCCGCACGTCGGGCTGTTCCTGCTGTCGATCGCGACCGTCTGGTCCTACAGCCCGCTGCCCGACGCATTCACGTTCGCGCACTATGCCCGCGTGTTTGCGGAATCTAGCGTCTTCATCAAGAATACGCTGCTCTATGCAACGCTCGCCGGCATCATCGATGTTGTGCTTGCAGTCGCGATCGCCTATCTCGTGCTGCGGACAAAACTGCCGGGGCGCCAATGGCTCGACTGGACAGCCTCGGCCGCGCTCGCC
The DNA here is from genome assembly GCA_023430315.1 of Pseudomonadota bacterium. Lineage (GTDB taxonomy): Bacteria > Pseudomonadota > Alphaproteobacteria > Rhizobiales > Hyphomicrobiaceae. The sequence goes on along the minus strand of JAEZAW010000345.1, from coordinate 14,725 downwards.
GTTCCAGGCGTGGTGCTCGGCATCGGCTACTTGCGTACGTTCTTCGGCATCAAGATGCCGGATGGCACGTCGTTGGCATCATTTTGGATCATCATCGTTCTGGCGCTCGCCATCCGCCGCCTGCCGTACGCGCTACGTGCGTGCTATGCGGCCTTGCAGCAGGTGTCCGCATCACTGGAGGAGGCGGCCGAGAATCTCGGCGCCAACAAATATCGGACCGTACGGCGCATCGTGCTACCGCTGATGGCAGGTGGGATGCTTGCCGGGTTCGTGACCAGCTTCGCAACGGCCGCCGTCGAGCTTTCGGCGACGCTGATGCTCGTGCAGAGCACGTCGGATGCCCCGCTCGCGTACGGCCTCTATGTCTTCATGCAGTCGCCGGCAGGGCGGGGGCCCGGCGCCGCGCTCGGCATCATCGCGGTCGTGCTCGTCGCGGTATGCTCTCTGATCTCGAACTGGATCATCGAACGCAATCAACATCTGCGCAACACGCGCACCTGAGGAAACGGAACGGCAATGGCGGCGAGTGAAGGCGTCGGGATCGAGATCAGCAACGTCAACCTATCCTATGGCGCCAATCACATTCTCAAGGATGTCAGCCTGTCGATCCGGCCGGGCGAGTTCTTTGCATTTCTCGGCCCGTCAGGTTGTGGCAAGACCACACTGCTGCGTCTCGTCGCCGGTTTCAACCAAGCCGACAGCGGGGATGTTCGCCTTGATGGCGAGGACATCTCACATCTGCCGCCCTGGCGGCGCAACGTTGGTATGGTGTTTCAAAGCTACGCGTTGTGGCCGCATATGACGGTCGCGCGCAATGTTGCCTTCGGCCTCGAGGAGCGTGGAAGCAACCGCACGGAGATTGCCGCGAAAGTCTCTGCTGCGCTCGCGCTAGTGGGGCTCGATGCGCTCGCCGACCGCTATCCGGCGCAGCTCTCAGGTGGCCAGCAGCAGCGCGTGGCACTCGCCCGCACCATCGCGATCGAACCAAAAGTTCTCCTGCTCGACGAGCCGTTGTCTAATCTCGATGCCAAGATGCGTGTCGAGGTCCGGCGCGAATTGCGAGACCTCCAGCAACGGCTCGGACTGACCACCATCTTCGTGACGCACGATCAGGAGGAGGCCAACTCGGTTTGTGATCGCATTGCCGTCCTCAATGCGGGGACCGTGCAGCAGGTCGGCACACCTATGGAGCTATACCAGCACCCAGCGAACCTCTTCGTTGCGGGCTTTCTCGGCACCGCAAATATTCTCTCCGGCCGAGCCACGATCGACAGTACCGGTAGCTCGTTCGTCATCAACGGTAGTGCTGTTCTACCATTGCGGCCTGGTATGACCGCACCGCCGGACGCAAAGCTCATCTTCCGGCCACAACATGCCACCCTCAACCCTGCAGGTACTCCGGGCCTTGCCGGGACAGTCGTGCATCGTGAGTTCCTGGGCGCGATCGTGCGGTACGGCGTCGCGATTGCCGGTTCGGAAATTCTTGTCGAAGCGCCTTTCTCGTCGGCGAGCAGGTTGATGGAAATAGGAGCGCCCGTTTCCGTCGCGATCGAAATCGACAACGCGCAACTTCTCGGCGCCTAACCCCGATTTGTCGCGCGCTCCAACCGCTGATCCAGCGGTGGGGTGACTATACTTGTCCCTAGGGACGGCCGCTATGTCTGCTTCTCGCGCGAGTGTGTTGCAAAACGCTGATTGAGACCGGCGCCGAACCGTGATTCCGTTGCCTTGACGCGAGCATCAGCGGGAGCGGGCGATGATGGGTCGGCGGGAGCGAGGCCAAGGCCAGCTGTTCTACGAGTTCAGTCTGGACGAGGTCGTGCCGCCTGATCATCTCGTGCGCCAGATCGACACCGTGCTCGATCTTGGATGGGTGCACAAGGAACTCGAGCCTCACTACAGCCATACCGGGCGTCCCTCGATCGACCCCGAGCTCATGATCCGGATGTTGATCGTCGGCTACGTCTTCGCCATCAGGTCGGAGCGACGGATCTGCGCCGAGGTCCAGGTCAATCTCGCCTATCGCTGGTTTTGCAGGCTCGGCATCGAAGACGCGATCCCGAACCATTCTGCCTTCTCCCGAGCCCGGAACGAGCGGTTCCGCGAGAGCCGCGCGCTGCGCGGCGTGTTCGAGCGCGTGGTGGCGAAGTGTATCGCGGCAGGCCTCGTGGGCGGCGAGGCATTCTCCATCGATGCGAGCCTGATCAAGGCGGACGTCGACAAGCACAAGCGGGCAGCGGGCGACAGGCCGAAGAAAGGCCGAGGGCAGAAGAGGCCTCGCATGCGGTGCGCGAGTATCTCGCGGCACTCGACGCTGCGCGTTCAGAGGACGACGGTGGAGATGGAACCGACGGCGGCGGGAGCGACAGTGGCCGCGGCGGCAATCCTCCCAAGGAGGTGTCGCTGACCGATCCGCAGGCGGCGTGGGTCGCGAGGAAAGGGGTGGACCCGTTCTTTGCCTACGATGCGAACTATCTCATCGACAACAAGTTCGGCATCATCGTCGACGCCGAGGGCACGCGCGCCAACCGCTCTGACGAGATCAACGTCACTGAGACCATGATCGAACGCGTCGAGCGCCGGTTCGGCCTGGCGCCGCAGCGACTCTCTGGCGATACCGCTTACGGTGCCGCGAGGCTCCTGAAGTGGCTCTGGGATCGAGGCATCGCTCCGCACGTGCCCGTCTGGGACAAGTCGAAGCAGACCGGCGGCCGCTTCACGAAGGAAGACTTCGTCTTCAATCGCGATAGGAACGTCTACGTCTGTCCGGCAGGCGCTGAGCTCACGCATTCAGGGATCATCGACCAGGGACGCATCCTTCCCTACCGGGCGAGTAAGAACGATTGCTCCATCTGCGCGCTTAAACCCCAGTGCACCACATCTGTTACTCGCAAGGTGTCCCGCGACATCGATGAGGATGTGCGCGATCAGGTGCGTGCGTTGGGCAACACCGCAGCCTTCCAGGTCTCTCGCCGCGAGCGCAAGAAAGTGGAGGTGAGGTTCGCGCACATGAAGGGCATCCATAAGCTCGATCGGCTGCGCCTGCGCGGCCTATCGGGTGCGAAGGACGAGGTGCTGCTCACCGCGACGGCGCAGAACCTGAGGCGGCTCGCGAAGCTCCTGTCCCGAGCCCCGCCCTATGCGACCACCGCATGTGCGGCGTAGGCGTTCAGTAGCGTCAGGCGTTGGTGTCGATGCGTCCACGCCGCCGCTCCGCAATGGGGCAGCGGAATAGCGAGCCCGGTCAAAAATCGAGACCGAACTCCGCGAACGAGGCCCTACGGGTTCTGCATACTCCGCGCGGAAGTAGACGCGACGCCATCAGGACGCCAGTAAACTCCAGGATCGTGCGATGACTTCCGCTTATGGGATCGAACGACCTTTCCGACAATCAGCGCGCGTTGCGGCTCATGACCGCTTGTGGCCCTTCGCACCGACAGCACGATGGCTGCACTTGAGTGGCGAGCGGACATGCTCACCGAACCAGTAGCGGTGGCAGGTGACCCATTTCTATGGACGACAATCGCCGAAGCCGCCGGTCAGAAGTCTGCCGGCCGAACCTGCAGCAGCATAACTAGTTAACAGGCAAACCGGCCTGCGCTAGGCCCGCGCAGATGCGATCCATGGTGCTCGGCGAATAGAGCATCGCAATCCGCACTTTCTCGCATGTGAGCTTCGGGTCGTCCTGCAAGAGGAGATGCAATCCGCGGCGCGCCTCCTCCATGCGCCCGGCGGAGACATAGGCCGGTATCAGCTGCCGGTAGATCCATCGCGCCTGAGGGTTGGCAGCCAGAGCCTTCTCGAGCCACCTGATGGCCTCGTCATGTCGACCCTGCAACGCGTGCGAGGCTCCGCGGCCCGCGAAGCAATTGAAGTTGATGGGGTCTAAAGGGCTGAGCCGAATGGCCCTCTCGAAGCACTCGATGCTTTCGGCGGGCCTACTTAGATAGCTATTCAGCCAGCCCAGCCGATTCCAGCCCCATGCACAGTTGGGGTCGATTTCCAGGGCGCGCTGCAACAGCTCATAGGCTGTGTCGAATTCCCTGACGAGCGTTTGCGCCGCACCGAGCATCGACAATGCTAATGAGTCGTTGGCAGCTAGCTTCACGGCTTTGTTGGCAAGCTCCAGCGCACTTCGGCTTTCCGTGTCGGGGTGGTCCGTCCAGCCGTACACGCAGCGCTGGGCGTGACACCAAGCGGCCATGGCGAGCGCCGCGGCATAATTAGGCTCCAGGCGCAGTGCCTGCTCCAGAAAGCCTAGCCCTATAGCGTTGGCCTTGCGGTCGAGGCTCGCTACATGGGGCAGGGCCTGCATGTAGAAATCGTAAGCGTCAAAGCTTTCGGGTCGTTTGCGTCGTGATCTGCTCGTCTCCGCCGCTCTGATAGGTGGCTGAATTGCGCCCACCACGCTGGTCGTGATTTCATCTTGCAGATCGAAGAGGTCTGCCAGATTGCCATCGAAGCGGTCAGCCCAGATGTGGTGGCCTGTGCTGGCATCGACGAGTTGGCCCGTGATGCGAACCCGACTGCCGGACTTGCGCACGCTCCCTTCGAGGACGTATCGCACACCGAGCTCGCGGCCGACCTGGCGTACGTCGACGGTCTTGCCCTTGTAGGTAAACGTGGAATTGCGCGCGATGACAAAAAATTGCGCCACGCGGGACAACCCGGTGATGATGTCCTCCACAATCCCGTCAGCGAAATAGTCCTGCTCGGAATCCGGCGACATGTTGGCGAAGGGAAGAACTGCAATGGATGGCCCGTCGGGATGCAAACGCGGAACGACATCGCCATCGGTCTCTGACGCCGAGGCGAGCTGGAATCTCAGGCCTCGCCCGCGCACGGTCTTAATGATGCGCTGGGTCGCGCCGTCGTCGCCTAGCGCCTTACGCGCTGCGTTGATGCGCGTGGCTATGGCCGCATCCGAGACGAGCCGGCCGTTCCAGACCGTGTCTATGATCTCATCGTAACCAATGAGCCGACCCGGATTGGCGCAGAGGAAGGCAATAAGCTTGAAGACCTGCGGCTCGGTTTCAACGACCTGGTCACCGCGACCAACCAGCGCCGCGTCGAGGTCCACCTCGAAGCCGTCGAACCGCAATATCCTGTTCTTCTTGCCATCCTGCATAACGTGCCCACGGGGCTGACGTTCAAGAAAATCAAGCGTATCTGAATGGTTCCGTAAGGCAATCCTCAAGCTTGGAGCGGCCCCTACATCTAAGCTGTCCTATGTCGCCTCGACCGAAATCTGGCGACGGAGACGGCTCAGATCAAAGGTGGAAGCCATGTCGATGTTCGACGCGAAAGCCTTCAAGCAGACGACGCACGCGCAATGGAACGCCGTGGCCGATCGTTGGAACGGGTGGGGCCCGCTGCTCAACCGCTGGCTCGGTCCGGTGACCGAGATGCTGCTTGACATGGCGAAGGTTGGGCCGGGCTCGCGTGTTCTTCACGTGGCCAGCGGCTCGGGTCAAGAAGCCATACAGACCGCGCGACGTGTCGGACCGGCGGGCTACGTCCTGGCGACCGATCTGTCCGAGGCATTGACCGAGCTCGCGAAAGCGAACTTCTCCGCTGCCGGTGCATCTAATGCGCAAGCACGCGTCATGGATGGCGAGGATGTCGACTTGAGCGATGCGCCCTTCGATGCGGTGATTTCCCGCGTTGGGCTGATCTACTTTCCCGATCAACTGGGCGCCATCAAGAAACAGGCGGCGGCCCTGCGTGCGGGTGGCTACGTCGGAGCTATCGTCTACGCGACGCCTGAGGAATGCCGTTTTTTCTCTGACCCCGTAAGTGTCATTCGGCGTCGTGCAGCTCTACCCCCGCCAGCACCAGGGCAGCCCGGGCCATTCAGCCTCGGCACTCCCGGTCGCATCGAAGAGCTTTTTGCAGCGGCCGGGCTGACCGACATTCAAGTCCAGAAAGTCGATGCCCCCGTTAGGCTCGAAAGCGCTGCGGAGTGCTTGCGTTTCGAGCAAGAGTCTTTCGGAGCCTTGCATCAGATGCTGGGCAAGCTCGACGACACAGCCAAGGCCGCGGCCTGGGCAGAGGTTGGCGAGATACTCAGAGCATTTGAGAGCGAGGGCCAGTTCAAGGGCCCGTGCGTCATGATCGCCGCCGTAGGTAAGCGGTAGTAATCCATCGAGCAGAGGCCAATGCTGGTCGACGGAGCGGAGGACTCATAATCCTCCGCTTGGACCTTTAGCGCGGAGTATATCCCAAATGTTCAGCAAAGTGGCGGTCATTCAAAAGCCTCCCGTACTCCTTGACCGGGAAGCGACCATCGCGCGCGTACTTGCTTCTATCGACGAGGCGGCGCACGAGGGGGCGATGCTGCTCATTTTTCCCGAGGCCTATGTTCCGGGCTACCCCACTTGGATCTGGCGGCTCAAGCCCGGCGGGGACATGGCGTTGTCGAGCGAGCTTCATGCCAAGCTGCGCGAGAACGCCGTCGATCTTTCCGGCAACGACTTGGCGAAAGTGCAGGAGGCTGCCGCAGCGCGGCGCGTGACGATCGTGATCGGGATCAATGAAATCGACCGGCAATTCTCCGGAACCACTTTGTTCAATACGGTCGTGGTGATTGGTCCCGATGGTGTATTGCTCAACCGTCATCGCAAACTTATGCCCACCAACCCAGAGCGGATGGTCTGGGGTATGGGCGACGCAACCGGCCTGAGAGTTGTCGAAACGCCTGTCGGCCGGCTTGGCTCACTCATCTGCTGGGAGAGCTACATGCCGCTGGCGCGCTACGCGCTCTATGCCCAGAACATCGAAATCTTTGTCAATCCGACATGGGACTACGGAGAGACCTGCCTCGCCACGCTGCGCCACATCGCCAAGGAGGCCGGGTGCTGGGTAATTGGTACGGCCACCGCGCTTCAAGGGGCCGATATCCCCGCTGACTTTCCCGAACGAGATCGGCTGTTTGAGGCGGCAGAGTGGATCAATGATGGCGACGCCGTCGTGATCAAACCGAGCGGGGCCGTTGCTGCCGGCCCGCTCAAGCGCGAGAAAGGCATTCTCTACGCGGAGATCGATATTGAAGTGGCGCGGCGTGCGCGACGCTCCCTAGACGTTTGCGGCCACTACGCCCGGCCCGACATTTTCTCGTTCTCCGTGAACCGCAAGCCGCTGTCTCCTGTTGCCTTCTCGGATTGATCAATGAATGTCTGCTCGTGGCCCATCTCGTCGGGACACCGTTTGTCGGCAGTGCCCGCTTGTGGAGGTCGAGCGGAAGCCACCGACCGCTGGTCGAACCGGCGCGGTTGACCCGGAGCTGACGCGCCCCCTCGGCCTGTTGCGGTCCTGATCAACTGCTCGAAGTGGAGTTGAAATCTGCCAGTTGCGCGGCGAAGGCACGCTTGTACGCTGGTCGTTCCGCGGCGCGCGAGATATAGGCGACCAGCGTCGGGAATTCTTCCAGAAGGCCCGAGCCTTCCAGCCTGCGCAGCACGTGAACCATCAGGATGTCGGCCGCACTGAATGCGCCGTCGATCCAGTCGGCGTCGCCCAGCTCCGCGTTGAACTGCTTAAGACGCCCGCGGATACGCTCATCTACCATGGCCAAGCGCTCGCTCTGGCAGCTCTTGCCGCTCTCCAAGTACGTCACGACCTCGCGATCGACGATCGGTGGCTCCACCGTGTTGAGCGCTGCGAACATCCACATTTTCGCGCGCGCTACCGCGTTCGCACCATTAGGGAGCAACCCCGGATACCGCTCCGCGATGTAGAGCACGATCGCACCCGATTCAAACAACGTGAGGTCGCCGTCCTCGAATGTCGGAATCTGACCGAAAGGATTGCGCGCAAGATGCGCCGGCTCCTTAAATTTCTCCCACGGCACCAGCCGCACCTCGTAGGACTGCCCCACTTCCTCCAGCGCCCAGCGGACACGCATGTCCCGTGCTATTCCCTGACCTCGATCTAGCGAATTGGCGAAGGCGGTGACAATGGGGAGCTTTGCACTGGTCATGACTCTAGTATGTCGGCCCTTGCTGACGCGTGCAATGTCGCCTCATGGCCCAAACGCGTTAGCAGCTCGATGAAAGCTATCAGGTGGAGAGTGGACACCGTGATTGCACGATCGATCTCAGCAGTTGACCCATACCGGCCCTGAGGAGTTGCGGCCATGTGGGACCCCTGAAGCGCCCCAGAGAAAGCCGACGTTGGGCAAAGTACCGGCCGACGAAGGTCGGTCGTTAGGGCTTCCGTCGATTTGAACCAGAACCAGAAACCTAGCGCGCCATGTGGCGTGATCTCGGACATTAGCCGCGGGCTCCAGAGCATCTTTACAGAGAAGCGCATCCCTTTCCTCATAGTAAGTGGGTACCCTACCGTGCTCGTGCTGCCGAATCCGGTCAGCGCCGACGACTTCTGCGCAGGATTGAACTTGGTCTCTGACGGCGGACTCTAGGTCACAGATTCACCGGCTCCGCCGCTCCGGAACCGAAGCGTTGCCGCACGCGTTCTTCCGTTGTCGTTCAAATCCAGCTTTCACTCGGAGGTGTATGGAGGCCGGCGAGGATTCTAGCAGCCGGGCGGGAGAGCTATGTCCAAAGAGCAGATTGAAGAGATTGATCCTCAGAGCGCGCCGCTATCACCGGATAAGCCCGATGTCGGCGCACATCCTGCGGCGTGTCCGGTGGTGGGTATCGGCGCATCGGCCGGCGGGCTTGAGGCATACCAGAATTTCCTGACAGCCGCTTCCCCCGACGCCGGTCTTGCCTATGTGCTTATCCAACATCTCGATCCGAACCACGAAAGCATGCTGGCGGAATTACTAAGCCGCCGTACGACCATGCCGGTGCGACAGGTGATCGATGGCATGGAGATCGAACCCAACAATGTGTACCTCATTCCACCGAACGCCAGCCTCGTCATCGAGAAGGCGCGGCTGCACCTGTCCGACTTCTCGGAGCCGCGCGGGTTCAGGCGCCCTATCGATGTGTTCTTCCGCAGCCTGGCTGCTGATCAGGGCGCCAATGCTGCATGCGTTGTCCTGTCAGGGACGGGTGCTGATGGCAGCGAGGGTCTGCGCGCGGTCAAGGAAGCGGGCGGCTTGACGCTGGTGCAGGAACCGGCGACCGCCAAGTACGACGGCATGCCCAAGAGTGCCGTGGCGACCGGCCTAGTCGACAAGGTGATGAATGTCAGCGACATGCCGGCGGCCATACGCGATTACTATGACCGAGGGCAGCCGGGGGTTTTCAGCCTGCCGGACATCACCGACTTCCTGCTCAATGTCTGCGAGCATTTGCGCCATCGTCTGGGACATGATTTCAGCCAGTATAAGCGCAGCACCATGCTGCGACGTATTCAGCGCCGAATGCAGGTCGTGGGGGCTGCAACCGGACAAGACTACCTCGCGCAGCTGCGCGACAAGCCGGACGAAGTCGAACTACTGTTCCGGGATCTGCTGATCAATGTCACGTGCTTTTTTCGGGATGCTGAGGCGTTCGACTATCTGCGCCGGGAAGTCATCCCGGCTTTGCTAAAGGACAAGGGCGCAGGCGACACGATCCGTATCTGGACCCCCGGCTGCTCCAGCGGCGAGGAGGCTTACAGTATCGCCATTCTGATGGCCGAGTCACTGTCGCGCCTGCGCGCGCGTCCCATCGTCCAGATCCTCGCCACCGATATCGACGACCCAATGCTGCAGAAGGCCCGCAAGGCGAGTTATCCGCCTTCGGCGGTGAAGGACGTCCCGCTCGAGCTTCTGGACCGATATTTCTTCGCGCAGGAAGACGATTACGTGTTGACGCCGGCGATCCGCGACATGGTGCGCGTGTCGAACCACAATCTCATCAAGGACCCGCCATTCTCGCGGATTGATCTGATTGTATGCCGGAACTTGCTAATTTACCTCAACACGTCCTTGCAGCAGCGGTTGATACCAGTTTTCCACTACGCCCTGAAGCCTCAAGGCTGGCTGTTTCTGGGGCCGGCCGAGAATATCGCGGCGAGGACCGACCTCTTCGACGCGGCAGACGCTGCGCTCAAAATTTACCGGCGTCGCGGAGCGCAACGGCAATCCGTGACCATGCCACTCTTTGTCCAGCCACTGGTGCATGCTGAAGCCGACACCATCCCGGACCGCAGGCGTAGCGGCCCGGTGACAGAGCGTGCCGACCTGACCGTACGCCGCGTGATGGAGCGATACGCGCCGCCTCATGTCGTGGTCAACACCCACAACGAGGTAGTGCGAAGCTCTGGGCGCACGGGGAGATTTTTGGAACTTGCTGACGGCACTCCATCGATGGTGGTCACTGAGCTGGCCAGGAGGGGCCTTCGTTCTGCCGTGCGCGCAGTGCTGGACGCGGCCCGCACCACCAAAAAGCGGAGCGTCAAAAAGGATGTCCGTATCGATACGGAGGACGAAACACAGCTGTTCGTGGATGTCATCGCGGACCCTCTGAGCGAAGAGGAGACACTGCTTGTCTTTCAGGAGGCATCGGTCGACCGTCTCAACGACGCGGATGTTGAAACGCGCGTCGACGCCTACACGGACGAGGACCGCATCAGGCAACTTGAGGACGAACTCGACGAGACGCGCTCCCGGCTGCGTGTCACCGTCGAGGAGCTGGAGACGTCGAACGAGGAACTGAAAAGCTCCAATGAAGAAATGATGTCGATGAACGAGGAGCTGCAGTCGACCAACGAGGAGTTGGCCACGGTGAATGAGGAGCTCAAAAACAAGGTCGATCAGCTCGCCCGCGCCAACAGCGACCTGCAGAACTTCATTGAAAGCACACAGGTGCCGACCATCTTTCTCGACCGCAACATGCGCATCAGGAGTTTCACGCCGGCGACCAGATACCTGTTCCGTTTTCAGGATCAGGATATGGGCCGCCCGTTCTCAGACGTGGTGTCGCGCACCGATCACCGGCAACTGGAGGAGCTTGGTCACACAGTCCTGCAGAGCGGCGAGGCGATCGAGCGGGAGCTCAACATCGAAGACGGGCAGGAGAGTTATGTCCTGCGCGTACTGCCCTACCGCGACCTGAACGACGCCATCGACGGCGTGATCTTTGTCTTCGCGGACGTCACCAATATCCGCAAGGCGCAGGCTGATCTCGCCCGTAACGAGGGACTGGCGCGTCAGCGCAGCCATGAGATCGAGACGCTGTACGAGACCGCGCCCGTCGGCATGGCGATGGTGGATCGCAACCGCCGCTTCCTGAAGATCAACCGGCATTTTGCGGAGCTGAACGGCCAGGCGGTCGAGAAGCATATAGGGCGAACGCTTGAGGAAATGCTGCCGAGCCTGTCCGAGAGGATGGAGCGTCCGATCGTCGAAGTCTTTGATCATGCGAGCGCGGTCACCAACCTCGAAGCGTCGGTACGCCTCGAAGGGAAATCCGTCAGGGACTTCGTGATCGATGTCTACCCCTATCAGGAGGATGGCATCGTCCGGGCCGTGGGTATCGTTCTCAAAGACATGACCGAGCTTCGGCGTCTCGAGAAAGACCTGCGCCAGCTCATGGATGAGTTGCAGCACCGCGTGAAGAATACGCTCGCAACTGTCGCGTCGATTATAACGCAGTCCATCGCGGGAAAGTCCGACCCCGCCGAGCTAGCCACCAGTCTGAAGATGCGCATCGGCGCACTGGCGGCCACGCACAATCTGCTCACTTTACGAAACTGGAGGGATGCATCTCTACAGGAGATCCTGAAGGCTGAGCTGAAGCCCTTTGATCATGAGGAACGCATAACGATCAACGGCCCGCCCGTTCTCCTTCCCCCAAAGCCCGCACTCACGATGACGCTGACTTTGCACGAGCTAGCGACCAACGCAGCAAAATACGGCGCCCTTGCGCATGAGGGAGCCAGGCTGGAAGTGAACTGGATTGTCAGCGAGGATGGCGCGGGACGAGAACTCACGCTCGAATGGCGGGAATGCGATGTTCCGCGGAACTTTGCGGTCACGGTCAAGGAGAGCTTCGGTACGCGCCTGATTAAGAATGCCGTTGTGCATGACCTCCAGGGCCATTGCGAGCATCGGCTTGAGGCCGACGGTCTGCGCTGCACCATCAAATTCCCATTCTGAGGAGTCCGGAATGAAGTCTTTTGCTTCGCTTGCAGTCCTGCTTGTGGAGGACGAGTATCTAATTGCGCTCGAAGCTCAACAGATGCTTGAGGACATGGGTGTACAGTCGATCGAAGTCGCGTCGACCTGGAATGCAGCCGCAAAGAAGGCCGAAGAAGGCCAATTCGACGTGGCCATCCTCGATGTGAACCTGAACGGTCGGCTGAGCTTTCCTATCGCCACCACACTTTCTGAGCGTGGGGTGCCGGTCGTGTTTGCCAGCGGTTATGATCTGCGCGAGCGAGGTAGCGCCGGGGTGGACGGCGTGTATGTGACGAAGCCATACACGAGTGACCGCGTGCGGCAAGCACTGCTGACCGCTTTGACCAGAAGCGCAGATCGCAAAGAGAGCAGACTGTGAGCTAGGTAAGGGGTACATTTGAAGCTGTGGCCGCCCGCTCACGCCCTCTTGCCTGATGCTCGCGCGGACGTAGGATCTGCGTAGAGATAACGGGAGTGGGGGTCGCGTCATGCCGTGTAGAGAGCGCAAGCCGAGAGTCGACAGGCTGATCGAGGAATCGCAACTTCAGGTCGCCTCGTGCCGCAGAATGCTCGAGCAGAGCCTCGTCCGGGCTGACACCGGATGGCGATCCATCGTCCAATGCTCTGCTCTGGTCCGCGCCTGCTCATCAATTCCACCATCGCGCAGAACTTGAGCAGGTTATGTTGACTGTACCGGCCGGATGATCCCACCGAATAAAAAAAACATGCAATCGCTTCGCATCGCGGGCGACTTGGACCGACGGTTGCCGGCTACGAAGGCATGGAGCGGACTGACAGGAAAAACGCGATCCTTCCGATGGCAGTGCGATAGGTGCTCGCTGCTATGCGCCGTCGCTCTTGCCTCGATCGAAGCGCGAGCGGGCGCGACGCCGCCGTCGCAGACGTTATCTGCCTAGTTGGCCGTCCTCTCATCGGAACGATCACGCATAAGAAAGCTCCGGTTTTCTCGGCGGTGTTCTCGATCGCCGGTGATCGGGCAGCTGCGTCTCAACCTGCTCGAAGATCTTGCTCTGCAGTCGCCGCACGGCGTGATCCGCGTCGCGGATTCTGACCGCGGCCTTCTGAAGCCAGTGCGGAGCGGCGCAGGAGATATAGGGAACGCCTCGATCCCGTAGCTCGCTACAAAGATCGAACGCCTCGTTGTGGCGGCCATAGTCGACCACCACGCCATCAAACTGCTCGCGCCGGAGCAAGTTGAAGGCATTGATGATGTTCGTGGTGAGCTGAACATCGGCGCCGGCGCGGCGGAAGGCATCCGCGAGCTCCGCGCCGGCAAGCAATGATCCCTCGACGATGAGGATGGCTTTCCCGCTGAGGTCACGATCCATATAAGTTCGCGAGGAAAAGCTCGGGGTGCGTTCCATGGCGTTCATCTTAGTGCTCCGATGCCTTTGCCATGCTTTCAAGTTCGATAGGCGATTGACACGTACGAGGCGCTGCCCGACGGCTGCCGTCGGCGATGCACGCGACCGGGCCTGGTGTGATGATGCGGTAGTCGTAACCGTGCAGGACGGCGTGATTGACGGCGGCTGCAAGGGAGGAAAACTTCAGTCGCGGTGGCGGTTCAAACGGACCATCACCGAGCCAGCCACCACCGGGAATCTCGAGTTGAAGAACCCATAGCCGTCCGACAGGAAAGATCCGGCACCGAGGGCGGCCGGACAGTCCGCCGGCTGCCAGCGGTATGAGTGGCGGGTGGCCCGCCGCCGAGACGGCGGGCCATGGGCTGAGAGGGGGCGCCTCGCGGAGCGTCAGGCATTCAGCGCTCATCATCGCTGTTCTCCTGTAGCTTGTGCGATGGTCGTATCTTATGCCGCCTTGAGGCCGACCGGCCCTGGCGAACTCGTCGTGGCGAGCCCTGCGGAGACCGTCGCGCCGATCGGGATGCGACGGGGTTTCAAGGCTTCGGGGACCTCGCGCTTCAGGGCGATCTCCAGAAGGCCGTTCACGAGCGTGGCTCCCGTCACCTCGACATGCTCGGCAAGGTCGAACTGACGCTCGAAGGCGCGGCCCGCGATGCCGCGATAGAGATAGGTCTTGGCACCGGTCTCCTGGGCCTTGCCGCGCACGGTCAGCATGTTGTGCGCATAGACGATTTCGATGTCGTCCTGGCTCAGACCCGCGACCGCGAGTGTGATGCGATACTGGTCATCAGCAATCTTTTCGATGTTGTAGGGGGGAAAGCCCGTTTCATCGCGCTGCAGCGCATGGGCCAGAAGGTGCGGGAGCTGGTCGAAGCCGATGCTCGACCGGTAGAGGGGAGCGAAATCGAGTGTCGCCATAGCTATCCTCCTTTGCGAAGCGACAACCACGGAAATACGGGTTTTCTTCCGATGTATGGGCGGCCGTCCAGCCGCTCCGAGGCTGAGCTAGGAATGCCCATTTTTGCCTTCAAGGGGGTGCCGGAAATTTTTTGGTAGTTCCCCCTTGCGATTGCCAAAACTGCTCCTACATCGCCAGCCGAGAGCGGGAGCTCAAGCGAGGCCTGCTCTCGGATTGACACATGGTTAGGGCACTCAATTGGAGGTTAGACATGACGTTTCGCCCCCTGCATGACCGTGTACTGGTCCGCCGCATCGACGCCGAGGAGAAGTCGGCGGGCGGCATCATCATTCCCGATACGGCCAAGGA